>CAZHLV010000147.1:0-25765 GCA_964533415.1 uncultured Hyphomicrobiales bacterium
GGTTCCCGTTGGGAAGATACATGCAAGCCACGCGCAATATGCCTGTATCAGTTGAAACCACGGCTTCCAAATACCGCGCCTGCTCATCGCTTTCATCCCCGGGCAGCCGGGGCACGATCTCGTCAAAGGGGCGCTTGGAGAGAATGGCCACGCCATTATAGGTTTTTTGTCCATGTACGGCGACGTTATATCCAAGCTCTTCAAAGGTTTGCGCCGGGAAGTTCGCGTCAATGCACTTGATTTCCTGCAAGCAGGCAATATCCGGCGCGCGCTGTTTCAGCCACTCCAGAACATTGGGCAGGCGCGCCTTGATGGAATTGACATTCCAGCTTGCGACGATCACTTCGCGGCGCCTTGCAGACGCTCCAGCGCCGATTCCAGCTTGGCCAGAGAGGAGACCGCCTCTTCGCGGCGGGCGCGCTGGGCTTCCACCACATGGGCCGGGGCGCGGGAGGTGAAGTTCTCATTCGTCAGTTTTTTGTCAAGGCGGCTGATTTCATCTTTCAGATCAGTGGTTTTCTTCTCCAGCCGCCGGGATTCAGCTTCAATGTCAATGACCCCATGCAGCGGAATGGCAAGGGTGGCCTCATCCAGAACAATCTGGACAGAACCGTCCGGCACGTTTTCGGAAATAACCAGGCTGGATAAACGGGCAAGGCGTTGCAGCGCCCCGCCCTGGTTGGAAACGCGCAACACCGAAACCTCATTGGCCCCGGTAACAACGAGCGGGATTTTCATCCCCGCCGGGATATTCATTTCCGAGCGCACCGAGCGCACCGCCGAAACAAGCCGGATCAGCCATTCCATCTCGGCATCGGCATCAGCATCGCTCAGCCCTTCAGGTTTGGGCCATGGCGCCATGATGAGCGCGGTTTTACGCGTCCCCATTTGCGGCCACAGCTCTTCGGTCATAAATGGCATGAAAGGATGCAGGAGTTGCAAGATCCGGGTCAAGACCCAGCCGGTCATGGCGCGGGTCTCGGTGCGAACCGCTTCGTCATCCCCGCCAAGAAGCGGCTTGACCAGCTCCAGATACCAGTCGCAATACACGTTCCAAACAAAGCGGTAAATGGCGCTGGCAGCTTCGTTGTAACGATGTGTTTCAATGCCTTGCGTCACAAGTTTTGCCGTCCGCTCAAGCTCGCCGGCAATCCAGCGGTTTACCGTCTGGCGCGCCCCTACCGGGTCAAAATCGCCAGTATCAAAACATTCGTTCATCTCGGCAAAGCGCGCCGCATTCCACAACTTGGTGGTAAAATTGCGATACCCCTCAACACGCGATTTCGCCAGCTTGATATCGCGGCCTTGCGCGGCCATGGCGGCGAGCGTAAAGCGCACCGCATCGGCCCCGTATTCATCCACAAGCTCCAGCGGGTCGATCACATTGCCCTTGGATTTTGACATCTTGGCGCCCTTTTCATCGCGCACAAGGGCATGGATATAAACCGTGTCAAACGGCACCTGCTTCATGAAATGCAGCCCGAACATCATCATCCGGGCAACCCAGAAAAAGATGATATCAAAGCCGGTGACCAGCACATTGGTCGGATAAAACCGCTCCAACTCCCTGGTCTCCTGCGGCCATCCAAGGGTTGAAAACGGCCACAAGGCGGAAGAAAACCATGTATCAAGCACGTCTGAATCCCGCTCCAGCGAAACCGGGCGGCCATAATGGGCATGGGCAAGCTCCTGGGCCTCATCCTCGTTATGCGCCACGAACACTTCACCATCGGGCCCGTACCAGGCTGGGATCTGGTGTCCCCACCAGAGTTGCCGAGAGATGCACCAGGGCTGGATATTGCGCATCCATTCAAAATAGGTCTTGTCCCAGTTCTTGGGTACAAAGACGGTATCGCCTTCTTCCACAGCCTTGATCGCCGGTTTGGCAAGTTCTTCGGCATTGACATACCACTGATCCGTGAGCCAAGGCTCGATCACCACATTGGAGCGGTCCCCGTAAGGCACCGTGTGTTCGTGATCCTCGATCTTCTCGATCAGGCCCAGATTTTCCATGTCAGCCAGCACCACCTCGCGCGCCTTGTAACGGTCAAGCCCGCGATATTTTTCCGGCACCGCATCATTGAGGCAAGCATGTTCATCAAGGATATTGATGATCTCCAGGTCATGCCGCCGCCCCACTTCAAAATCGTTGAAATCATGCGCCGGGGTGATCTTCACCGCGCCTGAGCCTTGTTCCGGGTCGGCGTGCTCATCGGCCACGATCGGGATCTCGCGCCCCACCAGCGGCAAAATACAGGTCTTGCCAACAAGATCGGTATAGCGCGGATCATCGCCAGAGACCGCTACCGCCGTGTCCCCGAGCATGGTCTCCGGGCGTGTCGTGGCGACGGTGATGAAACGCCCCTCCTCGCCCTTGACCGGATATTTGAAATGCCACAGATGTCCCTTGGTCTCGGTCTGGATGACCTCAAGATCCGAGATCGCGGTGAGCAATTTCGGGTCCCAGTTCACAAGGCGCTTGTCCTTGTAGATCAGCCCGTCATTGTAAAGCTCGACAAAGACCTTCAAAACCGCCTCGGAAAGCCCTTCATCCATGGTGAAGCGCTCGCGGCTCCAGTCGCACGAAGCCCCGAGGCGCTTGAGCTGGTTGATGATGGTTCCGCCCGATTCCGCCTTCCATTCCCAGACCCGCTTGACAAACGCCTTACGTCCCATCTCGCGCCGTCCCGGCTCGCCCGCCGCATCAAGCTGGCGTTCCACCACCATTTGCGTGGCAATGCCTGCATGGTCCATGCCCGGCTGCCATAAAACATCCAGCCCGCACATGCGCTTGTAGCGGATGAGAATATCCTGAATCGTATTGTTGAGCGCATGCCCCATATGCAAGGAGCCGGTGACATTAGGCGGCGGAATAACGATGCAATAGGTTTCGGTTTCGGCGCGGTCCGGCTGGCTGCATTTAAATGCGCCGGATTCTTCCCAATCTTTATAAATACGGTGTTCGGCTTCAGCAGGATTAAAGGTTTTCTCAAGCATGGGGTGGCTTTTTTCTGTTGAATTGAAGTTTGTCTGTGTAGATCGCAACTCACCTTCCATGTCAATACACAGAAAAACGGCTGCGGTCTTGAGAGAAGATACGAAAAATCAGCGGCCCTGACGGGCTACACGCTCAATTTCTTCACGCACGAGGCGCTCCACAAGCGGGGGCAAGTTGGCATCAAGCCAGCTTTTGAGCATCGGGCGCAGCAAATCCTGCACCAGATCCTCAAGGGTTCGGGAATTTCCCGAGCTTGTTAGAATCGTATTGGCCAGCACGCCAAAAGCTGCTGAGGCATCAGCCGCGGCATCTGGTGAGAGCAGCCCTTCGGAGGGTTGCGATGGGGGAACAGGCGCAGGGCGTTCAACTGGTTCAGCCTTGGTCTCGGGCGGGTCATCAAAGCATAAATCCTGATCTTCCACCCCAACGAGAGCCTTGCCATGCACGGCTTCGGGTTTGTCTTCGACTTCACCTTCATCCTCGACAATATCTGTTAAATCAAAGATATCATCATCGTCTTCAGGCTCCGGGGCAGTCTCAAAATCCGTCATGGCCGTGACATTATCACCAGCCTCGTTTTCCTCCGCTTCCATATCCGCCAGCATGGCATCAATATCGGAGTTGGCGTCATCCATGACCTCTTCAGGCTCAGCTTCCGGCTCGGGAACGGCTACTGGTTCAGCCTTGGCCTCGGGCGCAACCTCTTCAGGCGCATCGTCATCGGAAATGATACGCCTGATGGAGGCCAGGATTTCCTCCATGCTAGGATCTGCTGCCTGATTTGTGTTGCTGCTCATCTAACCGTTCCGCCAAACTTACCCTATGCCTACAGGTAATACCTTATTTTTTACTTATTGCAGACACGAAACTGCTTATTTCTGACAGAAAATTTCTGATTCGACCACGGTCAATCGTTTTTGATGACCTTGGCTCCGAACCATTGCTTGCGAACCCGCTTGTAATTCACGGCAGGATCATGAATTTTTACCGGCAGGGCAAGGTATCGGGCGTTTAACCGGCCGATGGCCGAAAGAAGCGAATAGGCCGCAACCGTTGCATTGCGTTCAGAGAGCACCAGAGACACATTGGCATCCAGAAGCTCTTGCTGGGCATTCAGCACATCAAGCGTGGTCCTTTGCCCAACCTTGGCCTCCTGGCGCACCCCGTTAAGCGCAATTCTTGCTGCCCGCACCTGCTGCTGCGCCGCAACGATCTGCGCCCGGGCCGCGCTCAGCCCCTCCCAGGCGGATGAAACCGAAGCTCGAACCGCAGCGCGGGTCTTGTCCAGTTCAAGACTCCTCTGGGCATGGGTATGCTTGGCTTGTCGCAAACGTGAATACACTGACCCCCCTTGATAAAGCGGGATCGTAAGGCGCCCGGTAATGCTTGCCGATGAGGATTTGCGGGTAACCGATGAAGGCTCCCAGCGCCGCGAATACGCCGCTTCGGCTGAAATCGTCGGGTAAAGCTCGCCTCTCTTCACCTTGATTTCATGACGAGCGGCTTCTTCCGTGTGCGCCGAGGCCAGAATGGCCGGGTGTTCGCTCATGGCGATCTGATAGGCTTGCTTTTTGCTGCGCGGCAATTTTGGCGCGATTGAGCGGGGATAACGCAAGGAGCCGGGCGCATGCCCGATATTCTGGCGGAAAACCGCCCGGCTGCTCGCCAGGTTGGCTCTTGCGGCATTGACCTCCGAAAGTGCGCCGCTAACCCGGGCCCGGGCCTGGGCAACATCTGTACGGGTCAATTCCCCAACGTCAAAGCGCGCTCGCGTGGAACGCAATTGAGCGCTTAAAACCGTGTGGTTGTTGCGGCGAAGGCGCAAGATCGCCGTATCGCGCAAAACATCCAGATAAGCCGTTATCGACGAGAGCAGGATATTCTGCTCGACATTGAGCAAGGCTTCACGGCCTGCCAATACACCGGCTTCGGCCTGTTTCACGCCGTTTACCGTGCGCATGCCATTAAAAATCGGCTGGGTTATGCTGATGCCAAAACCGCGCGGATCAAGGCGGGTAACCGTTGAACCGGCTCCTCCCCAGCTCTTGCTGCGTGATTTCCCAAGATCGCCAGTCCCGCTGATAATTGGCCGCCAGCCGGAAAGGGCTTGAGGAACCCCCTCGTCTGTTGCCCGTTGCCGGGCCCGTTCTGCGCGTAACTCCGGGTTGTTCATATAGGCAGAAGCAAGTGCCGATTTCAGGGTTTCTGCCTTTAGCGGATCAAGTCCTGAACAGGTTATGGCTATGGCAATAATTGCAACTCCAAACAGAGTCCCAAATGGCCTCGCCATGTTTTGCGTGTTTGCATGGCGCGATTCAGCGTTTTTTACAGAGTACAAATACAACTTGATAATACCTTTTACCATTCAGTTCCCATCAGCTTCGCAAGAAAATCCGTGTCAGACGAAACAGATCTCGCCGCATTTGCCAGATTGAAAGCGCTTAATCCTTGAGAAAGCCTAAAACTTAAATTTTCTTCCCGCTTCAAAACCGGGTAAACATTTTACATTCGCATCAAAAATGATGCGGCTGGTGATGCCCGTAGCCGTTTTGGTGTAAACTGTTGCGTGCCCGATCATTTCTTCCTTCACAATGGTTGCAAGGCGCCCTCCCGCCTTGAGCTGATCGAAAAGAATTTCCGGAATGAAGTCCACCGCGCCTTCAATGATGATGACATCATAGGGCCCCTCATCCGGGTATCCTTTTGCCAGGGGGCCTGTAATGATGACCGCGTTGTCAATGCTCAGATCCGAAAGGTTTTCCGCCGCAGTATCAGCCAGCTTTCCATGGCTTTCCAATGCAATGACACTGCTCGCCAGACTTCCGATAACAGCTGCTGAATATCCGGTTCCACATCCGATGTCGAGCACGTCATCCGATGGAGAAATATCCGCCGCCTGAAGCAAACGGGCAAATGGCATGGGCTCCATCAGGTAACGCTCTGGGCCATCCTCGTTTTGCTCATCAATAATAACATCCTGATCTATATAAGCCGCCGCCTGTTGCGAGGCAGGAAGAAACTGCTCCCTCGGTATATCCAGCATGGCGGCCAGTATTTTTTTTTCCGTCACCTTGTTGGTCGCTACCTGGGAGTTTACCATATTGGTGCGTGCGGCACTCATATCATTCATGAAAAAACTCTCCCTAACATCCCGGAATATTTCTGAAAAAAGAAACTTGCCTTGCAGAATTCCACAAAACGGAATGAACACCACCCCGCTCGGTTTCCCACTATATCCATGAATGCACTGGCATTCAAAAAAATATTAGAATTTTCACAGGTATTGGGCGATAAATTAAAGCATGGTTGTATTTTTGTCGCGCAAAGCGGTTGTTGATTGGTTTCGTGTTTGCTATAGGAAGATGGAATTCACGAATTCGTGACTTTCATCAAGAGGCCACGTGGCGGAGTGGTGACGCAGCGGACTGCAAATCCGTATACCCCAGTTCGATTCTGGGCGTGGCCTCCATTTTATTGTTTTTCTTCAGAGGTTTTTTCTTCGGGCAAGTTTCCCCTGCGCCAGCGGGCATATTTCACCTGCCAGCGCCGCCGCCAGCGCCGCACCAGTGGCAGGTCAAGAGACAGCACGAAAAACCCAAGGGGAATCATCCAGAAGCCCAGTATGGGCAAAAAACCCAAAATCCCGCCTATTACCAGCAATACACCGATCAGGATCCGGGCAAAGCGCGATTGCGGCAATCTGAAAGTCCGGTTTCCCAGTCTGATCGTTGACATTATGCGCGTCCTTATTATTGCTCCTTGTTCCCAAAAGGTGGGTAAACATCCACAAAAACACAAGAACCGGATTTTATCTTTAATTTGGGGCTTGGCAATTGCCTTCGCCTTCTGGTATAGGCTGCACACCAATGCACGAGCACAAGCATTCGTGATCCCCGGTAGCTCAGTTGGTAGAGCAAGCGGCTGTTAACCGCTGGGTCGCTGGTTCGAGTCCGGCCCGGGGAGCCACCCCTCCCGCGTTTGGAAAATGATAAATACCGAAAGCGCCTAGAGCACTTCCGGTTTTAATTGAATCAAAACCAAGCTCTGACTCCTTGTTTTTACTGCAATTCTTATCGGAAAAAGCCAGTTCCCACTTTTCCGGAAGAGCCTGGAAGAGGCCTACAGGCCACAGCCAAAGCGGTTGCTTTTGGGAAATCCGTTTGGCGGCATGCGGCCAGCCTGGGCGCGATTTCCGAGCCAGTCGGCAAAGCCCTTGACGGTAAAAGTGCGGCCTGCATTTATCCAGGTCAACCCGTCTTCGGCATCAAAGGTCTTGGCGTCGGAAAGGCCGCCATCCTTGTATTTTTGCAATCTTACGCCGCGCCCGCGGGTCATCTGGTTAAGCTGTTCGACCGGGAATATGAGAAGCTTGCGATTCTCGCCAATCACCGCTACATGATCGCCCTTCGCGGGCGTGCAGACAAGCGCCTCATCTGGCGCCTTGACGTTCAAAACCTGTTTGCCCTTGCGGGTATTGGCGATGACATCATCTTCGGCCACGATAAAGCCGTTCCCGGCGGTTGAGGCAATGAGCAGTTTGCGCCCCGGTTTATGCACGAACAGCGCCGTTATATCCTGATCCTTGCCGATATCCACCATCAGCCGCACCGGTTCGCCATGCCCGCGCCCGCCCGGAAGGGAGGATACCGCGATGGTGAAGAACTTGCCATTTGTGGCCAGCAGAATCAGCTTGTCGGTAGTCTGGGCGTGGAGTGTATACCGGGCGCTGTCGCCCTTCTTGAAGCTGATTTTTGAAGTATCGTCCAGATGACCGCGCAAGGTGCGGATCCAGCCTTTTTCAGAACAGATGATCGTCACTGGCTCTTTCTCGATCATCGCCTGTTCCAGGTCAAGATCTGAAGCCTCCGGGGCCTTGGCGAATTGCGAGCGCCGTTCACCTAGCGCCGTAGTCTTGCCAAACGCCTTGCGGGTCTTGCGAATCTCCCCGGCAATGGTTTTCCATTGCAACTCATCAGACCCCACCAGGGCGCGCAATTCTTCACGTTCGGCGGTCAGTTCATCAAACTCGCGTTTTATCTCCAGCTCTTCAAGCTTGCGCAGGGCGCGCAGGCGCATGTTCAAGATGGCTTCGGCCTGAATATCCGTGAGCTCAAAAGTGCTCATCAGCTTTTGCTTTGGCCGGTCCTCAAACCGGATGATGCGGATTACCTCGTCAAGATTGAGATAGGCCACCAGATAACCGCCCAAGACCTCAAGGCGGTGGTCAATTTTTTCCAGCCGGTAATTGGTCCGGCGGATCAGCACGATCTGGCGATGGTCCAGCCATTGGCGCAGTACCTCGCGCAAATTGAGCACATTGGGGATCTGCCCAAGACTCAGAACATTCATGTTGAGAGGAACCCGGACTTCAAGATCGGTAATTTTGAACAGGGATTCCATCAGTAAAACCGGGTTTACACTGCGGCTTTTAGGCTCCAGGACAAGGCGTATATCTTCCGCCGATTCATCGCGGATATCACCCAGAAGCGGGAGCTTTTTCGCCAGCATCATTTCAGCGATCTTCTCGATCAGGCGCGACTTGGCCACCTGATAGGGCATTTGCGTAATCACGATCACGTAGCCGCCGCGCCCGATATCCTCGCGCTCCCATTTCGCCCGCAGGCGAAAACCGCCCTTGCCTGTTTTATAGGCCTCGATGATTGATTCTTTAGGTTCGGTGATAATCCCACCGGTGGGAAAATCCGGCCCCGGCACGAATTCCACCAGTTTTTCAATTCCCGCATTGGGGTACTTGATGAGATGCAGCGCCGCATCGCAAAGCTCGCCCACATTATGCGGCGGAATGCTGGTTGCCATGCCCACCGCGATCCCGGCAGCGCCATTGGCCAGCAAATTGGGCGCCGCTGCGGGCAGAACCACCGGTTCTGATTCCAGCCCGTCATAGGTTTCGCGAAAATCAACCGTATCTTCGTCAAGATGCTCCAACAGCGCCTTGGCGTATTCGGTCAGCCGCGCTTCCGTGTAACGCATGGCGGCGGCATTGTCGCCGTCGATATTGCCAAAATTTCCCTGCCCTTCAACCAGCGGATAGCGAACCGCGAAATCCTGCGCCAGACGCACCATGGCGTCATAAATCGACTGGTCGCCATGGGGGTGATATTTACCCATCACATCGCCCACGACCCGGGCGCATTTCTTGAAACCCGCTGCCGGGTCAAGCTTGAGCAAGCGCATGGTGAACAAGATGCGCCGTTGCACCGGCTTCATGCCATCGCGCACATCGGGCAAGGCCCGGTGCATGATGGTCGAAAGCGCGTAGGCCAGATAGCGCTCTTCAAGCGCCTCACCGAGATTTATGCTTTCAATACCCTCAGAATCGGGCGGGAATGTTTCTGCTGCCATGATTCGCCCTTATAGCACGGCTGGGGCTTCATCTGAATCGAAACAAACCATGGTCTTTCCAGCTTATGGCCAGGGAGCAATCTCGGGCAAGCGTACTGGGGTTTTTGCCGCATTGCCCCTCATAGAAAAACTACCTGTCGCGATTTCCTCCTGCCGGAGATTCTCAGGGCTGTTCCGGGCCTTTCGGAGATGTTTCCCCTGTTCCAGCTTGCAGCGCAGGTCACGGGCAAGCTCCAGGAGCCTGTCCAGATCTCCTTCCGGGATTGTTTTCATGATATCCTGCGCCCAGATCTCATATTCAGCCATAACCGCGTTGAAGGCCGCCGCCCCGGCGGGCGAGAGTTCCAGCAACCGGGCGCGTTTGTGATCGGGATTGTCAATCATGCGGATAAACCCTTCAGCCTCAAGCTCATTGGCGATCCGCTGCACCCCTTGCCGTTTCAGGCCGATATGACGCGCGATCCAGGCCACCGTCTGCGGGCGGCCGCTGTTGCGAACTGCTCCGATGACTTTCCACCGGGCGCTGGAGAGGCCAAATCCGCGCATAAGCTGGTCCCCGGCCATGACAAGCTGGCCATTGAGACGGGCGATTTCATGGATAAGTGCGCTCATTTCCATGGGGGGCGTATGGGATTTTGAATCTCTCATGTCCTGCAAAACTTATTATAGATCAACCTGCGTTCAAGTGGAGTCGCTTGAGAGCAGACAAGTTGATCGACATCAAACCAGATAGCGCCAAACCCGACAGGTTGCTGGAGTTGGAATATGTTGCAAGTAGGTAGTGCGTTGTCACTTGATTCGCACGATTTTTTCGATCATCCGGCGCCGTGCATCCGGGGGAGTAAGGCCGCGGGGTCCAAAAACATGCCGGTCGAGAAAGTATCCGCTCAGGACAAAGGCATCATGCAGATCCTTTTCATCGGGATATCCGGTGGTTGTGCCTGTCAAAAAAGCAGGGAGCGTCAGTAACCTGTCTGAAAATGCCTGCCCCGCGCCCCGGCTTACCGCACGGGCTGACCTGGGCGAGACGTAAACCAGATCATCGGTTGAGCCATTTGCAGCGCAACGCGAAAGATCAAGGCCAAAGCCAAGGGCTGACAACAACCCAAGTTCCCAACGGGCCATGAGTGCCGGCCAATGCGCATCATGGGCCAGGGAATCAAGCAACAGGACACTTGCGCCATAAAGATTATCATGGGCTTCGCGCTCGCTCAGCAAGGAACAAAGCGCACAGAACGAAGACAGCGCCGCAAGGGCTGCCGGATCATCCATGATAATCGCGGCGCGGGGGCAAACCAGCTCGGCGCCATAAGTTCCAAGGTGATCTTCCAGGCGCGCCCGCCAGCTTACATCAAGCGTATTGCCCGGTTGCAGCGCTGCCCGCAGGCGTTTTGAGCGCCCTCCCCGCACCAGCCCGCCATGGCGGCCATGGCGGGCGGTCAGGACATCCAGAATAACCGAAGTTTCTCCAAAGCGGCGGACGGAGAGAATGATACCCTGATCCTGCCATTGCATCGCAAGTCACTTTCCCTTGGGAAAAGTCAGCCCCATGCTGGAATAGCGTTCCGGGTCATCTCCCCATCCTCGGCGAACCTTGACGAACAGAAAAAGATGCACCTTTGTATCCAGCATCCTGGATAAATCCTCCCGCGCCAGACGGCCGATCTCCCGGATCGACTGGCCGCCCTTGCCCAGGACGATCATCTTTTGTGAATCCCGTTCAACATAGATAACCTGCTCAATACGGATAGAGCCATCTTTTTGCCGTTTCCAGTTTTCGGTCTCAACCGTTGAATGATATGGCAATTCCTTGTGCAGGCGCAAAAATATCTTCTCGCGCGTCACCTCAGCCGCCAAAAGGCGCTGGGGCAGATCGGCAATCTGGTCTTCCGGGTAGAGCCATGGGCCTTGCGGCATGGCAGCGGCAAGACCGGTTTTCAGATCCTCCACCCCGTCACCGCCCAGGGCCGAGATCATATAGATATGGGCAAAATCAAAAAGCCCGGAAAGCTGCGTTGAAAGCGCCAGAAGCGCATCCTTCCTGAGCGTATCGATTTTATTCAGCGCCAGCCAGACAGGCCGTTTGACTTTTTCGAGCCCCTTCAAGATAACCCGCACCTCGTCGGTTATGCCCTTGCGCACATCAACCAGAACAACGATGATATCGGCATCTTCGGCCCCCCCCCAGGCGGCTTCCACCATGGCCCGGTCAAGGCGGCGGCGCGGGCTGAATATGCCGGGGGTATCAACAAAGATGATCTGTGAGGCCTGGTGCAGGGCTATGGCGGTAATGCGTGTCCGCGTGGTTTGCACCTTGTGGGTGACAATCGCTATTTTAGTGCCCACCAGAGCATTCAGAAGTGTTGATTTACCGGCATTTGGCGCACCGATCAGCGCCGCATATCCGCATTTCGTGATTTCGTTCATTTAATCCCTTTCCGGTCCAGAACCTTTTGCGCCGCCGCCTGTTCTGCCCGCCGCTTGCTCGAACCGGTTCCGCTTGCCGGGGCAAGCCCTTCAATCTGCACTTCAATGGTGAAAACCGGCGCATGGTCCGGGCCGGTGCGCCCGGTAAGCACATAAACCGGATGCGGCAGCGCCCGCGCCTGCACCCATTCCTGGAGCAGGGTTTTGGGATCGCGCGGAACATCACCCATCATATCCAGCCGCGGACTCCACTGCCGGCGGATAAAGTCATTTGCCGCGTCAAACCCGCCATCGCGGTATATGGCCGCCAGCAGGGCTTCGCAGGCATCGGCCAATATGGCCTCCTTGGCATGCCCCCCTGCCCGGATCTCGCTCATCCCCAGAACCAGATATTTACCCAGACCGATTTCCCGCGCCACATCCGCGCAGGTTTCCTTGCGCACCAGCGCATTGAAACGGCGGGCCAGATCGCCTTCAGGAGCCTTGGGATAGGCCTCCATCAGCATATCCGCGATGACCAGGCCCAGAACCCTGTCCCCTAAAAATTCCAACCGTTCATTATCGGCCCATCTTTCGCCACGGGTTGTATCTGCCGCGCTGGAGTGAGTCAGCGCCAGGGACAAACAGCCCGTGTCCTGGAACTCGTATCCCAGCTTGTCCATAAGTGTTTTCAGGTTCGGTTTTGCCTTGGCCATGTTCAAACCCGGTCAGTTTATGGATTTGAACATCCGCTCCCAGCGCAGCGATTCGGGCCAGCGCCAGACTTGCCAGACCCGCGCATCTTTTTTCATCGAGAAGAATATAACCTGCGCCTTGCCCACCAGGTTCTCAAACGGCACAAACCCCACACCGCCGCCCGGAACCCGGCTGTCGGATGAATTGTCCCGGTTATCCCCCATCATGAAGTAATGCCCTTCGGGGACTGTAAATTCAGGGGTGTTGTCGGTAAAGCTGTTCGGGTCAATATCCAGGATCATATGCTTGACCCCGCCGGGCAGTGTTTCCATGTAGCGCGGCACCCGGCGCACATTGCCATAATCATCCTCGGTCCTGAAATCTTCCACCTGTTTCATCTCCACCGCCTTGCCATTGACATGCAGCACGCCGTTAATCATCTGGATTTTATCTCCCGGCAGGCCGATAAGCCGCTTGATATAGTCGGTTTCATTGTCCCGGGGCAGCTTGAACACAACCACGTCGCCGCGCTTGGGCCGGGAGCCCCAGATGCGTCCGTCAAAAAGCGGCGGGCTGAAGGGAATGGAATATTTCGAATAGCCATAGGTATATTTTGAAACAAACAGGTAATCCCCGATCAGCAAGGTGGGGATCATCGAGCCCGATGGAATATTAAACGGCTGAAACAAAAACGTGCGCACAACGAGGGCCAGAAGCAGCGCATGAATAATTATGCGGATACTCTCCCACCATCCTTCTTCTGATTTTTTGCTGGCATGATCGCTCATGGTCAAGACTCGTTTCATGTTTTGAGATGGCGCATCAATAGCCTGTTTGCCCGCTAAAATCCATGATCCATTTCATATCCCGGTATAACCGGTTACGAGTCTGAATTTTGCGGGATCGCCGATATAATCACCACGGCGGCTGCCAGTGGAAAATCATCGGTAATGGTCAGGTCAATGCGCGCTTTCATACCTGCCGGCACCAGCCTTTCCAATTGCGCCCTTGCGCCGCCGGTCAGTTCCATGGTGGGGCGGCCTGAAGGCAGGTTTACCACCCCCATATCACGCCAATGCACCCCGTTGCGAAACCCCGTTCCCAAGGCCTTGGCGCAGGCCTCCTTGGCGGCAAAGCGTTTTGCATAAGAAGCGCTTCGCAAGCTCCGGGCATCGGATTTCTTGCGCTCGATGTCAGTAAAAACGCGGGCTGTAAAACGTGGCCCGAAACGTTCCAGGGTTTTCTCGATCCGCCTGATGTCAATCAGATCATTCCCCAGCCCCAGGATCATGCGCTTTGTTGACCCAAGGTTTGTGTCCGGGCCCGGTCCATCAGGCTCCGCATCCGCCGGATCGTGGAATCAAGCCCGCCGAAGATAGCCTCGCCAATCAGGAAATGCCCGATATTCAACTCGCGAATCTCCAGCATCGCGGCAATGGGCGCCACGGAATCAAAGGTCAGGCCATGGCCGGCATGAACCTCCAGCCCCAGGTCAAAAGCCAGCAAGACCGCCTCGCGCATTCGCGCCAGTTCCGAGTTCATCAACGAGGTATTTTTTTCAATTACCGCCTCGCACCAGGCCCCGGTATGAAATTCCACCACCGCGGCCTCGATCTGCCGCGCCGCGCGGACCTGATCTTCTTCCGGGTCTATGAACATGGAAACCCGGGAGCCAGCCCCGGAAAGCTGTTCAACAAATGAAGACAGATGGTCAAACCCGCCGGCAACATCCAGCCCACCCTCGGTGGTGACTTCCTCGCGTTTTTCCGGCACAAGACAACAGGCATGGGGCTTGTGGCGAAGGGCAATCTCCAGCATTTCAGGCGTTGCGGCCATTTCAAGATTAAGCGGCAGATCAATCTCGCTCATCAGTCGCTCGATATCATGGTCGCTTATATGGCGCCGGTCTTCGCGCAAATGCGCCGTGATCCCGTCTGCCCCGGCCTCCGCGGCAAGCCGCGCGGCTTTTACCGGGTCAGGATGCGCGCCGCCGCGGGCATTGCGGATGGTTGCCACATGATCGATATTCACGCCAAGTCGCAGCTTTGGAACAAAGGCTTTGGACATGATGCTCTCCGTTATTCTTGATGATTACGGGAAAAATAAAACCACATTAGAGGCGTAACAATCAATGTTATTGTGAAGTGCGCGTTATTGATGCACCTTGCGGCGCCTTTGCTGGTATCCGGCCACCGCGGCGCGAACCGGGAAATACAGCGCCAGGCCAAAAACAATCCCGAGGGGGACACCACCCACCAGCATGGGCTTCATGATTGGCCAAATGGAAGAAAAAGATCCATGCATCAGGGCATGGCCGATATCCGTATGCACGGTTTCTGTATCCATCAAAATGAACCGGCCCAGATTAAACGTGCTGATCCAGATAAACGGAAAAGTCAGGGGATTGCCAAAAAAGGTTCCCAGGGCCGAGGCAATAATACTGCCCCCTGTCATCCAGGCCAATGCCGCCGCAATGACGAAATGAAGCCCCATGAACGGGGTAAAGGAGGCAAAGACACCCGCCGCACACCCCAACGCAATGGCATGCGGAGTGGCGGTGAGCCGCCATAATCGCCGCCAGATATACTTAACCGAGCGATTCCATGCCGTGCGCGGCCACATCCACAGGCGGATACGCCTGAGCAGGCCCGGTTTTTCTCGGCTTCTGAACAGCATGATTCCACTTTCGAGCGTTTTTCCGGTTTTGATTGAATCAAAACCAGGCTCTGATTCCTTGTCTTTACCGCACTTCTTATCGGAAAAAACGGTTCCCACTTTTCCGGAAGTGCTCTAATGATCGTACCGCAAACGGGTTTAAAAAATGCTTTTAGCAAAGCCCTTAAAAAAAGAATAGTGAAATGAAATACGCTATTCCTTTAGTTCATATCCTTACCCATGCTGGCCCGAAAATATACCAGAGCGTTTCCGGTTTTGACTGAATCAAAACCGGGCTCTGACTCCTTGTCTTTATCGCACTTCTTATCGGAAAAACCGGTTCCCACTTTTCCGGAAGTGCTCTAACCCCTTGGGCGTTTTGTCATGGATTTTGAAAAAATCCGCAAGATAAGATAGCCAAGGATTGCGGAAATCAGCGATCCGACAACGATCCCCAGACGGTCGTTCATGGCATAGGCAATGCCGCCTTGTTCAAAGGCCAGCGAGGATATGAAAAGGCTCATGGTAAACCCGACGCCGCATAAAACAGACAGCCCATACATTTGAGGCCAACTCACTTTATCGGGCAGACGCGCCAGTCCGGTCTTGACGCTCAGGACAATTATGCCAAAAATACCGGCCTGTTTGCCGATAATCAGGCCAAGCGCAATGCCGAGCGGCACCGGGGCCATGAGATCAGCCAGTTTCAGACCGGAAAGATCAATCCCCGCATTGGCAAAGGCAAAAACCGGGAGAATGATAAAGGCAACCGTTGCATGAAGATCATGCTCCAGCCGTCCCAACAGGGATTTTTTCAGGCTCTTGCTGCCCCGCAAGGGGATGAACATGGCGAGCAAAATTCCAGCCAGGGTCGCATGTATGCCCGATTTCAGTATCGCCACCCATAAGATAATGCCGATGAGTACATAAGGTGTCGCAGAGGTTACATTGCGGATATTCATGATTGCCAGGATAATCATGGCGGCGGTGGCCACCATGAACATGGAAACCGAGAGATCTCCGGAATAGAAAATCGCGATAATCACGATAGCGCCGATATCGTCAATGATAGCCACGGCAAGAAGGAACAGCTTCAACGCGGCGGGAACCCGGTTGCCCAGCAAAGAGAGAACGCCCAGGGCAAAGGCAATATCGGTAGCCGCCGGGATTGCCCAGCCCTTCATGGCAATCGGATCGTTTTGATTGAAAAAACTGTAAATCAGGGCCGGAACCACAATTCCTGCGATAGCGGCCACGGCAGGAAGAACGATCTTGGAAGGCGAGGACAATTGCCCTTCAAGAACCTCGCGCTTCAACTCCAGCCCCACAAGAAAGAAGAATACCGCCATGAGGGCGTCGTTGATCCACAGCAAAAGCGGCTTGGCAAGTTGCAGCGCCCCGATGCGTACTTCAACCGGTGTATTGAGCAGCAAATCATAATACGGCTTGAGGGGCGAATTCACCGACAACATGGCCAGGACCAGAGCGCCAACCAGCAAAAAACCTCCCGCCGTTTCCAGTTTCAGAAATCTTTGAACAATCGACATTCCCTAGTCTCCCCCACGATCTGGCATATCATCACAGGTCAGCCGGCGCACCTTGCTCACGGCAGGTTTGCGGCTAACAGCCGTGATAATCTTGTTCAGATGTTTAATATCCCAGACTGAAAGCTCTATATTCATTTTGAAAAAGTCTGGCGCCCGGTCCGTTATGGTCAAATTCTCGATATTCCCGTCACCTGCCCCGACCGCCTGGGTTACCTGGGCAAGCGTGCCGGGCTCATTGAGCACGGTCACCCGAATGGCGGCGGGAAAACGTTCAGGATTATTCTCGTCAATATCCCACGCTACATCTATCCACATATCGGAATCCCGGCCCAGCTTTTCAAGCTTCTTGGAGTCGATCGGGTAAATCACGATCCCCTCTCCCGGCGTCAGGATACCAACGATCCTCTCGCCCGGTATGGCGCTGCACCTGGTGGCAAAACGCACTGGCATATCGCTTTGCATCAAGCCGCGAATGGGGATTGCGCCAGTAATCCGGGTTCCTTTCTTCTTGCCACTATCGAGAAGTTTGAATTTCAGCCCCATGGCCTTGCCCAGGCCAAACCAGCCCTTGGCCTCGGTGCGCACCGGTTTTGGGCGGCGTTTTCCATTGCCCTGGCGTTCGCGGGAACGGTTGGGTGAAACCGCCTCAATCACCGTTTCACTGGAAAGCTCGCCGCGTCCCACCGCCTCGGTGACATCATTGACCTGCCCGCGCGCCAGCCGCGGCAAAACCGTCGAGATGATTTCCTCGTCGTAGACAAGGCCAACCCGTTCAAACGCCCGCTTGAGGATTTCTGATCCCAAGGATGTGTACTGGTTGCGCATGGCCTCGCGGGTAGCGCGTTTGATGGCGCTGCGCGCCTTGGCGGTAATCGCGATTTTTTCCCATGCGGCTGGTGGGACCTGGGCTTCAGAGCAGAAAATCTCGACCTCGTCGCCATTTTTCAGCTTGGTTGTCAGCGGCGTGTGGCGGCCATTGACCTTGCAGCCCACGCAGGTATTGCCGACATCTGTATGCACAGCATAGGCAAAATCAATGGGGGTTCCCCCCTGGGGTAACACGATAAGCCGTCCCTTGGGAGTGAAACAGAATACCTGATCCTGAAACAGCTCCAGCTTGGTATGTTCAAGAAATTCTTCTGGCGTGTCGCCTTCATTCAGTCGGTCCACCATGCCGCGCAGCCAGCGATAGGCTTTTGATTCATTGGTAAACGGCACCGCCCCGGCATCTGACGAGGCATCCTTGTAAAGCGCATGGGCTGCAATGCCGTGCTCGGCCACCTCGTGCATGTTCCAGGTGCGGATCTGCAATTCAATGCGGTTACCCTTGGAATCGATTACCGTGGTATGGATGGACTGATAATCATTTTCCTTGGGCAGGGAGATATGATCCTTGAAACGCTCTGGCACCATCGGCCAGCTTTGATGCACCACCCCAAGCGCCAGGTAACATTCATCAATAGTATCCACGATGATGCGAAAGCCCAGAATGTCGGAAAGTTGCTCAAGGGAAATGGAGCGCCGCTCCATTTTACGCCAGATTGAATAGGGCTTTTTCTCGCGCCACTTGATGGCCGATTCAATCCCGTGTTCGCCAAGTTTCTCGCGCAGTTTTTCCACGATATCCGGGATCAGCGCCTCGCGGGCCGGTTTTCCCTCTTCAAGATGTTCAAGAATGGCTTCCCGGGCTTCCGGGTTCAGCGCGCCAAAGGCAAGATCCTCCAGTTCCTCGCGGATTTCCTGCATACCCATGCGCGCCGCCAGGGGGGCATAGATATCCATGGTTTCCTCGGCGATGCGCACCCGTTTTTCAGGCTTTACGTAATGCAGGGTCCGCATATTGTGCAGACGATCCGCCAGCTTCACCAGCAAAACCCGGATATCGCTGGAAACCGCCACCAGGAGCTTGCGCAGGTTTTCCGCCTGGGCGGCTTTTTTTGAAGCCAGATCGAGTTGTTCGATCTTGGTAACCCCCTCGACCAGCGCCCCGATCTCCTCGCCAAAAAGCTCATCAAGCTCCTCGCGGGTCGCATCGGTATCTTCAATCGTGTCGTGAAGGAGAGCCGTGGCAATAGTGGCGTCATCCAGCTTCAAGTCCGTAAGGATTGCGGCTACTTCCAGCGGATGTGAAAAATAAGGATCGCCCGAGGCCCGCTTCTGGCTGCCATGGGCCTTCATGGCATAAACATAAGCCCTGTTCAGAAGGGCTTCATTGGCATTCTGGTCATAGGTTTTGACGCGTTCTACGAGTTCAAACTGCCTCATCATGGAGCCGGTACTCCCCTGAACGCGCCCCTGGCATATCTAACGATCAGCCCGACTTGCCATTTGCCGCCAGCCCCTCAAGACCGCGCAACAGATCTTCTTCCGACATTCTCTCCATGGGAGGCTCACTGGCAAGGTCCCCTTGCGAGGGTGAAGAAGGTTCATCATGGGCCTCATGCTCGATTGCAGCCGCCGGAGCGGCGGTTTCGGCTTCAGGCTCATCCACATCAACATATTTTTGCATGGAATGAATAAGGTCTTCACGCAAATCATTTGCAGAAACGGTTTCTTCCGCGATTTCACGCAGGGCCACCACGGGGTTCTTGTCATTGTCACGGTCAATGGTGAGCGGCGCTCCCGAGGAGATCATCCGCGAGCGATGGCTGGCCAACAGCACCAGATCAAACCGGTTTTCAACTTTTTCAATGCAATCTTCAACGGTAACGCGCGCCATGAGCACAGTTCTCCATGATCTGGAATATATAAGTGATTTGCCCCTTAATTAGGGCCTTAACGGATTTTCCGCAAGTCTTATTGATCTAATTGATCTAAAATCCGCCCCGGCCCTGAAGTTCGCAGCCGCTTCAGCATTTGCAACGCAGTCAACCCATTCAGGGGATGATGCCAGCGCGGCGCGATACTGGCCAGGGGCGCAAGAACAAATGCCCGGCTTTCAATGCCCGGATGCGGCAGGGTCAGCGGAACAGGGCCGGACATTCCGGCAAGGTGGGGTACATGGCGGACCAGGCCGTGCCAATCAAGCAGATCAAGGTCAAGTTCGCGGGAGCGCCAATGCACTCCGCGTCGCCGGCCAGCCTCATGTTCTATGGCATGCAATCTTTGCAAAAGCGCTTCGGGCGGCAAATGAGAGGACACTTGAACAGCGCCATTGGCATAGACCCCCTGCCCGCCCCGGCCCAGCGGCATACTCTCAAGAAATCGGGATTGCTTGACAACCGAAATTCCGGCTTGCCCTAAAGCACCAATCGCTTTATTGAGTGTTTCTTTCGGCGTTCCCCAGGTACCGGGCAGGTTTGCCCCCAGCCCAATTAGAATCATTATAGGTTCGTGTCCTCGTCCTAAAGCTGTTATAATCAACTCTTACTGGATTATTTGATCTTGGTTCCGTAAAAAGTCAGACTCAGAGCATATAACATAAAAGAAGGCTCACTCATGAAAATTCACCCCAACGAACGCGTTGCCCTGTTTATTGACGGTGCAAATCTGTATGCAACGGCAAAAGCCTTGGGCTTTGATATTGATTACAAGAATTTACTCAAGGAATTCAGCACTGAAGGTGTTTTTGTGCGGGCTTTGTACTACACGGCCCTTATGGAAGATCAGGAGTTTTCTCCCATTCGTCCGTTGATCGACTGGCTCGACTATAATGGCTTTACCATGGTTACCAAGCCAACCAAGGAGTTCACCGACGCCACCGGGCGGCGCAAGATCAAGGGGAACATGGATATCGAGCTTGCGGTTGATGTCATGCAAATGTCGGATAACCTGGATCACATTATCATTTTCTCCGGCGACGGCGATTTTCGCCGGTTGGTCGAGGCCGTGCAGCGTCGCGGCAAACGGGTCAGCATTGTCTCAACACTGGCAACCCAGCCACCGATGATTGCCGACGAACTGCGCCGCCAGGCGGATCAGTTCATCGACCTTGCCGACATGGAAAGCATTGTTGGCCGCCGGACCCAGCCCCGGCACCTTGATCTTGATGATGACGATGACGGGGACTATGTCGAAACGTGAATGCATCCGTGACAGCGCCGGGTTTGGATTGCCAGCTCTGTACGCGCCTGGTTGAATACCGGCGGGACAATAAAAAAAATCTTCCCGGCGGGTTTAATGCTCCTGTACCCACATTTTATGGAACCTGCCCCCGGTTGCTGGTTGTTGGGCTTGCTCCCGGCCTGAACGGGGCCAACAAAACAGGGCGCCCATTTACCGGGGATTATGCCGGTGATTTGTTATATACCGCCTTGCTCCGGTTTGGATTTGCCAAGGGCGTTTACGCGGCCAAGCCAGATGATTCCCTTGAACTGATTGATTGCAGCATTACCAATGCGGTGCGCTGCGTTCCTCCCAAAAACAAGCCGGTAGCCGCCGAGATCAATGCCTGCCGGCCTTTTCTAAAAGCGGAAATTGAAGACCACGATTCAATTCGCGCCATCCTGGCCCTTGGGCGAATTTCCCATGAAAGCGTGGTCCGCGCCTTTTCCAGGAAGCTCTCGGAATTCAGGTTTTCCCACGGGGCAAGGCATGGCCTTAGCCCGGATGTGACGCTTTTCGATTCTTATCATTGCTCCCGCTATAACACCAATACACGGCGCTTGAGCTCGGAAATGTTCATGGAGGTTTTCTCTCAAATCAGAAGTTTTCTGGATGGTTGACGCGGGCGAAGTTTGCTCTACTATGAAAGAAAAAGGAGGCTGATGAACGTAAAATATCAGCAGGAAAGAGACGCCTCAAACATGGATATTTCACCGGAAAAAGTTGCCTATATCATTCTCAAGTCCCGGCAATATGAGGCCAAGGGGACGTTGTCATGGGAAGAATCAGACACCGAGTTGAATGAAGATGGCGCCATCAGCATGCTGGAAGACCGCCGCGGTGATACCGACCCGGGAGAAACAGCGCAGTTTATCAGCAATCTGAATGAAGACGAAAAGATCAGCCTCGTGGTTCTGACATGGATTGGCCGCGGTTCCTATGAACCTGAAGACTGGGACCGGGCAGTTGAAACCGCGCGCCGCGAACGGATCAACAAGACCGATAAATACCTCCTCGGAATGCCGCTTCTTCCCGATTATCTCGAAGAAGGCCTGGAGGCCATGGGCTATACAATCGAGGAGCTTGGCGACGGGTTGCTTTAGGTGATCGACATCAAGCAGATAGAGCAACGATAGAGCGTTCACTTGAACGCGCGTTGCTATAGAGCGTTTCCGGTTTTGATCGAATCAAAACCGGGCTCTAGCTCGTTGTTCTTACCGCACTTCCTATCGGAAAACCGGCTCCCACTTTTCCAGAAGTGCTCTAGCCCCGATCACGCATGATTCGGGCCTGATCGCGTTTCCATGAACGATCTTTTTCAAGCTGGCGCTTGTCATGCATCTTGCGTCCGCGGGCGACGGCAATTTCCAGCTTGGCGATACCCCGTTTGTTGAAATAGAGTTTTAAAGGCACAATCGTCATGCCTTCGCGCTGCACGGCATTCGCCAGATTGTCGATTTCCTTGCGGTGCAAAAGCAGCTTGCGCGGACGTTTCGGGGCATGGTTATAACGCCCGGCCTGTTCATAAACCGGGATATTGGCATTGATGAGAAACAACTCATTGCCTTCTGCCGAAGCATAGGATTCAGCCAGGGAAGCGCTTGTGCAGCGGATAGACTTGATCTCTGATCCGGTGAGAACAATCCCGGCCTCAAGCACCCTGTCAATCTCGTAATTGCGTCGCGCTTTCTTGTTGTCGGCAACGATCCTTCGATCATCCTTTTTTTTCTTTTTTCTCGCCATGGCGGGACTAGGCGCCTAGTAATCCGGCATGTTTCATGGCCGATTCGATGATCTCCTTGGCCTGATCCGAAACCGGTATTATCGGCAAGCGCACCTCGGCCTGGCAGATTCCCAGCAGGCTGGCTGCATATTTTACCGGCGCCGGACTTGCCTCGCAAAACAACGCCTCATGCAGTGGCAACAGGCGATCCTGAAGCTCGCGGGCCCTGGCAAAATCACCTGCCATGCAGGCTTCCTGGAATTTCGCGCAAAGGACAGGGGCAATATTCGCGGTTACGGAAATACAGCCATGACCACCATGCGCGGCATAGCCAAGCGCTGTTCCATCATCACCGGTAAGCTGATTGAAGCTCTCCCCCATGGCGTTCCGGTAACGGGTCACTCGGGCAATATCGCCAGTTGCATCCTTGACCCCGGCAATATTGGGTAGCTTGAACAATTCGCTAAAGGTTTCCACCGACATGTCAATAATGCTGCGCCCCGGGATATTATAGATAATAATCGGGATATCCGCGCAATCATTGATTGCCTTGAAATGGGCATATAGCCCCGACTGGGTTGGCTTGTTGTAATACGGCGTAACCACCAGAACCGCATCAGCCCCGGCCTTTTTGGCATGCTGGGTCAGTTCGATGGCTTCAGCCGTGTTATTGGACCCGGCCCCGGCGATAACCGGAACCCGGCCCGCGGCAGCCTCAATGCAAAGATCAACAACATGCTTGTGCTCAGCATGACTCAAGGTTGGCGATTCGCCCGTTGTCCCTGTCGGCACAAGCCCGAGGCTCCCCGCCGCGATCTGTTTTTCTACCAGGTCCTGAAAAGCGGTTTCATCCACAACACCATCCTTGAACGGTGTAATCAGGGCGGGAATAGATCCTTTGAACATCGAGCGGCTCCAATAACTAGTGTTCTTAACAAACGCAAACTATATGTATCATTCAGGCGCGGCAAGGAAATACGAAAGGGATTTATCTCCAATGTCCGGAAAAAAAATTAAAACCGCGGCTCTCATCGTGGCGGCGGGTCGAGGAACCCGCACCGGCAGCCCCCTTGCCAAGCAATATCATGAAATTGGCGGGGCTTCGGTCTTGCACCACACGCTGCGCGCCTTCGATCGACATGACGGAATAGATATGATCCTGACGATCATTCATCCTGATGACAAATCCCGTTACGCGGTGTCTGCTTCAGGAATCCGTAAATGCCTTGAGGCGGTAAATGGTGGTGAAAGCCGGCAAGATTCGGTTCGTCTAGGGTTGCAGGCCTTGCAAGCGCTGAAACCGGATTTCGTGTTGATTCATGATGCGGCGCGCCCGTTTGTTTCCCAAAAGCTCATTACCCGGGCTATTGATGCATTGAGAAACCACAAGGGCGTGATCGCGGCCTTGCCCGTGGCCGATACTTTGAAAGAAGTATCTTCGGGAACCATAATACAAACCCGTCCACGCACAGATTTATGGCGCGCTCAAACCCCGCAAGCGTTTCATTTCAGGTTAATACGTGATGCCCATCAAAAGGCATTCGAGCAGGGCATTTGCGGTCTGACCGATGATGCCTCCGTGGCGGAATGGGCCGGTATCGAGGTTGGGGTCATTCAAGGCGAGGAAAAAAACAGCAAGATCACGACGGCGGAAGACCTGATCCTGGCGAAGAAAAACATGCAGGGGCGCGAAGAGTACCGTACCGGATCCGGTTTTGATGTGCATCGATTCGAGGCTGGAGATCATGTTATCCTTTGCGGCGTAAAAATCCCCCATACCCATAAACTCAAAGGGCATTCAGACGCTGATGTTGCGTTTCATGCCTTGACGGATGCGCTGTTGGGCGCAATTGCCGATGGAGATATCGGCCAGCATTTCCCCCCTTCAGATCCGCAATGGGCGGGCACCAGTTCCGATCGGTTTCTCCGTTTTGCGGCGGACCGGATAACCAGGCAGGGAGGGGATATATTGCTTCTGGATATAACCATTATTTGTGAACGCCCAAAACTGACACCACATCACGCCGCGATGCGGGAAAATCTTGCGAAAACACTGGATATCTCTCCAAACCGGATAAGCATCAAGGCGACAACGACCGAAAAACTGGGGTTTACCGGGCGTAAAGAAGGCATTGCAGCTCACGCGCTTGCCAGTATCAGGCTGCCAAGCCTTGTTATTGATTGACAATCATCGCGGTAATTTCGGCTTCGGCAACCAGTTTTCCATTAACCCTGGCCTCTCCGCGGAACTTTCCCACGGGACCACGTTTGCGGATCAAGGAGACATGCATGTTCAGGGTGTCCCCCGGCCCTACGGGGGCGCGGAACTTGGCCTTTTCAATGGACATGAAATATACCAGCTTGGGGCCTGCATCGTTATCCCCTTCCAGCATCGAAATCACCCCTGCTGTCTGGGCCATGGCCTCAACAATCAGAACCCCGGGCATAACCGGGTTGCCGGGAAAATGGCCCTGGAAAAAAGGCTCATTCATGGTCACGTTCTTGATACCGGTTCCAGCATTGCCCCGATCAATATCAATAACCTTGTCAATCAGCAAAAACGGATAGCGATGTGGTAGCAAATCCATGATTTGCTTGATATCCAATGAGAGTGCATCAGACATGCCAAATCTCCCTGTATCAGGTTAAAACAGGATTCAGCCTTTAAAGCTGCCCTCTTCAGAACCGCATACCAGCACTGAAATTAAAGAACCGGGTCTTGTCATGGGGCTGTTTCTTAAGCGCCTTGGCAAAGTCAAAGCGCAGTGGCCCGATGGGAGAGGACCATAGCAAGGACGCCCCCACAGAGGTCCGCAAGGCCTTGTCCTTGGTCGTGACAGCAACCGGAGCGTCAAACAACAAACCGGCATCGGCAAAGACAGCGCCGCGCATTCCAAACTTTTTAGGCAGGCCCAGCGGGAATTCAACCTCGGCATTCACAATGGCGAATTTCTTGCCCCCCACGGCTTCGCCACCAGCCAAGCGCGGGCCAATACCCGATTCATCAAACCCGCGAATGGCATTTCCGCCCTTCTGGAACGCATCATTGATCCGGACGGCTTTCTTGTTCCAGCCGCGAATATCCCCGGCGGAACCACGCAGAGAGCCAACGACATCCTCAAAGATGCTCTGGTAAACAACGCCTCTGGCGACAGTGCGAAGATAAAAAACATCACCGCCAAGCCCGGCCAGATCCTGATCCAGAACCAGCTTGAAGCCTTCCGTCGGGCTGACGGGATTATCAAGGCTGTCATAACTCAATGTATAACCGGCCTGTGAAACCCAGGATTGCCCTTGCGCGCTTCTGACGGCAAGCGAGGCGGCGGGATCAAC
>CAZHLV010000148.1:0-17139 GCA_964533415.1 uncultured Hyphomicrobiales bacterium
GCTGGGGTAAGACAAGATAATAAAGGCCATTTTTAACAAGGAGGAGACAATGACCACCCGACATCTTAACCAGACCGACCTGGCAGTCCGCTGGAACATCTCTCACCGCACCCTGGATCGCTGGCGCAGAACCGGACCACGTATCAGGACCACATGTGCGAGACGGGCAGGCCGGCGTTCGCAGGCAGTCCCTTGTGAATCTTTGCCGCCGGGCATCTGTTTGAATATTTCGCAATCCTTGGCAAAACCGGAAACTCTGGACTCAACTTGCTTTTGCCCGTTGCAATGCGCTCAGGAGCTTGCCGGGTTCATCAGAGCCAAGACGCAGGGCTGAACCATCTTCAAGCTGCATTTCAACACCGCTGCCGCCTGAAATACGGTAGTACCGCCCCCCGGGAATCCGCCCGATGCCCCAGCCATGATACCAAGGGGTTTCAAGAGTGCGGCAAGAGGCGATCTGAGAGAGTTGCAGGCTTCTTTTTAACAATCCAAAGGCAAAATTCCACGATATCCGTTTTTCATCAATGGTGATCGTCATGGCGGAGAACAGGGCACCAAGCCCCACAATGAGAACCATCAAGGCAATAATCAGCCCCAGGATAAAAGCATTGAGCAGATGAAACCAGAACACGATCCCCAGAACCAGAAGGTCAACCAAAACAAAGAAGGCGATCACGAAAACCACGATCATGACAAAGCCGGTCTGCTTGTGTTGATAGATTATATTCCCAGATTCATGAATTGCGCTTGTCCTGTGGTCAAATGGGGTAAAAGCAGGCCGGTGAAATTTCAACTCAGGCCGCGTTGGATGTTGCCGGCTCGGTCAGAATGGCATAAATGCTGCGCGCATTATCGGCATAGCTGATCTTGTCCAGCATGGATTTATCCTTGGCCAGGCGCGAAACCAGGGCCAGCGCCTTTAAATGATCGGCGCCCGCATTCTCCGGCGCCAGCAGAAGAAAGACAATACTGACGGGTTCTTCATCAACCGCCTCGAAATCCACTGGCGAGGACAGCCGGGCAATGATCCCGAAAATGCGGCTAATGCCTTCAAGCTTGCCATGAGGGATGGCCACGCCGTGACCGATCCCGGTGGAACCGAGACGCTCGCGCTGCAAAATAGTCTCGAAAATATCGCGCGCATCGAGCCCCGTAAGCTCCGCCGCCTTGTTGGCAAGCTCCTGCAAAACCTGTTTCTTGCTATTGGCCCGAAGTGGGCAAATAATCGAATCCGGTGCAATCAGATCAGTAAGATCCATCTGCTCATCCTCAAGATTGCAATTTCGTCATCGCGTCCGCGCATCACCGGCAGGGCGGTTATGACTTGGCGGGATCTGGATCAATCCAGCCGATATTCCCGTCAGGCCGCCGGTACACCACATTGATTCGCCCATGACCCGAATTGTGGAATACAAGCATAGGCGATTCCACCAGGTCAAGCTGCATGACCGCTTCCCCAACTGTCAAATGGCGCAGGGTTGTCCGGGTCTCGGCGATAATAACCGGGTTAAGCTCTTCAGGTTCCGGGGCTTTTTCGTCTTCCGCCGCGATCACATAAGAAGCCGCATCAAAACCGGGCTGGAGCTGGTTATTTTTCTTGGAGTGGTTGGAGAGGCGTCTTTTGTAGCGCCGCAGCCGTTTTTCGAGCTTTTCAGCCGCCTCGTCAAAGCTGGCATAGGCATCCGTGGCAATCCCATGGGAATGAAGATCAATACCGCTGTCAATATGCATGTAGCATTCAGTGCGGAAATCATGCCCCTCTTTATCCAGGGACACATGACCATGTATCCGGTCACCAAAATACTTGGTGCCGATCTGGTCAATACGATCTGCAATATAAGCGCGCAAAGAATCGCCGATATCAAAGTTCTTGCCGGTAATCTGAACCTGCATTGTTCTCGCCAGTTTTTAGTTGTTCCAGAAAAATGTTACTCACGGATAGGCCGCGTCTACAGCTTGCGCCAAAACCGCCAGACTTTATCTGTTCATCCATCAAGTCTGCCTTAGCCCCAGAGCGTCGCGAACCTAGTCGTCACGGGATAACAAGTCAATATACGGGAGGCATTTTAACTCATTTTCTCGACCTTTTACAGGGGCGATCCGATGTTTTGGGCAAATGAAGTTGGCTTCAGGTTAAAAGGCAATCGCTCAGCGTTGGGAATACATGTCAGCCCCTAGCGGCCTGATTCATCTAAATTGCAGGATAGAGATGTTTGAGTCTGTTCCGTGCGGCATCTGTTGAGAAGTGCCAACCGGCCTTTGCGTTGTGTTTATTGCGGTGGTTTTGCCATGCGGCGATTTGGGTTTCGAGCAGAGCTTTGTTCGGGATACGGCGATCCAGACATTGCGAGGACAGGGCGCTCAGTTCGGATTCGGCCATATCGAGCCATGAGCCGTGTTTGGGGGTGAAATGCCACTCGAAACGTTCTACAAGCCGCCGCGCCTCGTTGGGCGGGAAAGCCCGGTTAAAGAGAAGCCGAACAATGAGTGTTCATATGAATCAGTTTCGACTTGATCTGACACCGTCTGAAAAACAGTCAACTGTCAGATCAAGTCGAAACTGATTCCCCTCATTGCATGGCCATCTGTGCAGGAAAACAGTTCGTTAAAAAATCGAACATTTTCCTCTTATTTTTTCGGTCCGGCCTGTTCCAGGTTTTGCGGGGCAAAAACATTGCCAAAGGCGCCTTTGGGTGATGAGCTTTTTTCTGGTTTGGGCTGTTCCTTGCGGGCGCCGCCGACCTTGTCCAGGTTGCTGGGAGCAAAGACACTGCCGAAGGGGCTCTTTGCGGGCTTGGCGGGAACTGGTTTTTCAGTATTTTGCGCGCCGCCCACGGCTTTGAGGTTATTGGGATCAAAAACGCTGCCAAATGGGCTCTTGGATGATCCTCCCCCCGGTTTAGGTGCAAAAATATCGGGCCCCTTCATTTTTTGCTGCAGGGCTTTCATCCGCATTTTGGCCCTGACGGCCTCAATGCGTTTTTGCTGCTCAGCCCGTTTTTTCTTGATGAATTCAGCCTTTGCCGGCTCGGGATCGTAAACCTGCGCATAAGCAATCACGGCTATTGCCGTGGCGACAAACAGCGCCAGAATAATGGCCGCCGGGTTTCCGGCAAAGAAGTTTGGCAGGCGGAATCCGCCGGTAACCGCGCCAACCGGTGCGCCATTGGCTATGGCAAGCTGCGCCCGCCGGGTCCGGACCTCGTGCACCAGCGCGAAGAAAACCGTCAGGCACACGATTATGAACGCCAGCGCCGATATGGACGGGTTGATGCCAAGACGGACCTTTTGCGCCAGGACGATGGTCAGGGTTGGATAGGACAGGAAGGTAAAGGTCGTGGTATTATAGTTTTCAAATGAGGCTAGCAAAGCCAGAACCGCCGCCGACCCGATAGCCGGGTAGAGAAAGGGAAGCTGGATTTTGCGAAAAGCCTGAAGATGGGTGGCCCCCAGATCAAGCGCAGCCTCGGTGAGGCCATTGTCGTAGCGCTGCAAGCGGGCAATGAACACCAGCATGCAATACGAAGCGATAAAGGTGGACTGCCCCAGAACCGTGAGAAAAATACCGTTTTGGAACAGGCTCCTGTCGGAAAACCCCAGATAGGTATTTATCCGCCCCCAGAACACCAGGGTTGAAATCCCCAGGACAACCCCCGGAATAAGAATCGGGGCGATCAGTACCGTGTAATAGGTAGCGCGCAGCTTCGGCCATATCTGGGTCAGGACCAGGGCGCCGGCAAGGCCCATGGAAACCGACAGGATAATCGTGAAAATGCCGATACGAAGGCTGTTGAACAGGCCAAACAGGATGGCGTCATCATCAAACAGCGTCCGGAACCACTCGAAAGTAAATACATCCCAGGGCGCAACGCGCGGAAACTCTGATGAATTGAACGCCGTTATGCTCATCAGGACCAGCGGCCCGAGCAGATAGGTGAAAAACATCAGGAAATAGATGGCCATTAAAATGCGGATGAGGGGGGATTGTTTCATCATTTGCCGATATCCCCCATGCTGACCTTGAATATCCGCATGACGCTCAGGACAATGGCAATACAGGCCAGCAGAAGCACCATGGCGTAAGCCGAGCCTTGCGGCCAGTTCACATTGTCATTGAACCACTGGTAAACAAGCTGGGTGAACCACAGGCTTGACGGGCCACCGAGAATTTGCGGCGCCGCCAATGCGCCGGCCGACAGCATGAACACCATGGTGCAACCTGAAGAAATGCCCGGTTTGGCATAGGGAATGACAACCCGCTTGTGAATCATGTACCATGATGCCCCCATATCCCTTGCCGCCTCGATCTGGTTGCGGTCAAGGCTTTCAATGACATTGTACATCGGAAAGATCATCAGCAGGATATAGGCATAGGTCAGCCCGGCATACAGCGCGACATTGGCGCGGATGAAGTCGATCGGATTGTCAATGAGTCCGAAAAACATCATGAACTCATTGATTACCCCGCTATCTCCGAAAATGATCCGGAACGCAAAGGCGCGCAGGATTTCGTTGATCCAGTAGGGAATAATCAGCAGCAGGACCAGTATCCGCACAAAGCCGCCACCCTTGGTCTGGCCAAGATAATAGGCAATCGGGTAGCAAAAAACCAGGTCGATAATGGTGACAAAGGCCGCCGCCAGAAGGGTGCGGCCAAAGACCATCAAATCAACCTTGTTGTAAGGATCGCCATTTCCTTCCGCGCCAAAGATCAGATAGCGGAAGTTATGAAGGGTATAGACGTCTTTCGGACCGCCGACATCTGCAGGTGGCAGGTTATAGCGGAAGGAAAAATCCAGCATGGATAATTGCGGCAGCAAAATCAGGACGACAATCCAGAAACCGACCAGCAAAATCAACGTCCAGCCCATTATCAGGCCATTGTTCCGGAAGAAAGTTTTCATGAACCCGTTCATGGCGCTACTCGCTCGCCAGTTCGCCGGAGGGCACGACAACGGCTTGTTGGGGGTCGTATTTGAGAGTGAGTTCCACGCCCTTGTCAAAAAGCCTTGCGCGCCCCCGGTTGGTCAGGGCCATTTTCATCTCCTTGCCCTCGGAGCCTTCAAGAAAGACATTATAGCTCTGGCCTTCAAATTCGGAATGAAGAACAGCCGCCTTGATGCGGGTGTCGGTTTTCTCCTTTTCATCGGAAAGATGCAAGGCCTCGGGGCGCACGAACATCATGGCGTCATCGCCGACCTTCAGCTTGCCCGCGGCGCTGCTGGAAACCCGGGCCCGCAGGTCACCGGTACGGTTCGTTTCAACAACCGCCTGGCCATCGCCCAGGGATTTGATCTTGCCTCGAAAAACATTGTTCTCGCCCACGAACGAGGCCACGAAAGCCGTGGCCGGATCATCATAAATGGATTTGCCGTCCGCGACCTGATCGATGATTCCGGCTTTCATCACGGCGACCGAGTCCGACATGGTCAGCGCCTCGCCCTGGTCATGGGTAATGTAAATAAAGGTAATGCCGACCTGTTTTTGAATGGCGCGCAACTCCGTGCGCATATGCTGGCGCAGCTTCAGGTCCAGCGCCGAAAGCGGCTCGTCAAGCAGCAAGACATCCGGCTCGGCGCACAGCGCACGGGCAATGGCGACGCGTTGCTTTTGCCCGCCTGACAGCGCCGAAGGCAGCTTGTCTGCCTGATCCGAAAGGGCAATCATCTCAAGAAGTTCGTCAGCCCGTTTGCGCCGCTCCTTGAGGCCTACGCCGCGCACTTCCATGGAAAAGGTAATATTTTCCCAAACCTTCATCAGCGGGAACAGGGCAAGATTTTGAAAGATCAGAGCGGTCGGGCGTTCATTCGGCCCCTTGCCCGCCATGTCCTTGCCGCCGATAAGCACCTTGCCCATCGCCGGTTCCAGAAAACCCGATACGGCTCGTAATATGGTGGTTTTTCCACAACCCGATGGCCCCAGAAACGAGAAAAATTCACCGCCTTTGATGTTGACATTCGCTTCCCGAACCGCAACGAAATCACCGAACTTGATCCACATATCCTGCAGATCAACGCCGACACCTGTGCCCATAAAGCCCCCCAGACCGGATTTGCTGTTTTTATTTTTTAACTGTTTACCTGCGGGAGCAACAGCCCCCGCAGGCATGGAATGCTGGCAAACAAACCCGGCGCGTCAGGCGCTCTTGAATTTGTTCACGAACTCGGTGCGGACCTGCGCGTACCACGGCGGTTCGGCGGGCCACGGGTTCAACTTGGCCAACGCATCACCCGGATACGCTTCGGCGAAGTTCTTCTTGTAGGCCGCGCCGGCAAACTTGTCGGCGCCAAGGATCGGCGAGTTGTAACCATGCTTGTCGATCGCCTTGCCGGCCGGTTCCTTCTGATAGGCATACTTGATGAGTTCATAAGCCTGATCGATGTTGACCGCGCCCTTGGGCATGGACAAGCCGTCAACCCAGGCCATGGATCCTTCCTTGGGCGCCTGGTAGGTTACCGGCTCTCCGGCGGTTTTCAGCGCCAGCGGCGGGCCGTCCCAGGTCTGGCCAACAATTACGCCACCATTCAACAGGCCGTTTTTCTGGCTGTCGGCATCATTCCAGATGAGTTTCAGGTTTTTCTTGCGTGCGATGCACCATTCAGTGATCTTGCCCCAGATTTTCCGGAAATTCTCTTCGCTTTCATAAGCCGCCCAGACCGAGCCCTTGTCCAGCGCGCCGATAGTTTCCATGTAAAGCCCGGCGCCAAGCATACCTGAATGCGCACGGATCATGGTCTTGCCGGCATTTTCATCGATCCAGATATCGCCATAGGACGGAACACCGTCCTTGGGCGCCCATTTGTCGGTACGCCAACCAATGCCTTCGGTGCCCCAGATATGCGGGATCCAGTGTGAACCCTTGCCGTCAAAGTTCCATCCCGTCGGGCCAATCTTGGCCATTGCCGGGTTGGCGTTGGCGATCGGGATCCGTTTCATGTCCCAGGGCTGCAACAGGCCGAGCGGTCCCCATTGCAGGTTACGGTTGTTGGTCGGGCCGATGATATCGGCGCCTGACCCCTTTGAAGCTTTCATCTTGTTGATGAGTTCTTCATTGGAGCCATAGCCGGTATAGTTCACCTTGATGCCGGTCTTGCTGGTAAAATCGGCCAACATGTCCTTGGGCCAGTAATCGGACCAGTCCATCAGGTTCAGTTCTCCCGACGAGGCCAGGGCGTTTTGAATATAGGCCGGACCGGCAAGAAGCACGGCGCCAGCCGCAGCACCGCTTTTCAGTACGGTGCGGCGATTAAAGGCTTTGGCGGCCTTTAATGTAGGATCGGTTTTTTTTGTCATATGCAGTAAATCTCCCTTTGAAAGATCTTCGATGGATCTTGCGTTTATTGTTCAACTCGCAACTGAAACGGTCACGGACATGGCACCTCCCAAAACACAACACCACCTTCAGGTTGAAGATCAGGATGTGCCTTATCTATCAGAGCGATATAACGACCATATAACAGGGGCAGCATTTCAGTAAAGGACCAAATTATCAAATAGTATGGTACCAGATTCCCGCCTTGCCATTTTCTCCTGACCAGCGCCTGGGCAAGGCTTCGCGAATGAAGCATGCCTTGTCGTTTCCGTGTTGCTTCACCTGAATATTCAAGATAACGTCGCGTTTTCAATCACTGTCTGCCTTTCAGGTTTGGCCAGCAGAAACAGGCGGACAGACCGGTCGTGACTTTACGGTTTCCGGCGCCATGGACCTCAACAGACCCTTGAAGCGTGAGCATGATGGGCAAATCATATGATATCCGGGGGATCGTGTTTGACAAGGATGGCACCTTGCTTGACTTTGAAGCGACATGGATGCCCGCTTTCCGGCGCATTGCCATGCAGGCTGCTGATGCAGACGCTCCCTTGAGTGCACGTTTGCTGGCCATCGGGGGGTATTGCGAGCAACGGGGGAAAATCAAATCCGGCAGCCTGTTTGCCTCGGGCAACTCGCAACTGATCGCCAGGGCCTGGGCGCCTCATACAAGCGGCAAACGGCAAGGCGCGCTGGCCCGGATGATCGAGGCGGCCTTTCTTGATGAAGGTGAGCGCCACAGCCGCGCCCTGTTTAACGTGGCGGCATTGTTTTCGCGTCTGAAAGCCGGCGGTATTGCCATCGGCATTGCCAGCAGCGATTCTGAACGCGGTATTGAAAATACGCTGTCCGGGCTGGATATCCTGCACCGGGTTGATTTTTATTGCGGATATGACAGCGGTTTTGGCTTCAAGCCCGAACCGGGCATGATTAAGGCCTTCTGCGCGGCAACCGGCATTGCCGCCAGCAAGACAGCCGTTGTTGGTGACAACCCCCATGATCTTGAAATGGGCCGGAATGCCGGAGTTGTTCTCAATATCGGCGTTTTGAGCGGCAACAGCACAGCGGCGGAGCTGGCCCCCCTTGCCGATGAAATCCGGAGTTCCGCCCACGAAATTCTGGATATCATTCATCTTGAAAACAAACCCTTTTCACCGGGAAAGGGGGGTGCCCCATGATGCAGCAACCTGGATTTGACTATATCATCATTGGCGCCGGCTCGGCGGGCTGTGTGCTCGCCAACCGCCTGAGCGAGGAAGACGGCGTCACGGTGCTTTTGCTCGAAGCTGGAGGCCGTGATGACAGCATCTTTATCCAGATGCCCTCGGCGCTCTCCATTCCCATGAACAAGCCGCGTTATACATGGTCCTATCACACCGAGCCCGAACCGCATCTGGGCGGGCGTATCCTGCATTGCCCGCGCGGCCGGGTGCTGGGCGGCTGCTCTTCCATCAACGGCATGATTTTTGTGCGCGGCAACCCCCGGGATTTTGACAACTGGCAACAGGCGGGAGCGCAAGAGTGGTCTTATGCCGATGTCCTGCCCTATTTCAAAAGGGCAGAAGACTTTATTGGCGGGGCCGATGCGTGGCGCGGAGCGGGCGGGCCGATGAACATCACCCGCGGGGCCTTGCGCAACCCGCTTTACACCGCCTTCATGGCCGCTGCGCCGCAGGCGGGGATTCGGGTAACCACGGATATGAACGGGTTTTCGCAAGAGGGTCTTGGCCCCATGGACATGAGCATTCATGGCGGTAAACGCTGGAGCACCGCCCGGGCCTATCTCAAACCTGCCCTGGCGCGCAAAACCATCACGGTTCAGCTAAAGGCGCTGGCCACAGCGCTGGTGCTTGAGGGAAAACGCTGCACCGGTGTACATTACGAACAAGGCGGCAAGGCGCATGTCGCCAAGGCCCGGCGCGAGGTAATTCTCTCCGGCGGCCCCGTCAATTCGCCGCAACTGCTGCAACTCTCCGGCATCGGCAATGCGGAGCATTTGCGCGCCCTGGGTATTGAGCCGGTTCATCATCTGCCCGGCGTGGGAGAAAACCTGCAGGATCACCTGGAGCTTTACGTTCAGTATGAATGCACCCGGCCGATTTCGCTCTACCCATCGCTGTCCCTGCCCGGCAAGGCCCGGATCGGCCTGGAATGGCTGATATTCAAGACCGGCCTGGGGGCCAGCAATCATTTTGAAGCCGGTGGTTTTGCCCGCTCAAACGAAAAAAATGACTGGCCCGATATCCAGTTCCATTTTCTCCCCGTGGCGATTTCCTATGACGGGCAGGTCAAGGCTGAAGGCCATGGCTTCCAGCTTCATGCCGGCTCCATGCGCTCGAAATCACGCGGCCATGTGCGCCTGCGCAGCAATGATCCGCATCAACCACCGGAGATTGTTTTCAATTACATGTCCCATGACGAGGACTGGAGGGAAATGCGCGCCGCCGTGCGCCTTGCCCGCAAAATCGTGGCGCAAGACGCCTTTGCCCCCTATCGCGGGGCGGAGATTTCACCGGGGGCGGGTGTAACGAGCGATGCCGGACTGGACGCCTTTATCCGGCAAAAAGCCGAAAGCGCCTATCATCCCTGCGGCACCTGCAAAATGGGAGATGATAGCCTTGCCGTCGTGGATGCGCAGTGCAAGCTCCGCGGCATTGAAGGGCTGCGGGTCGTGGACAGCTCGATCATGCCGGTGATTACCACCGGCAATCTCAATGCTCCGACCATCATGATCGCCGAAAAAGCCGCCGACATGATCCGTGACCGCCCGGCGCTGGCGCCAGAACATGTGGAGGTATCTGGCGATTGAAAAACAAGAAACCCGGCCTGTTCAAAACAGACCGGGCCTTGCGCGCAAGGTAATCGTGAGGGAACCTTACGGTTTTTCGCCTCGCGCCAGTCTCTTGTTGATGTCCGCGATCACATCGGGCAAGGTGGCGATGCTCTCGATCACGTAATGCGCCCCGGTCTTGCGCAGGATATCGGCGGTGTGGGCCATGCGGCGCTGGATTTCAGCATCAGAGAGCGCCGCGCCCTGCTCCAGCGTATCGACATCCATGTAATTGGAATAGCGCGTCACCCCGACGCCCCAGCACCCCGCTTCAAGCGCCTCGCCAATGCCCGACGCCGTGTCATCCACTTTCACCACTGACTGGATCGGGCTGATATCCATCAGGTCAAGATTGCGATACACCATGAACGGTTTTGGCCGCGCGCCGTGGATTACATCATCTCCGGCCACCGAGGCATCAAGGACAAGACCCTGTTTTTCCGCCGCCGCTTGCAAGATCTCCACCATCGGGCGGGTAAAGCCGGTGGAAACGCCGATCTTGATGCCTTGCGCCTGCAGGGTCTTGCAGGCCTCCAGCGCGCCGGGCAGCAGGGCGGTATGATTATGCAGGACTTCAAGCTGCAAGGGCACGAAATCTTCAAACATGCGGTCCACGTCGCCCTGGTCGGGATAAGACCCTTTCACCGCTTTCCAGCGTTCGCGGATTTCCGGGTTTTGCGTCATCGCCTTGATATGCAGGTCCTTGCGAAGCCCCATGGGACCACGCGCTTCGAGCATGGAGACTTCAACTCCCTGGCGCTTGAACACTTCAACAAAAACCACCGCCGGGGCGATCACATAGGCATCGGCCAGCGTGCCGCTCCAGTCCAGAACAAGGCCCTGGACCTTGCCGCGATAGCTGCGGGAGAAAACGAAATCAGAAGGTGAGGTCATGAGAATATTCCTTTGGGTCAAGTGAAGCGTGAAAAAGTGGTCAGGGTTTGCAAGACGTTACACCCAGTTCTTCGATGCACTCGCGGATGGTCTCCAGCAGGGCGGTGACAACCGGTTCATGGATCTGCCCGATGCAACCGATGCGGAAGCTCTGCGCTTGCGTAAGCTGCCCCGGATAAATGACGAAATTGCGCGCTTTTAGCGCATTGTAAAATGCCATGAAGTCAAAGGCCGGGTCTGCCGGGTTCAAGAAGGTGATGATGACGGGAGCCATCTCCTCATCATCCAGCAGGGTCTCAAACCCCATCGCCCGCATTCCCTTGACCAGGGCCTCCATATTGGCCCGGTAACGCGCCCCCCGGCCGGTAACGCCGCCCTCGGCTTCATGCTGCCTCAGGGCTTCGCGAAACGCCATGATCGCATGGGTCGGCGGGGTAAAGCGCCATTGGCCGGATTTTCCCGTGTAAGCCCACTGCTCGTGCAGATCAAGGCTCAGGGAATGGCTGCGCCCCTTCGCGCCTTCCAGCGCGGTTTTCCTGGCAATGGTAAATCCGAAACCCGGCACGCCCTCGATGCACTTGTTGGCCGAAGACACCATCGCTTCATAGGGGATCTCGCTCACCTCAAGGGGGATGGCGCCAAAAGAACTCATGGCGTCGATAATCAGCCGCCGCCCGGCGTCATGCACCACATCGGCGATTTCTTTCAGCGGGTTGAGAATGCCCGAACTGGTCTCGCAATGCACAACGAACACATCGCTGATGGCCTCGTCCTCAAGCAGTTTTTGCTTCACCGCTTCTGGTTGGGGGGGCAGGTAGTCCCCGCGCTCCAGAACCGTTGTCTCGCGGCCCAGAATCTCGAGAATCTTCAAGGCCCGCTTGCCATAGACCCCGTTAATCAGCACCAGAACCTTGCCATCTTTCGGAACGAAGCTCGACAGCGCCGCCTCGATGGAAAAGGTGCCCGAACCTTGCATCAACACGCAGTCATAATCATCCCCCGCCCCGGTCATGGCCAGCAGGCGCTGGCGGATTTCTGCACCCGCTTCAATGAAATTGCTGTCCCGCGAGCCCCAGTCGCGCAGCATCGCCTGCTTGGTTTCCAGTGAGGTGGTCAGGGGGCCGGGGGTGAGCAGAAACGGCTCCCCGCCGGGGGTTTTGATATCGTCTCGTGTCATGGCCCGCTTTCACTCCCGATCGTGGCGAGGGTTAAGATCTTGTGCCATTTAAGGCTCCAGCATATTATCTGTCCAATAGATAATACAAAAGAATGTTATTGGATTAATCGATGAATCATTCTCAATTGCGCGCCTTCCACGCCGTGGCTTCAAAGGGCAGTTTTACCCGCGCGGCAGCGGCCCTTCGGGTCTCCCAGCCGACCTTGTCCGGGCATGTCAAAACCCTTGAGGAAAGTTACGAGGTCACGCTCTTTCATCGCCGCAGCCGCGAGGTGCTCCTGACCGATTTTGGCCGCGCCCTGTTCGAGATCACCCAGCGTTATTTTGCCCTGGAAAGCGAAGCCCGGCGGCTTCTCGCCACGGCGCAGGGGCTGGTGAGTGGCCGCTTGCACGTAGCCGCCGATTCGCCCTTTGCCGTCGTGCCGCTCCTGGCCGCCTTCTCACGCCGTTTTCCCAAGGTGCAGATTAAAGTCCAGTTCGCCAATTCCGCGCAGATCCTGCAACAGGTTCTGGCCGGGACCAGTGATATCGGTATTTTGCCGAAGATTGATGACAACCGGCTCATTCATTCCGTGAGCTATCTTCACGATACGCTGGTGGTGTTTGTTTCACGGGGCCATCCGTGGTCCCGCCGCCGCTCCATTCATTTAAGCGATATCGCCGATCAAACCCTTATTTCGCGTGAGCCCGGCTCCACCACAAGGGCCATATTCGAGGCGGCCATGGCGGCAAATGGCGTGCGCCCTGCCGGGATTCTGGAAATGGGCAGCCGCGAGGCGGTGCGCGAGGCGGTCGCCGCGGGCCTTGGTATCGGGGTGGTGAGTCAAAGCGAGTTCGGCTTTGACAAGAGGCTGCACAAGCTCACCGTGGCCGGCGAAAGGCTGCAAGTGGTGGAAAGCGCCATATGCCGCCGCGATTCCCTGAAAAACAGCGCCGCCGCGGCTTTCCTGGAACTGGTCAACGAAAAGAGCGATCACCCCGCCGGCTGACCGGACCAGATGCAATAGCCTTCAACGCTTGCGCCAGGCCTGCGTGCGGCGGTGAATCCCCATGGTCAGGAGAGCATGGGCAAGGCGCACCGCGGCGCAGGCCAGCAAAATCATCACGCACATGGCCGCCGCCGGCGCGATATCGCCCGCGTCATCCATGTTCAGCGCCGCCACCGAGGCCAGGGTGGTGTCGGTGGAGTATAGGAAAATCACCGCCGAAACCGTGGTCATGGCATTGACGAACAAGTAGATGGAAATATCGAGAATGGCCGGCAGACAGATCGGCACCGTCACCCGCAGGAAGGTTTTCAGGACCGGCACCTTGAGCGAGGCGGACACCGATTCAAATTCCGGGTCCATCTGCTTCAGCGCCGTCATGGCGGTGAGGTGGCTGACGGTGTAAAAATGCGCGATGGTCACCACGACAAGGATCGTCATGGTGCCATAGATCACGTTCAGCGGATTGTCCGGGTGGTTGAAAAAGAAGATATAGGCCAGCCCCAGCACCATGCCGGGCACCGCCATCGGCAATATGGCGAGAAACTGCACCACGCCGCGCACCGCACCAAACCCCTTGGCCTTTTCCACCATATAGGCGCCGGTGAAGATGATGATGGTGCCGAAAATAGCCGTGTAAAATGCCATTTGCAGCGAGTTCCAGAACGATTCCCAACCTCCGCCATCCATGACATCAAAATTGTAATTACTGAAACCCAGGGTAAGGTTATAGGGCCAGAAGGTCACCAGCGAGGCATACATGGCCATGATGAGAATGGCGAGGATGATAAAGGCGATGGCTCCGCAATACACCGTCATCAGCGTATCAAAACCGGTATGGGGCTTGGGATTATAAGGTACGGCTCCCGGGGTCAGCATGGCGACTTGCTTGCGCTGCACAATCCGGTCAACCACGAAGGCGACAACGGCGGGAAACAGCAGGACCACCGAGACCACCGCGCCCATTTCAAAATTTTGCTGGCCGATCACCTGTTTGTAGATATCCACCGCCAGCACATTGAACTGCCCGCCGATCACCTTGGGGATGCCAAAATCGGTAATCACCAGCGTGAAAACCACGAAAATGGCGCTGATGAGACCATATTTGATCCCCGGCAGGGTCACCGTGTAGAAAATGCGGAACTTGCTGGCCCGGAGTGAAACCGCCGCTTCATAGATCCGCGCATCGGCGGTGGAGAGCGCCACGATGAGGATCATCATGGCGTGGGGGAAGGTGTAAAACACCTCGCCCATGATGATCCCGATGGGGCCGTAAATGCTGTTGCCCGCCAAAAGCCCGGTGATAATTCCCTGCTTGCCAAAGAAATAAACAAAGGAAATGGCCGGAAGCAGCGACGGCGCAAGCAGCGGAAACAGGGCAATCACCCGGAATGCCCCCTTGCCCCACATCCGGCTGCGGGTCAGGGCATAGGCGTAGGTGAAGGCCAGCGTCACCGTGATGATCGTCGAGACTATGGCGATGAAAAACGAGTTGTTGATCGAATAGGTCAGCGCCGGGGTGGAAAAATAGGAAATGAAGTTATCGAAACCGACGAAATTGCCGTCATGGTCCTCAAAGCTTTTCGAGAGCATGAAGTAAAGCGGCAGCAGGACAACCACCACCATCCACAGCCCCACGAGAATAATGAACCCACGCATGATCTTGTCATCAAGGGAGAGCCTGGGCCTGATCGGCATGTCTTGGGGGCCAAGGGCAAGGTCTGACATGGGCTACACCGGCTTTTCGGTTTCGGGAAAAACGGTAACCCGGTCCGGGGGAAGCTCGATGGCTATGCTCTTGCCGGTTTCCAGCCCCATGCGCTGCACCGCGTTGATCGAGAAATCGGCATGCAGGGTATTGTTCCCGAGCGCCTTGATCCCCAGGCGGGCGCGCCAGAAAGAGCCGAGAAACTCCATATCCATGATCGTGGCTTCAAGCGCGTTCCCGGCGCCTTCGCTGGCGCGGCTGCCCTCGCCATCAGCGCCAACCGGGATAATATCTTCAGGCCGGATGGTCAGAACGCCCGCACTGCCCTTGTCAAGCATATGCGGGCGGCAGGCCAGGATAAGCTCCCCGATGCGGGCCGCCTCTGGCCCCTCGACCAGGCAGGGCGCCTGGTTCATCTCGCCAATGAAGTCAGCCACGAACAGCGTTGCCGGCTCGCGGTACATCTGGGTTGGCGATCCCACCTGTTCAATCACCCCCTCATTGATAAGAACGATCCGGTCCGCCATGGTCAGGGCTTCTTCCTGATCGTGGGTCACCATGATGGTGGTGACATTGAGCCGCCGTTGCAATGCCTTGATTTCATGGCGCAGATAGCCGCGCACCTTGGCGTCAAGCGCGCTTAGCGGCTCATCGAGAAGCAACAGGCCCGGCGACGTGGCCAGCGCCCGGGCCAGCGCCACGCGTTGCTGCTGGCCGCCAGAAAGCTGTGCCGGGTATTTATCCCCCTGCTCAGAAAGCCCCACGAGTTCCAGAAGCTCATCAACCCGCGCCCTGATCCTGGCCCGCGGCAATTTCTTGTTTTCCAGGCCGTAAGCGACATTTCTGGCGATTTTCAGATTGGGAAACAACGCATAGGACTGGAACACGATGCCAAAATCGCGCTCTGATGCCGGCAGGTTTGAAATATCGCGACCGGCCTGCCAGACCTTGCCGCTGGTCTGGATATCCAGCCCGGCGATGGCGCGCAACAAGGTGGTTTTGCCGCAACCCGATGGCCCCAGGAAACAGACAAATTCACCCTCGGCAATGGTCAGCGAAACCTCGCGCAAGGCGGTGAAATCACCGAATTTCTTGGTCAGGTTTTCAATTCGCAAATACGGGTTTTCAATAGCCCCTGCAATGTCAGGATCCGCGATTTTATTCATCAAATGACTGCCCACCGAAAATGACTGTCCGCCGAAGCCGCGGAAAAGGTGTTGCCGCAAGTGTTGAAAAACGTGTTCCCCCTTCCCTTCCCGTTACGTAAAGGGAAGGGGGTATTTAAAAGATTCTCAGGCCTTACTTGGGGTCAGACTTGGAATCATAGCGTTTTTGCCATTCGGCCAGAATGGTCTTGCGGTTGGCCGCAGCCCAGGCAAAATCGTTCTTAATCATCCGCTCAAGGGTTTCCTTGGGGAAATACTTCACCGGCTTGGCAATGCCCGGAATACCGACGACCGCATAGGCCTCGTTATACATTTCCATGGCCTTGCGCGAGATTGTCCAGTCCACCAGCTTCTTGGCGGCGGCCATTTTCTTGGTGCCCTTGATGATGGCCGTGGCTTCCATTTCCCAGCCGATCCCCTCGGACGGGATCACGATCTCCAGCGGCGCGCCCTTGGCCTTGGACTTGGCGCCGCGAAAAGCAAAGGAAATCCCGATGGTGGTCTCCCCCGCCGCGGCGAGCTTGCACGGCTTGGAACCGGAATGAGTGTAGCGCGAGATGTTCTTGTGCAGCGCGTCCATATAGGCCCAGCCACCCTTTTCGCCAAACATTTGCAGCCACGATGAGACATCAAGGAAGCCGGTGCCCGAGGAATTCGGATTCGGCATAATCACATGCCCCTTGTAAACCGGTTTCAGAAGGTCTTTCCATGAGGCCGGCTGGGGCACATTGTTCTTCTTGCCCTCAACCGTGTTGTAGCAAACAGCCGCTACCCAGGCATCCATGCCGGTCCAGCTTGGCGGATTGGCGCTGTCGCGGAATTTCGGGTCGAGCTTGTCAAGCCCCTTGGGCGCATAGGGGACCAGCATGCCTTCCTTGCCCAGCAGCATCAGGCTGGTGCCCGCCAGGCCCCAGACCACGTCGGCCTTCGGATTGTTTTTTTCCGCCAGCAGCTTGGCGGTCACGATCCCGGTGGAATCACGCACCCATTTGATCTTGATATCCGGGTTGTCCTCGTTGAAGCGCTTGGCGTATTTCTTCAGGTCTTCCGCCTCGACCGCGGTATAAAC
>CAZHLV010000149.1:0-7366 GCA_964533415.1 uncultured Hyphomicrobiales bacterium
CGGGCATTTCCACCCGCCTCGTGAAACAACTGGGGCTTTCTGACCTGGCGCTGTTCACCGAGGCGCGCTATACGCGCCACCCCTCGCAGGCCGATCTGCATTCGGCGTTTCAGGACCACCCCGGTGCGCTCGATCATTTTCCCACCGGGTCTCTGGTCCCGCCACCGTACAGTTTTGGCCCCACGGGCGGCTTTGCAACGGGAGGCCAAGAATGAAAAGCTTCATTGACCGCCAGCGCTACCTGGTCGATTTCACCATGGCGTCACTGCTGCGGCGCAAGGGGCGCAATCTCGTGCTTTTTGGCGTCTATACACTGATTATTTTCATCCTTGGCTCGGTGATGCTGTTCTCCCACGCCATTCGCCGTGAGGCGGCGCTGATGCTGGAGAATGCACCCCAGATCACGGTGCAGACCATCTCCATGGGCCGCCATGCGCCCATCAGCGGTGATAACCTGAAATATCTGGGCAAGATCCGCGGTGTGCGCCGCGCCGAGGGGCGGCTCTGGGGGTATTTCTTCGATCAGGCCAGCCGGGCGAATTACACGCTCATGGCGCCTTCAAAGCATGATCCGGCGCACCGCCTGGATCCCGGCGAAGCGATGATCGGGCAAGGCGTTGCCCGGGCGCGCCACCTGGCCCCCGGCAAGCCCTTGTTCCTGCTCTCGCCCTCGGGCAAGATGTTCAAGTTCAGGGTGATAAAAACCCTCAGCCCGGCTTCGGAGATTGTCAGCTCCGACCTCGTGCTGATCCCGGAGAAGGATTTCCGTAAATTCTACCAGATCAAACAGGGCGTTTTCACCGATCTTGCCCTGAGCGTGCGCAATGCCCGCGAGATTGACAAGATCGTGGAAAAGGCTTCGAGGAAAATGCCCAATGCGCGCTTTATCACCCGGCGCGATATCCTGCGCACTTACGAGGCGATATTCTCGTGGCGCGAGGGGTTGCTGCTGGCATTGCTGGGCGCTTCGATCATTGCCTTTGCGATATTCGCCTTCGACAAGGCTTCGGGGCTGTCGGCTGACGAGCGGCGCGAGATCGGAATCCTGAAAGCCGTGGGCTGGGAGACCGGCGATGTTCTGGCGATGAAATTCTGGGAAGGGGCGATTATCTCCCTCGGCGCGTTTTTCACCGGGATCCTGCTCGCCTATGGCCACGTGTTTTTCTTCAATGCCGGGTTGCTGGAACCGGTGCTGAAGGGCTGGGCGGTGATTTATCCGCGCTTTACGCTGACCCCGGCCATTGACGGGCTGCAAATCGCAACCCTCGCCTTCTTCACCATCATTCCCTACACGGCGGCGACCATTATCCCGATCTGGCGGGCGGCGATTGCCGATCCCGACATGGTGATGCGATGATCCATCTTGATGATGTCAGCAAGATCTACAATGAAGGCCGCGATAACGAGGTCAGGGCGGTGCGTCATGTCACGCTGGAGATTGCCGCCGACCAGACCACGGTATTCAAGGGGCCGAGCGGTTCGGGCAAAACCTCGCTGCTCACCCTGATCGGCTGCCTCTCGCGGCCCAGTTCCGGGCGGGTAAAGCTGAATGGCGAGATCATCTCCGGCCTGCCGGAAAAATTCATGACGCAAATCCGCCGCAAGAGCTTCGGTTTCGTGTTCCAGCGCTTTAATCTCATTCGCGGCCTCAAGGTGATTGAAAACGTCATGTTGCCAGCCTATCCGCTGGGCCCCGATCACGCAACTTTGCAAAGCACCGCGCTGGATCTTCTGGAAAAACTGGCGATCGCCCACAAGGCGCAAACGTCCATTGAACATCTCTCCGGCGGCGAGGCGCAGCGCGTGGCCATTGCCCGCGCCCTGATTAACGATCCGGCAGTGGTGATCGCCGATGAGCCAACCGCCAATCTGGACACCGGGCTGACGGCGCAATTTCTCAAGATCATTGAAGATTTGCGGCATCAAGGCAAAACCGTGCTGATGACCAGCCACGATCCGCGCATCTGGCAGGCCGAATGTGTCGATACCGTCATCACCATGGAAGACGGGCGGATCATCGCGGTTGAAGCAGGAGCGCGCCCGTGATCTTTCACACCCCCATCATGGCCATGCTGCTGGCGTCGTTTTTAAGCGTGCTGATCTTTTCATGGGCGGCGTGGTTTTCGGTGCAGGTTTTGCGCCACTGGGATATAAGCTCGGGCCATGCTCGCCAGCTCGTCCTGGAGCGGCGCACCTATCTGGTCTCCACGGCTCTTGTGTTTGTCATGACCATGGAACTGGCATCGCTGCTGCTTTTTGTCTTCAACGCCGATAAAATGGCGGTGATGTTCGTCGGCGCCATGTGCGCGGTGGGAACTCTGAATGTCAATGATTACGGCTTTCCGGCGCTTGTCCTGAAAATTACCGTGTTTTTCGGCGCCGCCACATGGTTGATTATCAACCATGCCGATGGCAAGGGGCGCGATTATCCGCTCACCCGTTTCAAATACGGCTTCTTGCTGCTGCTCACCCCGGTGGTGATCGCAGCAGCGGCAACCCAGTTGGCCTATTTTCTCAATCTTGACGCCGATGTCATGACTTCATGCTGCTCGCAGCTTTTCACGCCCGAGACCAGGGGGCTCGAAGCCCGGCTTTCCAGCGCCGACCCGGAATTTGCGCTTTATCTCCTGTTCGGCGCGCTCATCCTGCTGGGCGCCCTGGCGGGTCTTGCATGGGCCAGGCAAAAGGGATACGCGCTCTACGCCCTTGCCAGTATTGTCTTTTTCGTTATCAGTATTATCGCCATTGTCTCGGTGATCTCGTCCTATATCTACGAGCAGCCGCATCACCATTGCCCGTTCTGCATCCTGAAACCGGAATATGATTATATCGGCTACTGGCTCTACCTGCCGCTCTTTGGCGCAACGGCCTTCGGGCTGGCGGCGGGGCTCTTGGCCTTGCGCCCCACGCCCGCCTCGCTGGAGCGCCAGCTTCCGGCGATCTTGAGGCGCAATGTAGCGATCTCCGCCGGGCTGTTCATCCTCTTTGCCGCCATCGCCCTGATCGCGATCGGCAAATCGCATCTGAGTTTGTTTTATTAGAGAGCTTCCGGAAAAGTGTACGCGGTTTTTGGATGAAATGATGCGGCAAAATAAAGAGTCAGAGCATGAGTGCGATTCTCTTTTATCGCATGATGCTTGAAGGTAAAAACAGAAGGGCCTTATACATATTGCCCGGCGGCATGGCCCGAAGCCCAGGCCCATTGAAAATTATAACCGCCCAGATGACCGGTCACATCCACCACCTCGCCAATGAAATACAGGCCGGGAATGCTTTTGCTCTCAAATGTCCTTGATGACAGCTCTTTCGTGTCCACCCCGCCAAGGGTGACTTCAGCCGTGCGGAAACCTTCCGTGCCTGCCGGGACAACACGCCAATTGTTCACCAGATCTGCGAGGTTTTGCAGTTTCGTGTTGGAAAGGTCGGCCAGGTTGCCCTTGAGACCAGCCTCATCGCACAAGAACCGGGCCAGCCGCTTGGCAAGAATGGCCGCCAGAGCCGTATGCGGCGCTTGCCGGGGAGCCGTTGCGCGGGCAGTTTTCAAAATTCCAGGAACATCCTGACCCGGCGCAAAATTGATACTGATCTCATCGCCATCACGCCAATAGGACGAGATTTGCAAAATCGCCGGGCCGCTGAGGCCCCGATGGGTAAACAACAAGGCCTCGGCAAAACGCGCCTTGCCGCAGCGAACCTCCACCTGCGCCGAGACCCCGGCCAGCCCGCTGATCCGCGCCAGCAGCGCCGGATCAAAAACAAACGGCACGAGCGCGGCGCGCGGAGTGATGATGTTCAGGCCAAATTGCCGGGCAATCTCGTAACCAAAACCGGTGGCCCCCATTTCTGGAACCGATGGCCCGCCGGTCGCCACCACGAGGCTTTGGCCTTTATATTGCCCGGTGGAACAATCCAGCGCAAAACCGCCTCGGGTGCGGGAGACATGGTGGATAGTGCAGCCCGTTTCGATCTCCACCCCCGCCCTGATGCAGCCCTGCCGCAGCATGTCGATAATCTGCTGCGCCGCGCCTTCACAAAACAGTTGCCCGAGGGTTTTTTCGTGATACGCAATGCCATGCGCCTCCAGCATGGCGATGAAATCCGCCGGGGAAAAGCGTTTCAGGGCCGAGATGCAAAAGCGCGGATTTTGCGAGAGGTAATGGGCCGGGCGCACATCAAGATTGGTGAAATTGCACCGCCCGCCACCCGATATCCTGATTTTCTGCGCAATTTTCCTGCCCCGTTCAAGAATGCATACCTTGCGGCCCCGCCGCCCGGCCTCAATGGCGCACATCAAGCCTGCCGCGCCGCCGCCCACGATGATGACATCATAACCGGGATAATCGGGCATCACCCAGCCCGCCCGGCGCGCATGGCCCGGCGCGCCAGATTTTCCAGCGCGCTGAGAAAATTGGAGCGGTCTTGCCTCGCAAAGGGCCGCGCCCCGCCGGTGATCTCGCCAATATCGCGCAAATGGGCATTAAGATCACGCATGGCCAGCGCCGCGCCGATGCTGTCGGGCGTAAAGGGCGCACCCTTGGGATCCATCACAAAAGCCCCCGCCTCAAGACAGCGCGAGGCGAGCGGAATATCGGAAGTTATCACGATATCTGAAGGAGCGGCATGTTCCACAATCCAGTCATCAGCGGCATCAAAGCCATCTGAAACAATCACCCGGTGCACGAGCGGGCCTTCATCAAGGCGCATCCACGCATTTGCCACCATATGCACGGGCAGCTTGTGACGCCGGGCGACGCGGATGATCTCGTTCTTGACCGGACAGGCGTCCGCATCGACATAGATTTGCACCATATCGCTAGAGCACTTCCGAAAAAGCGCGAACCGGTTTTCTGGCAAGAGGTGCGATAAAAAACAAGGAGTTAGAGCCCGATTTTGATTCAGTCAAAAGCGGAAATGCTCTAGCCAAGGTGATGCCGGGTTTTTCGACCATATCGATTTCCTGTTTCCTGTTGGTTTCATGAATGGCAGGATGAAACCTTACCCTATTCAATTGGATTTTCTATTCCTTCCCAAAGACAAAAATGCCGCCGGATTGCTCCGGCGACACTTTTTTAATTTCACAGTTCTTTTCGCTTGGATGCGAAAAGGCAGCTTACGCCATCTGGATATTGGCAGCCTGTTTGCCGCGGCCACGCGGATCGTCTTCAATCTCGAAGGTGACCTTGTCGCCATCGTTCAAAGGCGCAATGCCGGAACGCTCAAGGGCAGAGGCGTGGACGAATACGTCCTTGGAGCCATCTTCCGGGGCGATAAAGCCGAAGCCTTTGGTGTGATTGAAGAATTTAACTGTACCTGTGATTCTCATTATGGGTGTCCTTTTCCCGTTTGAGTTTTGGATAACGCCGCAACCCCACACGAAATCGTGCGTGGTCATGGATGTCTCAGAGTAGTCGGGAAAAGTCGTTTGGCCGTGTAAAGGCAGGCGTCTTAGCCGGTCGTCCGAGGGCGCGCCCTATCCAGTTCATGGCGCACCAATGCGCGTAACATAGGTATTCTGGATGAAAGCGCAAGGACTATCTGAATTATCTTGGCTGATATATTCCAGTTTTGTTCTGTATGCGCCTTTCTTCGTCGGGAAGCCAGGGGGATAAACATTTGCCCGCTATGGCTGGCGCTGGTCCTTGGGGGGGGGACCGAAGGTTTCCTTGGCGAGGTGGCGGAAAGGGGGTAAAAGGTATCTTTATGTGATTACTCGTTACCGGCGCACCCTCCTCTCCACTCTCTTCAAGGGGTTTGCAAGGGATGGCAGGGGGGCCGATGCTGATTGAACAAGGAAAAATTATGAAACTGATCCAACCCTTTTACGGGCTGCGCCCGGCGCTGGGGCGCGAGAATGATGTCTGCGCGCCGCCTTATGATGTGCTTGATTCCGCCGAGGCGCGGGAACGGGCAAAGGGCAAGCCATGGAGTTTTTTACATGTCTCCAAGCCCGAGATCGACCTGCGGCAAGGCATCGATCCTTATGATGATTCGGTATATGCAAAGGCCGCCGAGAACATCGCCAGGATGATCGAGGCCAGGGTCCTGGTGCGCGAGGATGCGCCCTGTTATTACGCCTACCGGCTGATCTGGGGCGATCATGTGCAAACCGGGCTGATTGCCGCCGCTTCCGTCGCGGCCTATGATTCCAACCATATCCGCCGCCATGAACACACCCGGCCCGTGAAGGAAGACGACCGGGTACGGCAAATCGAGGCGGTAAACGCCCATACCGGCCCGGTGATGAGCGCCTACCCGGCAGCGCCGGCCATTGATGCCCTGCTGGCCAGGGCTTCGGAAGGCAAGCCCGATCTGGATGTAACGGCTGATGACGCCATCCGCCACAGCATCTGGATTATCCGCGATGAAGCGATCATCGCGGCCCTGACGGATGAATTTGAAGCCCTGCCGGCGCTTTATATCGCCGACGGGCACCACCGCTCGGCGGCGGCCTCGCGGGTTTGCGCCAAGCGCGCCGCCCTTGAGCCGGACAACATGAACGCCCCGTGGCGGCGCTTTTTATCGGTGATCTTCCCGCATCACCAGATGAAGATTCTCGATTATAACCGGGTGATAAAAGACCTGAACGGAAAAGACCCCGAAGAGTTGCTCAAGGCGGTGGGGCAGGTTTTCAGCTTGCAGGAAAGCCCCGCGCCGGTGCGCCCGGACGGCCCGGCCACCTTCGGCATGTATATGCAGGGCCAGTGGTACCGCCTCACCCTGCCGCATGACGAAATCCCGCAATCCGACCCGGTGGCGCGGCTCGATATCAACCTGCTCTCCGACAACCTCATCGCTCCCATCCTCGGCATCACCGACCAGCGCACCGACACCCGCATCGACTTCGTCGGCGGCATGCGCGGGCTCGAAGAGCTGGAGCGGCGGGTAAACAGCGGCGAAATGGCCGTGGCCTTCTCGCTCTTCCCCACCTCCATGGAAGACCTGATGGCGGTGGCCGATGCAGGCGAGGTGATGCCCACAAAATCCACCTGGTTCGAGCCGAAACTCGCCGATGGCCTGGTTTCCCTGGGGCTGGATTGAGGAAAACTTCAATACTTCACCCCCCCGGCCCGGGGCGCAACCCCGGCCCGGCGGGGTGCACGCTTTCAAACAACATCATCCCTGCGGACAACATCATCCCTGCGGAGGCAGGGATCCAAGGCAAGGGTTCGGCCCGGTGAAAATCCGGTTTGGATTCCTGCCTTTGCGGGAAGGGCAAAAGAGAGGCAGGATGAAGCACCATGACTGATGAAACCCTTGCCGATCTGATGGCCCGGATGCAGGCGTGCCGGTTGTGCGTGGAGCAGCCGCGCGGCGCAGCTTTGCCCCATGGGCCGCGGCCGGTGTTTCAGCTTTCGGCCACGGCCCG
>CAZHLV010000150.1:0-10191 GCA_964533415.1 uncultured Hyphomicrobiales bacterium
CCGGTAAACGAGGCTGATATTGATCCGGCCCAGCCTTTCATTCCGCCGGCAGCCGAGCCTGTTGGACAAGGCGCGCCGCGTATGCCCAGTGTTGATGATTTTCCGCTGATCGCCCAGCAGGAGATCGTCGCGAAAACTGCCAAAAAGACCGAAACCGGGCAGGAAGAAGGCAAGAAACGTGGTGGGTTTTTTGATCGCCTGACCAATGTCGGCCTGGGGCTGAAAGAAAGAAGCCTGCGCCCGGCAGCAGAAGACAAGCCCCAGGATGAGAAGGCTCCGGTTCGCACCGAGCCGGAATTCTCCGGTAAACCTATCAGCCCTGAACAGGCTTCTGTTGAGATGCCGCGCCGGCTGGGTGAAACCCTGGAGCGGATGGCAGCGCGTGAGCCTGATGAGGAGCGCCTTGAAATCCCGGCTTTCCTGCGGCGTCAGGCCAACTGAAAACCGATTGCCAGACAACCTGATTTAAAAGAACCCGGCGGTTTTTCTGCCGGGTTTTTTGTTTTGGTATATTGGGAGGCATTGCCATGTCTTGGCCACTATTCTAGGGTTTCAAGAGAGGGCGTCTCCGGGGAACGGAGCTTGAAAATCGTTGACGGGGAAGGCTGCAACGCCTACATGCGTGTGAAGCTGAAAAAATCAAGACAGATCGAAACATGATGAGCCTGCCGGGAGCCTTTGCCAGATTATTGCGTAGTGCAGATAGCCGCCGTGCCGCATTTGCTGCCCTTGGCCGGTTTTCCGCAGTCCTGAGCCTGGGAGTTGTTGTTGCAGGCCTGCTCGTTCTTTCTGGGTGTTCGGCGGGCAAGGACAAGGAAAACTATGTCGAGCGTCCTGTGGACAGCATTTACAATAATGCCATGGCGCTGATGAAAAGGGAAAAATATAAAAAGGCGGCCAAGGAATTTGAAGAGGTCGAGCGCCAGCATCCCTATTCTACTTGGGCCAGCCGGGCGCTGGTGATGGCGGCGTATTCCTATTATGAAGCCAATAAATATGATGAGGCGATACTGGCGGCAAAACGCTATATTGCCCTGCATCCGGGGGGTGCGGATGCCGCATACGCCAATTACCTGGTGGCTGCTTCGCAATATGAGCAAATCACCGATGTGGGCCGTGACCAGAAGGTTACCCGCGAGGCGCTCAAGTCCCTGGAAGAAGTGGTGCGTAAATTTCCCGATAGTGACTATGCCAAGGACGCCAAGCTGAAAATTGATCTGGCGCGGGATCATCTGGCGGGCAAGGAAATGGAGATTGGCCGCTATTACATCAAGAAAAAGGCCTATCTTTCCGCTATCAACCGCTTCAAGGTGGTGGTCAAGAAATACCAGACAACGACCCATATCGAAGAGGCGCTGATGCGCCTGACCGAGCTTTACATGACCTTGGGCATTACCAGTGAGGCCCAAACGGCGGCGGCGGTGCTGGGGCATAACTATCCGGGCAGCAAGTGGTATGAAGACGCCTATTCCCTGCTCAAGAGCGGCGGGCTCAAACCGCGTGAGAACAAAGCCTCCTGGATAAGCCGCGCCTTCAAATCCGTTTTTTAGACTGATGCTGTCCACGCTTTCAATCCGCAATATCGTTCTGATTGAGCAGCTTGACCTTGAATTCAGCGGCGGGCTTTGCGTGTTTAGCGGCGAGACCGGGGCGGGCAAGTCTATCTTGCTGGATTCGCTCAATCTGGCGCTGGGCGGGCGCGGGGATGGCGGGCTGGTGCGCAAGGGGGCCGGGCAGGGGGCGGTAAGCGCGGTTTTTGATATTGCGCCTTCACATCCGGTTCATGCCCTGCTGGAGCAAAACAGCATTGAAGGACAGGATGTTATTATCTTGCGCCGGGTGCAATATGCCGATGGCCGCACGCGGGCATTTGTCAATGACATGCCGGTCAATGCCGGGTTTTTGCGCCGGATTGGCGGTGAGCTTGCCGAGATCCACGGCCAGCAGGATACCTCCCGGCTCGGGGATGCCGGGTTGCACCGGGACATGCTCGATGCGTTTGGCGGGCTGGGCGATCTGGCGCGCCGGACGGCGGCGGCTTTTGCGGTTTGGCGTGAGGCGCGGGGCAAATTGCAAGCCTTGCAGGAGGATATCGAAAAGGCCGCGCGTGATGCGGACTACCTGCGCCATTCTCATGATGAACTGATGCAGCTTGACCCGCGCGAAGGGGAAGAAGAAACCCTTGCCGCCCGGCGCCAGATGATGATGAATGCCGAGAAAATAGCGGCAGGGCTGGTTGAAGCCAGCACGGTACTGGATGGCGATTCGGGCTGGGAGCGGCGCATTACCGGGGCGATGCGGGCGCTTGAGCGGTGTCCGGGGGGCGATGAACTGCTGGCCGAGCCTTTTGCGGCGCTTGAGCGGGCGCTCAACGAGGCGGAAGAGGCGCGCAATGTGCTCGATGAGGCGCTTCAGGCCACGCAATATGACCGGGCTGAGCTTGAGCAAACCGAAGAACGCCTGTTTGCCTTGCGGGCGGCAGCGCGCAAACATAATTTGAGGGTCGATGCCCTGCCGGATCTGATGACCCGGATGGCGGCGCAGCTTGAGGGGCTTGATAATTCGGAACACCGGCTTGGCGAGTTGCGCGAGCTTTGCGAAAAGGCGGAACATGCCTATCGTGCGTATGCGGAGGATTTGAGCGATAAGCGCCATTTGGCGGCGCAGCGGCTGGACAGGCGGATCATGGCTGAGCTTGAGCCGCTGAAGATGGGCGGGGCGAGGTTTCATACCATGCTTGCCCGTGATGATGCGGGGGGCGGCAAACACGGGTTTGACCGGGTTGAATTCCAGGTGGCGACCAATCCGGGGGCGGCGCCCGGGCCGTTAAGCAAGATCGCTTCGGGCGGTGAGTTGGCGCGTTTCATGCTGGCGCTGAAGGTTGTTCTGGCGGCGGGGGAGAACACGCCGGTGATGATATTTGATGAAATTGATGCCGGAGTTGGCGGCGCAGTGGCCGATGCGGTGGGGGCACGGTTGAAAAAACTGGCGCAAGGTGCGCAGGTGATGGTGGTGACCCATTCCCCGCAAGTTGCGGCGTGCGGTGAGCGGCATTTTCTGGTGACCAAGGAAGACAGGGGCGATGATTTGCCCCATATCCGCGTTACGGCTCTGACGGCGGATGAGCGGCAGGAGGAAATTGCCCGTATGCTTTCGGGCGCACAGATTACCGATGAGGCGCGCGCGGCGGCGGCGCGGCTTCTGGAGGCGGGGATATGAGTGAGATCGCGGTGGAAAAACTCGACCGGGAGGAGGCAAAAGCCGAACTGGCCCGCCTGGCCCGCGAGATTGCCCGCCATGATGCGCTTTACCATCAAAAGGATGCGCCGGAGATCTCGGATGCGGATTACGACGCCTTGCGCCGGCGCAATGAGGCGATTGAAAAGGCCTTTCCCGATCTGGTGCGGGCGGACAGCCCCTCAAGGCGCATTGGCGCGAAGGCGGCGGAAGGGTTTGGCAAGATTAGCCATAGAGTTCCCATGCTTTCGCTTGATAATGCGTTTTCCGATGTGGATATGGCTGATTTCATGGACAAGGTGCGGCGCTTTTTAAACCTGGATGCGGCGGCGGAAATCGCCATGACAGCGGAGCCGAAGATTGACGGGCTGTCCATATCCTTGCGTTATGAACAGGGGCGGCTGGTGAGCGCCGCCACGCGCGGCGATGGGCAGACGGGCGAGGATGTGAGCGCCAATGTGCGCACGATATCCGACATCCCCGGGCAAGTTGACGATGATGACTTTCCGCCGGTAATGGAAATCCGCGGCGAGATCTATATGAGCCACGCCGATTTTGCCGCCCTGAACGCGCGGCAGGAGAGGGCCGGCCTGCCGCTTTTCGCCAATCCGCGCAATGCTGCCGCCGGGTCGTTGCGCCAGCTTGACCCGAAGGTGACGGCAACCCGCCCCTTGCGGTTTTTCGCCTATGCCTGGGGCGAGGCGTCAAACCTGCCGGCCAACAGCCAGATGGGCATGATGGCGGCGTTCCGGCGCTGGGGTTTTCCGGTGAATGAAAACCTGCGGTTTTGCGACACGCTGGAGGAGGCGGCCAGCGTCTATCACGAGCTGGAGGAGCGGCGCTCATCGCTGGGCTATGACATTGACGGGGTGGTGTACAAGATCAACCGGCTGGATTTGCAAGAGCGCCTTGGCTTTGTCTCGCGCGCGCCGCGCTGGGCGATTGCCCGCAAGTTTCCCGCCGAGCAGGCAATCACCACCATCGAGGCCATTGATATCCAGGTGGGGCGCACCGGGGTGCTGACCCCGGTGGCGCGGCTGGCGCCGGTAACCGTTGGTGGGGTGGTGGTTGCGAACGCCACCTTGCACAATGAAGACGAGATTGCCCGCAAGGATATCCGGGTTGGCGATACGGTGGTGGTGCAACGGGCGGGCGACGTGATCCCGCAGGTAGTGCGGGTGCTCGCCGACAAGCGCCCGGAAGATTCAAGACCCTATGAGCCGCCAACAACATGCCCGGTTTGCGGGTCTCACGCGGTGCGCGAGGTGAATGCCAAAACCGGCAAGATGGATGCGGCGCGCCGTTGCACCGGCGGGCTTGTTTGCCCGGCGCAGATCACCGAGCGGCTCAAGCATTTTGTCTCGCGCGGGGCGTTTGACATTGAAGGGCTGGGGGCCAAACAGATCGAGGCGTTTTATGAAGATGGCCTGATCGCCCGGCCTTCGGATATTTTCACCTTGCAGGAGCGCGATGCGGCGAGCCTGAAAAAGCTCAAGGACCGGGAGGGCTGGGGCGAGAAATCGGTGGCCAAGCTGTTTGCCGCCATTGAGGAGCGCCGCGAAATTTCGCTGGACCGGTTTATTTATGCGCTGGGCATCCGTCATATTGGCGAGACGACCGCAAGGTTGCTGGCGCGAAATTTTGGAAGCTGGGCGGCGTTCGCATCGGCTTGCCGGGAGGCCGCCGACAAGGATGGCGAGGCGTGGGGGCAGTTGATTGCCATTGACGGGATTGGCGAGGTTGTGGCGGTTTCCCTGGTGGACTTTTTCGATGAGGCGCATAACCGCGAGGCGGTGGCGGCGCTGCTGGAACAGGTGAGGCCGCGGCCCATGGCAGCGCAGCGTCTTTCCTCGGCCATTGCGGGCAAGACGCTGGTGTTTACCGGCAAGCTGGAACAGATGTCGCGCGGCGAGGCCAAGGCGCGGGCGGAAAGCCTGGGCGCAAAAGTTTCAGGTTCCGTTTCGGCCAAAACCGATCTTGTGATCGCCGGGCCGGGGGCGGGCTCGAAAGGCAAGAAGGCGCAGGAGCTGGGGGTGCGGATGATCTGTGAAGATGAGTGGCTCAGGCTGCTCGATCAAGAACAAGAGTGATGATCCCGAGATATTTGAGCGCGGCATAAGCAACGATAACAATGAGCAGCCAGCGCACGAAAGGCGCGCCGCGTTTTGCCGCCTGTCTTGTTGCTACCCATGCGCCAAGCATGTTGCCCAGCCCCAGAATGAGCCCGATATCCCAGCGCACCAGATCAGACCAGATAAATATGCCCAGAGCGAAGATGGTGAAACCCAGGACGATCAATACCTTGACCGCATTGGCCCGCACGAGGTCATAGCCCGCGCCAAGAACCAGCCCGGTGAGCAGGAAAATCCCCACGCCCATCTGGATAAACCCGCCATAAATGCCAATGGCGAAGAAGATTGCGAACTGGGCGGGGGTAGGGCGGGTGCCGTGCATGTCCTTTTGTCCTTCCAGCCAGCGTTTGGGCCGCACGAACAGCAGGACCAGAATCATCACCATCAGGATGCCGATGGCGGTTTGCAGGTGAGCCGCGCTCATGACGGAAGCCATCCATGCCCCCAGAATGGAGCCCATGGCGGCGGGCAGCGCCAGCCACAGCCCCATGCGCCAGTCCATGAGCCCGGCCTTGTGAAATCCTTGCACCCCGATAATATTCTGCATCAGGATCGCCACCCGGTTGGTGCCGTTGGCGATGTCCAGCGGCAAGCCGATGAAGCTCATCAGGGCCAGCGAGACGGCGGAGCCTGCCCCGGCCAGGGTATTGATGAAACCGGTGAGGAAGCCGGCGAGGATGATGAGAGGGTAAATGTAATAATCCATGGGAGCCTTGTGGGGATAACACCCTGTTTGGTTTTCGTCTTTTCTCTCGTCACTCCTGCGAAGGCAGGAATGACGGGGGGATGGAAGTTGTTGGTTCCTTTGTTCTCGTCACGAAATAATGATGGGGGGAGGAAGACGGGAATGACGGGGCGCGCCATTGTCAGATCGGGCGGGTGGCGGATTTGAGCCAGGTTTTTTCCTTATCGGGCAGGCAGGGGCCCAGGATCGTGTTGACGTGGCGGTGATAGGCGTTGAGCCATGATTTTTCGTCGCGGTCGAGGAGCGCCGGGTCAACGAGGTTCAAATCTATGGGGGCAAGGGTGAGGGGGAGGAAGGCCAGCATGGGGATCTCGCCGCCTTTTATTTCCGCCGCCTCTTTCACCAGCATCAGGTTTTCGATGCGGATGCCGTAATGGCCGGTCTTGTAATATCCCGGTTCGTTGGAAAGGATCATGCCCGGCTCAAGCGGCACATGGCTGCGTTTCGAGATGGATTGCGGGCCTTCATGGACGCTCAGATACGAGCCGACGCCGTGGCCGGTGCCATGGTCGTAATCAAGCCCGGCCTGCCACAGGGCATTGCGGGCGAGGCTGTCAAGCTGGGCGCCGGTGGCGCCCTTGGGGAATCTGGCGCGGGCCAGCGCGATATGGCCTTTCAGAACGAGGGTGAAGTGGCGGATGGCCTCGTCTGGTGGCGGGCCGATGGCGATGGTTCGGGTTACATCCGTGGTGCCGTCCTCATATTGTGCGCCCGAATCCACAAGGTAAAGCTCGCCCTTCTCCAGGTTGCGGTTGCTGGTCTCGTCCACGCGGTAATGAACGATGGCGCCATGGGGGCCCGCGGCGGAGATGGTGTCGAAGCTGATGTCCTTGAGCTTGCCGGTTTGGGCACGAAACTCTTCAAGCCTTGTCGCGGCGTCGATTTCACTGACCTTGCCTTTCTGGGCATGAATGTCGAGCCAGTGTAAAAAACGGACCAGCGCTACGCCGTCGCGGATATGGGCGGCGATGGCGCCGGCCTGCTCGGCGGGGTTCTTGATGGCTTTCAGGCGGGTGCATGGATCGGTTGCTTCGGTGATATCCGCGCCGCTGTTCTTGAGGTTTTGGATGATGGCGTGGGCGCAACTGGCCGGGTCGATCTGGATATTTTGGCCGGTTTTTCCACGTTTTTTGAGTTCTGGAATCAACTGCTCGACGGGGCGCAGTGTAGCCAGAGGTTGAAGATACTCCAATGTTGACGGTGTTATCTTGTCGGAAGAAACAAACAGCCCGGCCTTGTCTTCGGCACTGATGATTGCAAAGGCAAGCGGGACCGGGGTGCGGGGAATATCGTTGCTGCGAATGTTAAAGACCCAGGCGATGGAGTCGGTCAAGGTGAGCACCACGGCGTCGATATTGTTTTTGCGCAGCTTTTCCCGGATCCTGTCCAGTTTTTCCCCGGCGGCGATACCGGCATATTGCAGGGGATGGGGGAAGATTTTCCCGCGAGGCGGGGCCGGGCGGTCATGCCAGATTTCATCTACCGGGTTGGACGGGCAGGGGACAAGATCAGCCCCGGCTCCGGCGCAGGCCTTTTGCAGGTTCGTGACCTCCTTGCCGGTATGAAGCCAGGGGTCGAAGCCCAGTTTCATGCCATCTTGCAGGTTTGCCTGAAGCCATTTTGCCGGCGGGCATGTGATGAGATGCTCTATGGTGAAAATTTCAGGGTCGGCCTGTTGGGCCGCTTGCAGGGTGTAACGGCCGTCAACGAACAACAAGGCTTCCTTTTGCATGACAATGGCGGTTCCCGCCGAACCGGAAAAGCCGCTGATCCATTGCAGGCGCCGGGCCGATGGCGGGACATATTCGTTCATGTGTTCATCGCTCATCGGGATGATGAAAGCGTCCAGGCCGCGGGATTTAAGAGCCATGCGCAAGGCGCTCAGGCGGGCGGCTGATTTTTGTGGTTCTGTGTCGGCCCTGAATGTCTGGAACATTGTTACTGTTTTCTTTTTGTTAAGGAAATCCGATTGTTTAACATTTTTCTAACCATGCGTTTTTTGCAGGGCTCATATGCGCTTTTAAGGGGTTTTTTTCAACCCGATATCAACGCATATGGGGTCTAGTGAGTTTAACGGCAAAGGGCCGTTTTGACCATGAACACCCCCGCTTCATCCAGAGCAGATGCACATAACCAGGAGATTCAACATGGCATATACAGCAGGCATTATCCACCCTCGTCCCGAAACCGTTTCGAGTGTTTACTTCAAGGTCTCGGACAAGATTCACCAGCTTGTCACGGCTTTTTTCCAGCATCGCAAGTTTTTGCAGGCCGAGGCCGAGTTGCGCGGACTTTCCGATCAGGCCCTGGCTGATATCGGTATTTGCCGCAGTGAGATTCACACCGTTGTCCGCACCGGACGGCGCAGTTTTTAACCCGCTTATCAAGGCTCCGGCCATTCTCCCGGCGCTGTTTTTACCTGCAAATGCCATGTGGCTTTGGGGGGCAGCGCTTCTTAACCTTACGAGGACATATCATGACGACTCTTGCACTATATAGCCCGCTTGTATCCCGGGACAGTTTTGGTCAGAAAATTCAAGCTGGCCTGCTTGCATTCTGGACAGCTTTTGTAGAAGCGCGCCGGAACCGGGCCATGACGCTGGTTTCCTTCTATTCGGCAAAATGAAACATCGTGACATGATTTGACCCGATCAGATGGATGCATCTGATCGGGTTAGATCGTTAGATCAACCTGCCTTCAAGAGAAATCGCTTGAATGCAGACAAGTTGATTGACATCAATGAGATAGAGCAACGATAGAGCGTTCGCTTGAAGGCGCGTTGCTTATTGCTGAAATCGGCCTGCATCCTCTTCACCGCCCCGGGAATTTTACAGAAAAAAAGGGAGAAAGTGCGGCCGGTTCTGATTCTACCCATCTGAAAAGCACCTTCACAAGGTACTTACGAATATCTCTTCATGGCCGCGAACAAAGCCGCGTTTCATGCCTTCAGAATTATAGGGCATGGCGATATTGGCGTTTTTATCCAGACAGATTACCCCGCCATCACCGCCAAGCCGGCCCAGCTTGCGGATAAGGTTATCAGCAGCGTCTTTCAGGGTTTCATGGCCGTATTTAATGCGGGCGGCAATGTCGTGGGCGGCGCACAGGCGGACGAAATATTCGCCGTGGCCGGTGCTTGAGATGGCGGCTTGCCCACTCGCCCATGTTCCCGCGCCGATGAGCGGTGTATCCCCCACCCGTCCATAACGCTTGCCATATGTGCCGCCGGTGGAGGTGGCCGCGGCGAGATGGCCATGAGCATCCAGGGCCACTGCGCCAACCGTGCCGTGAACCGGGCTTTCATCGCCGCGCCTGATGGCGGCTTCGCGATCCTGGGCGGACAGGCCGTAATAGCTTTGGGGATCTTCGACTTGCGCAAGGTTTGCCTCAAGGGCAAAGGCTTCGGCGCCGCGGCCGGCCAGCATCACATGGGGTGTTTTTTCCATTACCGCCCTTGCTGTCTCTATAGGGCTTAGCACGTTGCGCATGGCGGCAACGGCGCCGGTTCGCAAGGTATGGCCTTCCATAATCGAGGCATCAAGCTCGACAAATCCGGCCAGATTGGGCGAGGCGCCCTTGCCGGCCACGTAGAGCCCGCTGGCTTCAAGGGTCTTGACTGCTTTCATGACAGCATCCAGGGCGCTCATCCCGGCGGCCAGGTTTTCCCGGCCGCTTTGAAGGGTTGCACGGATATGGGCCTCTTGCGGCTTGTATTGAACTTTGGCATGTGCGCCCGCACCGCCGTGGATGGCGAGAACAAAGAGGGGAGACTTCATTTGACCGGAACCTAAGTATTGTCACAAATAGAGGCTATGGGTAGTGTTGAGTCCATGGGTACAAAAATTTTGGCGGGAGCGGCAAGTTGATTAAGCATGTTCATTTGGTTTTTGTTTGTCTGATGCCACTTGTCTTTATCGCTTTGGAGACGCATGCAGAGCAAATTGGTACGGCGAGGGAAACCCGTAATCAAGTCACCGGGATTATCGACACCGTCCAGAGAAAAATCCGGCGCGGTGATGGTGTGTCTTTGAATGAATTGATCAAGACCGGCGCTCTTGCCCGGGCTGAACTGAAGT
>CAZHLV010000151.1:0-15774 GCA_964533415.1 uncultured Hyphomicrobiales bacterium
CCGCATGCCCCGGTGCGCTCAAGATGCGGCAGGTCAACCAGCAACCCGGCATTGAGTTGCAGGCACACCTTGACCCCATCACGCGAAACCGCCGGCAAATCACGCAGTTTCTCATAACTGGCCTGCTGGCGTTTCGCCGCCTTGACCTTCCGGTAATATGCCTTTTGAACATCCTCACCCGGATGCAGGAAGACCTCGCCGGTCTCACCGTCAATGATAACCCGGTTGCCGTCATCCACAATGGCCAGGACATCCTCGACCCGGCCAATGAAGGGAATCCCCAGCGCCCGCGCCACGATCGCCGCATGACCGTTGAGCGCCCCTTCTTCAAGAACCAGCCCACGCAGGTTGCGTCCGGCATAATCAAGCAGGTCCGCCGGACCGATATCATGGGCAAAAACAATGGCATCCCTGGGCATTTCCTCTTGTGAAGCGGTAAGCACCGCACCGGTGAGGTAACGCAATAACCGGTTCGCCAGGTCATCAAGGTCATGCAGGCGATCCTTGATATACGGATTTGAAGCACGCACCAGCCGCGCCCGGGTTTCGTTCAATACCCGCTCAACCGCCGCTTCGGCGGTCAGCCCGGCATTTACCGCCTCCAGCATTCGCGCCACCCAGCCCCGGTCATGGGCAAACATCCGGTAAGCTTCGATCACCTCGCGATGTTCACCGGCATGCAGAAAATCCGCCCGCTCCAGCATCTGGTCGATGGAATGGCGCAACTCCCCAAGCGCCGTTTCCAGCCGCCGGACCTCGGCTTCCGCGTTATCAGAAATCAGGTTGGTGACATGAACCCGCGGCTCGTGCAAGACCACCAGCCCGATCCCGAAACCGGCCACGATCGGCACCCCTTCCAGCCGCCGCTCGCCAGCCACCCGCTCCACGCTGCTGGCCGCCCCCACCGCACCGCGCGCCGCAAGGATCTCGGCAATGACCATGGAAATGGTCTCCAGCGCCTCGACTTCTTCTTCTTCATAAACCCGCCGGGTGCGATTTTGCACCACCAGCACGCCAATCGTGTGCCCGGTATGAAGGATCGGAACCCCGAGGAAAGAATGATACGCTTCCTCGCCCGTTTCGGGCCGGTAGGCAAAGTCAGGATGGGTGCGCGCCTCAGAAAGATTGAGCGCCTCGGCACTGGCCGCGATTACGCCAACCAGGCCTTCACCCATTTTAAGAGAGGTCTTGTGAACGGCTTCAGGGTTCAGACCTTCCGTGGCAAAAAGCTCCAGCCGCCCCTCCGAGGCCACGGCATAAACCGAGCACACCTCCGCCACCATGGTATTGGCAATAAGCACAACAACCCGGTCAAGCCGGGCCTGATCGTCAAGCGGCTCCGCCATGAGCGCACGCAACCGGCGCAATAACAGGCGAGAACCACTATCAGGACTCATTTGTCAGCCTTCCTGAAAAACACTTCGCCTGCCCGTCAAAACCCGGCATTGGATGGTGAAGCGCAAATAACACGTGCCAAGGAGTAAACAGCCCCGGTAAAACGTGAACCTGCCACTCCCTTGTATTGATCTTGCCTGATTACAGGAGATGAGAACACCCCCTGCCCCGGGATAGGGCTGTATTCTAGCGCCCTTCCGGAAAAACGCGAACCGGTTTTCCGATAAGAAGTGCGGTAAGAACAAAGAGTTAGAGCCCGGTTTTGATTCAATCAAAACCGGAAACACTCTAGCGCAAATACTGGCGCTCAACACATCAGATCCGGGTTAATTCTGGTCAAGGCCATAAGATGTATGCAAAACCCGCAAGGCAAGCTCGGTGAAATCAGCATCGATCAGAACACTGATCTTGATCTCCGATGTAGTGATCGCCTGGATATTGATATTGTTGGCGGCAAGAGCGCTGAACATCTGCGCCGCCACGCCCGCATGGGTACGCATACCCGCGCCAACCACCGAGATCTTGACCATGTCGGACGAGCTTGCCAACTCGCCATAACCGATCTCTTCGCGCTCATTCTCCAGCACATCAAGCGCCCGTTGCAAATCCGCTTCGGGCACGGTGAAAGTGACATCCGTGTTGCGGCCATCTTCCGATACATTCTGGACAATCACGTCAACAGTGATATTGGCATCCGCCAGCAAGCTGAAAATCTTGGCCGAAACCCCCGGCTTGTCCCGAACCTTGACCAGGGTGATCTTGGCTTCATCTTTTTCATAGGCAATGCCACTGACGACATGCTGTTCCATAATATCTTCCTCATCACAAACAAGGGTTCCTTGATCCTGCAAATTACTGATATCCACAGGCGGAGTATCTTCCGGGTCGACAAAACTTGAACGCACCCGCAAACGAACGCCATTCACCATGGCCATGCGCACGGAGCGGGTTTGCAGAACCTTGGCGCCGAGCGAGGCCATTTCGAGCATTTCCTCATAAGAGATCCGGTCCAGCCGCCGCACCTTGGAAACGATCCGCGGATCGGTTGTATAAACCCCGTCCACATCGGTATAGATATCACATAGATCCGCATTGATCGCTGCGGCAATCGCCACCGCGCTGGTGTCAGAACCGCCCCGTCCAAGCGTTGATATCCGTCCATCCGGGGCAATTCCCTGAAATCCGGCGATCACGGCAACCTCGCCTCCGGCCATGCGGCTTCCCAACACATCGCCATCAATATCGCGGATACGCGCCGAACCATGCACATCATCCGTTCCCAGCGGGATCTGCCAGCCCTGCCAGGAACGGGCCTTGACCCCCATGTTCTGCAAGGTCAGGGCAAGCAAACCCGAAGTGACCTGTTCCCCGGAAGACACCACGGCATCATATTCACGCGGATCAGGATTTTTTGCCGCCTCGCTTGTCCAGGCCACGAGCCTGTTGGTCTGCCCGGCCATGGCCGAAACAATAACCGCAACCTGGTGCCCGGCATCCACCTCGCGTTTGACATGGCGGGCCACATTGGCGATTTTTTCCAGATCGGCAACCGATGTGCCGCCGAATTTCATGACCAGACGAGCCACTTTTTTCACCTTTTCAATACGTAAATCTTTTGCGAATTTACGCGCAAACTGTATTCATATAAGCTATTATGCGGCGCATACATACCGCCCCAGGGGCAATGAGGCAACTCTCACAACGGAAAATTCCCATCGACATGACGGCTTCTCAACCTCTTCCCAAATCCGCATCCGTCGATCCGGCGGAAGTTGCCCGCTTCTCCGCCATGGCGGCGCAGTGGTGGGACCCGGCGGGGAAATTCCGCCCGCTTCATGCCATAAACCCGGTGCGCCTTGAATTCATCAAGGCCCGCGCCGAAGAGCATTTTGGCGGCAGCCATCCGTTAAAGGGCCTGAACATTCTCGATATCGGCTGCGGCGGCGGGTTGTTATGCGAGCCCATGGCGCGCCTTGGCGCCCGGGTCACCGGGCTTGATCCCTCGCCGAAAAATATCAGCATTGCCAGAACCCATGCCCGGGAACAGGAGCTTGAAATCAATTACCTGGACTCCACCGCCGAAGCCCTGGCCGCCAAAGGCAAGACATTCGACCTGGTCCTGAACATGGAAGTGCTGGAGCATGTTGCCGATATCGACCATTTCCTGAAAGCCTGCGCCACTCTCATCCGCCCGGGCGGCATCATGATTTGCGCCACCTTGAACCGGACCCTGAAATCCTTTGCCCTGGCCATCATCGGCGCGGAATATATCTTGCGCTGGCTGCCGGCAGGCACCCATCAATGGGAAAAATTTGTCACTCCGGGTGAATTGAGAGATGCCTTGGAGCGGCAGGGCCTGAGTGCTCATGACCTGAAAGGCGTGAGTTACAACCCGCTGACCCGCATCTGGTCGCTTTCAAATGATACCGATGTGAATTACATGTTGAGCGCCCGCAAGGATTAATTCTGCTCTTCCGGCAGAGCCGGCAAGGGGAAAACCTCGATCCCCTCTTCACGCAGTTCGGCTGTCTCGCGCAAGCTGGCCTCGCCGTATATCCCGCGTTTTTCAGTCTCGTCATAATGCATGCGGCGCGCTTCTTCAGCAAAATCCTTGCCGACATTCTCCGCCGTGTCCTCAACATGGCGGCGAAATTTACGGATTCGCGCGTTCACTTCACTCATCACAGCGCTCAGCTTTTCCCGATCGCGCCCGCCCGAAGCGCCGATACTGGGCGTCATCAGCGCCTTGGAGATATCCACCGAGCCACAAACCGGGCATATAATCTCGCCCGCCTCAACCTGCCGGTCAAATGCAGCGCTGCTGCTGAACCAGCCATCAAATCCGTGCCCCCCGGCGCAGCAAAGTTGATAATGGATCATATCCGGCCTGCCTTGCTCAAAAACCCCTCCACCAAACCTGCATCATGCAGGGTTAACATGCTCTATCCTGAAGTCCCGGTCATGGCGCAGCGCCCCGATGCGCCCGCGCGCGGCAGCCGCATCTGCCGGGTCAATATCCGCAAAAATCACGCAAGGCTCTTCCCCCGCCTCCACCAGAATCTCGCCCCAGGGCGAAATTATCAGGCTGTGGCCATACGTATCGCGCCCGTTTTCATGGCGCCCCGTCTGGGCGGCGGCAAACATGAAGGCGCCGTTTTCAATGGCCCGGGCGCGCAACAGAACATGCCAATGCGCCCGGCCAGTGGTTTTGGTAAACGCCGCCGGCGCGCTGAAAAATTCGGCCCCGTCTTTGGCCAGCGCCCGGTACAGGGCAGCAAAGCGCAGATCATAACAGATGGAAAGGCCGATGCGCCCCCATGGCAGGGGCGCGGTTACCGCTCTTTTCCCGGCCTGTACATAATCGGATTCACGATAATTTTCCCCGCCGGGAAGCTCCACATCGAACATGTGTATTTTGTCATAATACGCCGCAATACGCCCCGAAGGCGAAATCAAGAACGAGCGGTTCGCGGTCATCTCCGGGGTAACGCGAATCGGCAAGGAGCCGATCAGCAACCACCGCTCCAGCCTGTCCGCCAAAATCTGAAAGGCCCTGAGCGCCCGGTCTTCATCCTGCACCACCGTGTGAGCCAGAAGAGTCTCCCGGTCAAGGGCCAGCAGGGAAGTATTTTCCGGTGTAACAATAAAATCCGCGCCGCCGCGCGCCGCCTCTTCGATCAAGGCGCTTGCCATCTTGATATTGGCATCAATATCAAGACCTGAGCAAAGCTGAACACAGGCGGTGCGAAATTTGCTGTTTTCGCTCATCCACCTTGTCCGTTCAGCAACGGGTCCAGCTTGCCATCCATGTCCAGCTCCATCAGGTCATCGCAGCCCCCCACATGAACATCATCAATGAAGATTTGCGGCACCGTATGGCTGCCTCCGGCCCGCTCGGTCATGGCCCGGCGAATCTTGGAATTGAACGTAACATCAATTTCCTTGAACGTGACGCCCTTGTTCTTCAAAAGCCGCTTGGCGCTATGGCAAAACGGGCAAATCTTCGTCGTGTAAATCTCAACCTTGGCCATGAATCCCTTTAATCCTTCAATTACCTGCTGCTCCTTTATACCGGCAAGCGCACCGGATCAACAACCCGGGCAAAGGCCAGAACATTTACCCGCCCTGCCCCGGCGCGCAAAAGCGCCCTCGTGCACGCCTCAACCGTTGCCCCCGTGGTGATAACATCATCCACCAGCAACACTGTTTTTCCCTTCAGGGGCAAGGTCCATCTATCGCGAACCGCAAAAGCCCCGGCCACATTGCGCCGCCGCTCAGCGCCGCTCAGCCCCACCTGCGCCCGGGTTGAACGGGTCCGCCGGAGCATGTCCTGGGCCAGGCAAAGACCACTCATGGCGCTGATCCGCGCCGCCAGCAAGCCCGACTGGTTAAAACGCCGTCTCCACAGCCGCAGCCGGTAGAGCGGCACGGGTGCAACAAAATCACTCTCGGCCACCAGTTCACTCCCCGCCCGGAGCATCCAGCTACCCATCAGGAGCGCAGATTCCAGGCGGTCCTTGTATTTCAGATCATGCACAAGCCGCCGCGCCATCTGGTCATAACGCGCCACCGCCCGCGCCCGTGCATAAGAAGGTGGCGCGGCAATGGCTTGCGCGCTCAGCGCCCCGTCCCCCGCTTCATGGGGAAAGGGAATGCCAAGCTGATCGCAAAACGGCGCAGAAATAAAATCAACCCGGCTCCAGCATGCCCCGCACAAGGCCCCTGTTGTCTCGATAACATCACCGCATCCGGCGCATTGCGGGGGGAGTACGAAATCACTCATACGCCTCAGAACCCTGCGGGCAAGGCGCGGCAGTGAACTGGCAGTCTGTATTGCAAGGTCAAGCGGCAAATCAACCATGCCGGAATCTTAAAGACCCGCCTTCTTTCGATCAAGTCTTGCCGCAGCGATTGTCACCACTCCCCGAAACAGGCATAAAGTCAACATGACCACACCGCCCCCGATCCATAAATTGTTCGATCATGATCTTTTGCAAACCCGTTATGCCCGCCTGCTGAAAACGAAAAAAACCGTTGATTTCCTGCAACGCGAAGCCGCAAACGAGATTGCCGACCGGCTAACCATGGTCAAACGCAGCTTCGCCCAGGCCACGGACCTGTTCTCCCAGACCGGCCAGCTCACCCAGGCCCTTGCCAACTCGCCGAAGGTAGGGACAATATCCCGGCGCGACCAGTTGCAGGAAAAAAACCCTGAAAACCTGCACCTTGCCCCGCAAAGCCAGGATCTCATCACCAGCGCCCTTGCGCTGCAATGGGCCAATGACCTGCCCGGCCTGCTGATCCAGATCAACCGGGCGCTCAAACCCGGCGGGCTGTTTCTCGGCGCGCTTTTGGGCGGTGAAACCCTGAACGAACTGCGCACCGCTTTTGCCGTCGCCGAGCAGGCCTGCGAGGGCGGAATAAGCCCGCGAATCATGCCCTTCGCCGATATCCGCCAGATGGGCGCCCTCCTGCAACGGGCCCGCTTCGAGATCCCGGTTGCCGACCGGGATATCTTGAAAGCCCGCTACGCCTCTCCGCTCGCCCTGATGGGCGAACTCCGCCGCATGGGCGGCGCCAATGCCATGATGGCGCGGCGCAAAACACCGCTCAGGCGCAAAACGCTCAACTACATGATTGATTATTACAATGAGAATTTCAGCTCACAAGATGGCCGTATAACCGCGAGCTTCGAGATTATCTATCTCAGCGGCTGGCGCCCGAAAGAGACCTAACGCAGCCCCTTGTTGACCATATCCAGCGCCTGGCTCACCTGCCCGAAAATATCGGCTATCTGCTCGCCAATATAGCCGGTTGTCTGATAGGCCGTGAAAACCCCGGTCATGGACGCCACGGCATAGCCAATGCCCATTTGGCCGCTCTCATCACGCCACCACGCCGTGAGCAGACCCCTGGCCCGGTCTCCGGCATGAAGAACTGGTTTGCCCCTGTCCACTTTGCAGCCACCCTGTTCAGTTTTGTCCAGCCTCACTCAGATCATATCCTGCAAATGCGCAATCAGCGGTTCATCAGCAGGTGGCATCGGATAATCCCGCAGGCGATTGGGCCTGACCCATTTGATGCTCTGACCCTCGGCCGGGGAAATAACGCCTTCCCAGCGGCGTGCGGCAAATAACGGCATCAGAAGGTGGAAATCTTCATATGCATGACTGGCAAAACTCAGCGGCGCCAGACAGGATTTGCACATCTTGATTTCCAACTCCTCCTTCAACTCGCGTATCAGTGCATCTTCCGGGGTTTCGCGCTCTTCCACCTTTCCCCCCGGGAACTCCCAGAGACCCGCCATATGCTTGCCTTCCGGCCTTTGGGCGATCAGCACCCGGCCATCAGGGTCAACAAGCGCGCAGGCAACAACAAGAACGAGTGGTTTTTCCTTAGCCGGTTGATCCATTAACATCTCCATGTCTCGCACAGAAAAATTAAGATCCGGCAAGATTCAGCATTCCAATTTTAGATAAATTTGTAAGTAATTTAAGGAATACACGCGGGCAGAGGAAGCAAAATAAGTCCCTGCGCACAGCATAAAGTTGTTCTGGTCAGTGAAGGGTTGCGCTGATTGTCGAGGACAAGGAATTGAACATGTCACTCATATTCTCGCCAAAAGCATAAGCCGAGCCGACAACGCCAAGAAAAATGCACATGGCAATCATCGCGTATTCAATCGAAGTGGCCCCGGATTCATCCTGTATCCAGCCCGCGAAACGCGATTTTGCACGAGAATAGATCTCATCCCGGTATGGCAATATCATATTAAAACGCTGCACTCGGCCCTACTGCTCAACTCTTGAGAATTCCTGTCACAGGATACACTAGCCGCAAGACGTTAATAAACCTCAAGAAAGATCGTTCAACTTCGATAGTCAGCGTTAATATCTATGTAAGCATGGGTAAAATCACAGGTCCAGACCGTATCGGCTCCCGCGCCAATGCCAAGATCCACCCGGATATTGACGGTTTGGCCCTTCATATGCTCAGCCGCCTTATCCTCTGAATACTCAGGGTCCGCTTCACCATTGCGGGTAACCCTCTGCCCGCCAATCCAGATATCCAGCAAATCCCGGTCCGCCGGCTCACCCGCCTTGCCTACCGCCATGACAATCCGCCCCCAATTGGGATCCTCACCGGCAATGGCGGTTTTCACCAGGGGCGAGTTGGCAATCGACATGCCGATGCGGCGCGCCGAGGCATTCGATTCCGCGCCCAAGACCCTGATCTCGACGAACTTGCTCGCTCCTTCCCCGTCCCTGACCACCTGATGCGCCAGGTCCATCAGCAAGTCATCAAGGGCTGCGCGAAACAGGGCAAGCGCCTCGTCACCCCCGCCAACATCATGCTTCCCGGTGGCAAAAAGCAAAACCGTATCGCTGGTTGAGGTATCGCTATCCACGGTAATCGCATTGAACGAGCCATGAATACCGGCCTCAAGGCTGGCCTGAAGCTCATCTGCGGGGAGCTTGATATCGGTAAAGACAAAGCCAAGCATGGTCGCCATATCCGGCGCAATCATGCCCGACCCCTTGGCAAAACCGTTGATGGTTATGGTCTTGCCGCCAATCTCAACCCGCCGCGTCGCCAGCTTGGGATAGGTATCCGTGGTCATGATCGCCCCGGCGGCCTCATCCCAGCCATCCTCGCTTGCCCGCTGCGCCAGACCGGCAAGAAAATGGGTAAAGACGCCAGCATCAAGCGCCTCGCCGATCACCCCGGTTGACGCCAGAAACACTTCGCCCGGCACACAACCCGCCGCCTTCGCCGCCTGCCGCGCCGTCTCCTCCACCGCCTCGCGGCCCGACCGGCCGGTAAAGGCATTGGCATTGCCCGAATTCACCACCAGCGCCCGCGCATGTTTTCCGGACAAGGCCTCCCGGCACCAGTCCACCGGAGCCGAGGCGGTCTTGGAGCGGGTAAACACCCCGGCCACTGCCGTGCCCTCCGGCAGCAGCGCCAGCATCAGGTCCTTGCGGCCCTTATAGCGGATCCCGGCCTCACAGGCCGCCATGCGGATACCATCGATCTTTGGCAATTCGGCAAATTGCGATGGTGCAAGAGGTGAGATTTTGGGCATCTTGGATTTACTTGTCTTTTTTCCCGCCAACGATCTCGATCTTGGCTTTTTCACGCAAGGATACGATCAACTCGCTGGCCTTTTTACGCCGGAGAAGTTTCTTGATCTCGGATGAAACCAGATCAAAGTCCGGCGCCTTTTTCTCCCGCCTGTCTTCCAGCTTGATGACATGCCAGCCAAAACGTGTTTTAACCGGCTTGGAAATCTCGCCCTTTTTCATCGCCATAACGGCGGCTGAAAACGCCGGCACCATCTGGCCCTCGCCAAAATACCCCAGGTCGCCGCCGCGTGCACCGCTGGGACCGGTGGATTTTTTCTTGGCCAGTTCGGCAAAATCAGCGCCGCCTTCAAGCTCCTTGATGATCGCCTTGGCCTCATCTTCCGTTTTTACCAGAATATGGCGGGCCCGCATTTCATTCTGGGGTTTGCGCAGCTTGACCTGCTCGTCATAAAATGCCCGGGCCTCCTTATCGCTGACCCTGGTCTTGTTCTCGAAAAACACATCCCGGTAGGCCCGGTCCTTGTAATAGGCCACGCGCTTGTCAAAATCATCTGTTTTGTCCGTTCCGGCCTTTTTTGCCGCCGCGATCAACAATGCCCGGTCCACCAGGTATTTCACGATGAGGGATTTACGTTGATCCTGCGGAATTTTGTCCAACTGCCCCTTCAACTCATCATTGGCAAATTTCAGCGCGCTTTCTGTAAGCTCCACGCCATCCACCCGCGCCACAACCTTGTCCCCGGCAAAAGCAACACCCGCCGTCAGGGCAAGACTTGCAGGAATGAGCGCAATGCCCAGGTATTTCAGATACGCACCAGATTTCATAAAACAGCTCCTTGTTATCAATTTTACAGCGCTCAAGGCCAAATCTTCAGCGCCTTCTATGCCATATCAGGAACAGCGCGTCATTGACAATATTCCCACCCCCGCTTATCTCTCCAGTCTAATCAGCATTGATGTTATCAAAATCGCGTTATCTTGGGATTTGATTGAAAAATCATTCGACGATTCGCCAAACTCAAAAAGGGTATTTTCATGTTTGGACTGGGCTCCATCGCCTCAAAAATGTTTGGGTCCTCCAATGACCGCAAGCTCAAGGCCTATGTCAAGCAGGTAGAAGCAATCAATGCGGTTGAGCCGGAGATGGAAAAGCTTTCCGATACAGAGCTTCGCGCCCTCACCGATGAATATCGCCGACAGATAAAAGAAGAAGGCAAATCACTTGATGATTTGCTCGTTCAAGCTTTCGCCACCGTTCGCGAGGCCGCCAAGCGCACCCTTGGCCAGCGCCATTTTGATGTCCAGTTGATCGGCGGCATGGTATTGCATGAAGGCAAGATCGCCGAAATGAAAACCGGTGAAGGCAAGACCCTCGTTTCCACCCTGGCGGTTTATCTTAACGCCCTGAACGGCAAGGGCGTGCATGTGGTCACGGTCAATGATTACCTCGCCTCGCGCGATTCCAGGTGGATGGGCCAGATTTACGAGTTCCTGGGCCTGAGCGTTGGCTGCATCACCCACGGGCTTGACGATGCCGAGCGCAAGGAAATCTATGCCCGCGACATCACCTACGGTACCAACAACGAATTTGGCTTCGATTACCTGCGCGACAACATGAAATACCATCTTGACGAGATGGTACAACGCGGTCACAGCTTTTCCATTGTCGATGAGGTGGACTCCATCCTGATTGATGAAGCGCGCACCCCGCTCATCATCTCCGGCCCCATTGAAGACAAATCCGATTTCTACACCACCATTGACAAGTTCATTCCCGATCTCGTGGACGCCGATTACGAAGTGGATGAAAAAAGCCGCTCCGTTACCCTCACCGAGGCAGGCAATGAGCACATCGAGCAGATCTTGCGCGATGCCGAACTTTTGAAAGGCGATTCACTTTATGACGTGGAGAACGTCACCGCCGTGCATCATATCAATCAGGCCCTGCGCGCCCACAAGCTGTTTGCCCGCGACAAGGATTACATCATCAAGAACGATGAAGTCATCATCATCGACGAGTTCACCGGCCGCATGATGGAAGGGCGGCGCTACTCCGAAGGCCTGCACCAGGCATTGGAGGCCAAGGAGCATGTCACCATCCAGCCGGAAAACCAGACCCTGGCGTCAATCACCTTCCAGAACTACTTCCGCATGTATGAAAAACTCGCCGGCATGACCGGCACCGCGCTCACCGAAGCCGATGAGTTCATGGATATTTACAAGCTCGACGTGATCGAGATCAACACCAACCTGCCCATCCAGCGCACCGATGAAGATGACGAGGTTTACCGCACCGCGGAAGAAAAATACAACGCCATTGTCGAGGATATCCGCGACTGCATCAAACGCGGCCAGCCGGCTCTTGTCGGCACCACCTCGATTGAGAAATCCGAAATGCTGTCGGAAAAGCTCAAGAAACTCAAGGTCCCCCATAACGTGCTGAACGCCCGCTATCACGAGCAGGAAGCCGAGATCGTCGCCCAGGCCGGTGTTCCAGGCACCATTACCATCGCCACCAACATGGCGGGCCGCGGCACCGATATCCAGCTTGGCGGCAATTTTGACATGCGCGTCGCCAAAGAGACCGCCGATATGGAAGAGGGCGAGGAAAAAGACGCCACGATCAAGGCCATCGCCGAGGAAATCGCGGCAGCAAAGAAAAAGGTCATCGAGGCGGGCGGGCTTTATATCATCGGCACCGAGCGCCATGAAAGCCGCCGCATCGACAACCAGCTTCGTGGCCGCGCTGGCCGTCAGGGCGATCCGGGGCGCTCGAAATTCTACCTCTCGCTCCAGGACGACCTGATGCGCATCTTCGGCTCCGAGCGCATGGACGGCATGTTGCGCAAGCTGGGCCTTGAAGAAGGCGAGGCCATCGTCCACCCGTGGATCAACAAGGCGCTGGAAAAGGCCCAGCAAAAGGTCGAAGCGCGCAACTTCGATATCCGCAAGAACCTGCTCAAATTCGATGACGTGATGAACGATCAGCGCAAGGTGATTTTCGAGCAGCGCGTCGAACTGATGGAAGGCGAGGATGTCAGCGGCACAATCGAGGACATGCGCCACCACATGATCGAAGACATGGTCGCACGCCATATTCCTGAAAAAGCCTACGCCGAACAATGGGATACCGAAGGTTTGATGGAAGAGTGTTACCAGACCCTGAACCTTGAACTCCCCATCAAGGACTGGGCCGCCGAAGAAGGCATCGCCGAAGAGGAAATCCGCGAGCGCATCATGCGCGCCGCCGATGAAGCCATTGCGCTAAAATCCGCCAAATACACCCCCGAAGTCATGCGCGAGGTGGAAAAGGCGGTTCTGCTGCAAACCCTCGATCACCTGTGGCGCGAGCACCTGCTCACACTGGAGCATCTGCGCCAGGTGATTGGCCTGCGCGGCTACGGCCAGCGCGATCCGCTCAATGAATACAAGACCGAGAGTTTCGAGCTGTTTGAAAACCTGCTTTCCCAGTTACGCGAAATGGTCACCGGCCAGCTCGCCCATGTGGAACTGGCCGAGAACGAGCCGGTTCCCGAGCTGGGCGAGGCTGATCTTTCCGGCCTAGAGCAATCCCATATCGACCCGCTCACCGGCGAGGAAGAAATCGAGGAAGTCATCGACGCTGACTTTTCCGGCCAGGGCGCCACCATCCGCAACCGCGCGGCGGCGGCCAATATGGACCCCAATGACCCGGGCACCTGGGGCAAGGTGCCAAGAAACGCCAAATGCCCCTGCGGCTCCGGCAAGAAATACAAGCACTGCCACGGACGGCTGGTTTAAGCGGTTATCCACCCACCGGCTTTTTCAGGAAATCCAGAACCGTGTTTGCAAAGGCCTGCGGCTGCTCCACCGGGGCCTGATGCGAGGCGTTGGAAAGCACCGCCAGCCTGCTGCCCGCAACCGACTCATGAATCACCCTTGCCGCCGCCACCGGCGTACCCGGATCATCCTCGCCCACCACCACAAGGGTCGGCGCGGTAATTGCACCCAGCCTGTCCGTCAGATTGAGGGTTTTGATCGCCTCGCACCAGCCGGCATAACCTTCAACCGGGGTACCGGCAATCATTTGGGCAATGCGTTCCACATGCCCCTCGCCGCCATCGAGAAAACCCTGCGTGAACCAGCGCCCGATTGTCGGCTGCACCTGCGAAACCATGCCTTCAGAGCGCACCTGGGCGATCCGCTCATCCCACATCGGCCCGGCTTCTGGCGGCACGAAAGACGTGGTCGAGGCCAGGATGAGGGATATCACCCGGTCCGGATGATCCAGCCCCAGAACCTGCCCCACCATGCCGCCCATGGAAAGCCCGAGAAAATGCCCCCGGTTGACCTCCAGATGATCCAGAATACGCAAGACATCCTCGGCCAGATGGGCAAAATCATATGGACCTTCAGGAACATCCGATTTCCCATGCCCGCGCGCGTCAAAACGTACAACCCGAAAATTTTTCGTCAGCACCGGAATGATGGAATCCCACGAGAAAAGATTGGTCGCCAGTGAATGGTGCAAAACGAGCGCCGGCGCATCATGAAGCCCTTCCACCCGCACGAAGAGCCGCCCGGCATCGGATTCGATATAAAGATCTTCAAACATAGCTCTCTCCTTCATATATCCCGCCATCTCGCACGAATGAGAATAGACGCGATGAGATATTCCCGCTATCCATATTTTCTCGCACAACCGGCAAGGCGAGGGACCGGAGTTAGGAAAACAAAACATGACCACCGATCAGATTATCCTGTTCTCGCTTCTCTTTTTCGTCTTCGTATTCCTGATCTGGGGCCGCATACGCTACGATCTTGTCGCCTTTATCGCCCTCATCATCGCCATAGCCCTGGGCGTTGTCCCCAAGGATCAGGCGTTTTCCGGTTTTGGCCACCCGGCAACCATCATTATCGCCCTGGTGCTGATTATCTCGCGCGGCCTGTCCAATTCCGGCGCGGTGGAACTGATCGGCCATCATGTCGCCAACCTGGCCAAAAGCCTGCCCGGACATATCGCCGCCATGGCCGGGATCTCGGCGGTGCTTTCCGCCATCATGAACAATGTCGCCGCCCTCGCGCTGCTCATGCCGGTGGATATGCAAGCTGCGGCAAAGGCGAAACGCTCACCGGCACTGACCCTGATGCCGCTCTCCTTTGCCTCGATTCTCGGCGGCATGGTCACCATGATCGGCACCCCGCCCAATATCATTATTGCCGAGTTTCGCGGTAAATTGCCGGGACAGGCTTCTTTCACCATGTTTGATTTTACCCCCGTCGGCGTGGTCTGCGCCCTGATCGGGGTGATCTTCATCGCCTCCATCGGCTGGCGGTTGATCCCGGCCGAGCGCAAGTCCCATGATTCGCGCAAGGAACTGATGGACATCGAGGCCTATATCGCCGAGTTGATCGTCCCGCAAAGCTCGCCCGTCATAGGACAAAAAGTCCGCGAACTTGACGACATAGCCGAAGACAAGGGCGTGAGCGTCATCGGCCTTGTCCGCCGGGGCAAGCGCCTGCCCGGACAGGCAAGGCGCGAGGAAATCCGCAAGGGCGATACGCTGGTAGTCGAGGCCATGCCCGATGCCATAGAAGGTTTTGCCGGCGCCTTGAAGCTTGACTACCGCCGCAATGAAAAACCCAGCCCCATCACCGCAAGGGATATCTCGCTGCTTGAAGTCGCGATTCCGGCCGGAGCGCGCATTGAAGGGCGCACAGCGCTATCCATGCGCCTGCAATACCGCCACGGCATCACCTTGCTGGGCATCTCGCGCCAGGGCCGCGCCTTTCGCGAGCAGGTGCGCAAACTGCCCATCAAGGCCGGGGATATCCTGTTACTGCTGGGACCCGCCGAGCGCTTGCACGAGATCGCCACAGGGTTTGGCGGCCTGCCGCTTGCCGAACGGGGCTTGCAACTCATCCAGCGCGACAAGGCGCTGATCGCCTCAGGCCTGTTTGCCCTTGCCATTGCGCTGGCCTCTTTTGGCCTGGTTTACCTGCCCGTTGCCCTTGCCGGGGTTGTCGCCCTCTATACCCTGCTGAAAATCGTCCCCGTGCAACAGGTTTACCGCTCGGTCGAATGGCCGGTGATCGTGTTGCTCGGCTCCATGATCCCCATCGGCGGCGCGCTGGAAACCAGCGGCGGCACCGCGCTGATTGCCCAGAGCATAGTTTCACTCTCACAAGGCTATTCCGCCGTTGTGGTTCTTACCTTGCTCATGGTGGTGACCATGACCCTCTCCGATGTCATGAACAACACCGCAACAGCGGTCATTGCCGCCCCCATCGCAGTGGATATCGCCACCCGGCT
>CAZHLV010000152.1:0-26455 GCA_964533415.1 uncultured Hyphomicrobiales bacterium
GATTTCATCAGATCGACGCGTTTTTCCACCAGCGCCCAGATTGGCGTTGCCCGGATGGGAATACGGTCGGTTGTTTTGAGTTTTGAATTGGTAATCCCGATCCATAACCCGTCGGCCACCACCAGAATGGGGTTGGGGGGCTTGTAGCTGAACCGCATGCGCCCTGGGCGACGCAGGTAAAAATGCCCTTCGGAAACCTGCCCATCCGGGCCGATCTGGACAAAATCACCTTCCAGATGAATGATCTTGTTGAGATAGGCGTTAATGCGCCCGACCTCGGCGCGTTCTTCTTTTGTAAGCTCAAGGGCCGGGGATTTGTCGCGTTTGGCGGCCAGTGCTGCTGGTGGTGGGACCATGGTTAACAGGCTCAGGGCAAGGAGGAAACTGGCGATTCTGGGCAGGTATGTCTGGGCAAGTGTGTTCATGAGTTTGTTTTGCAATCCAAATCCGGCGAGATTAAGGGCCATGCTGGGCAAATGGCCTGATTCTGTCAACTTGTGCCTGAAAAGCCCCAGCTTCACAGCATGTCCGGCAGAACCCGGTGCGGCGGTACATGGCCGTCGATGAAGGTCTTGATATTGATTATCACCATTTCACCCATTTCAATCCGCCCTTCGAGAGTTGCCGAGCCCATATGGGGAAGCAGCACCACCTTGTCGCTCGCCTTGAGCTTGGGGTTAACGGCGGGGGCATGTTCAAATACGTCAAGCGCCGCTCCGGCCAGTTCACCGGCCTCGATCATCTGCGCCAGGGCATTTTCATCAATGACCTCGCCCCTTGCGGTATTGACGATATAGGCATCGGGGCGCATCAGGCGCAAACGGCGGGCGGAAAGCAGGTGGTAAGTGGCCGGGGTATGGGGGCAGTTGACGGAGATGATATCCATCCGGGCCAGCATCTGGTCAAGGCTCTCCCAGTAAGTGGCTTCAAGTTCTGCCTCAAGCTCGGGTGTGACCCGGTTGCGGTTATGATAATGGATTTGCAGGCCAAAGGCCTTGGCGCGCCGCGCCAGGGCGCTGCCGATCGAACCCATGCCGATAATCCCGATGCGCTTTCCCCAGATGCGCGAACCAAGCATCCAGGTGGGTGACCAGCCCTTCCATTCAGGTGTCCCCGAATTGATGACCTGCACTCCTTCGACAAGACGCCGCGCGGTGGCCAGAATGAGCGCCATGGTCATATCGGCGGTATCCTCGGTGAGCGCCCCTTGCGTGTTGCACACGGTAATGCCGCGCGCCTCGGCGGCAGCCATGTCGATATTGTCAACGCCGGTGCCGAAATTGGCGATCATTTTCAAGTTAGGCCCCGCCGCCTCGATGATACCGCCATCAAGACGGTCGGTAATGGTTGGAACAATCACATCGGCCTCGGCAACCGCCTCGATAAGGGCGGCCCGGTCCATGGGCGTATCGTCCAGATTCAGCCGGGCGTCAAAAAGCTCCCGCATCCGTGTCTCGACAATATCGGGGAGCTTGCGAGTGATGATGACGAGGGGTTTGGCTGTGGTCATAAAGGGTATCCTGCAATTTTATTTAAGCCTCGTTAACTGCGTTTACGCTAGAATTTACTCGTAAAACAGGCCGTTGCCATGAAATCTCTAGCAGAAGCTATAAAAAACACAAAGGGCATTCCCGTGCGTATTGACAAAATCATCTCAAAAATGAAATCTGGGAGCAAGACAACAGTTTCGGGGAACAACAGGCAGATGGAAAAATCGGTTTATTCCTATAAAAAATCGATTCGGTTCTATGCGCTGATCCTGCTGGGCGCCGTGTTTCTGGCGGGAATTGGCGGTATTGTCTATGATCGGGGATTGCTGAGTTTCTCCGGCACATCCAGCGCCCGCGCCTCGCTTGCGCCCAGGCCACACGGCGCCTCGTTCAGCGGGTTGCCGGTGCCGCGTTTTGTCAGCCTCAAGAAAAACCGCATCAATATCCGGCGCGGGCCTGGAACAAATCATGCCGTGCAATGGGTGTTTAACCGCAAGGGATTACCGGTGGAAGTTATCGCCGAATTTGAAAACTGGCGGCGGATTCGTGATGCCGATGGCGAGGAGGGCTGGGTATTCCATTCCCTGCTTTCAGGCGTCCGCATGGTCACCGTTGCCCCGTGGGACAAAAATGGCCGGATCGAACTTTCCGAGAAACCCTCCCGCCTGTCAAAAATCATTGCGTTCATGGAACCGGGCGTCATGGCCAAGGTGCGCCAATGCAGCGGAAGCTGGTGCGCGGTGCGTGTCGGCGATTATGAAGGCTGGGTAGCGCAAAACAGCCTGTGGGGCGTTTATCCCGGCGAAGTGGTAAATTGAATTAGTTTCGACTTGATCTGACACCGCCCCATTTCAACGAATTGAATTGGGAGCGGCGTATCTCTTGAATGAGATGACGGTTACCGTTTTGATGGTGGTGCACACCAACCACAAAACGAGGCAACCATAATGTTGAATACTACAGACAAAATCATCAAACACAAAACCGGGCTTTTGAACCTGGCCGAGGAGCTGGGCAATGTGTCCAAAGCCTGCCAGGTGATGGGCCTGTCGATGCCTAGCCGGACAATGGGCCGATCAGCGATAAAGCGAAAGGTGCATGGACGACGCGAAAAATCATGGTTCCGTATCGGCCTCGATACTTTGCAAAACTGGATCGTAAACCACCTGCAAAAGGCCAAGAAGGCATGGTTCAGTTCATGCCCAAAACAACTCAAAACATCATGAGTCGTGTACAGTGAGCGAACGCACTATCGTTGCTCTATCTGCTTGATGTCGATCAACTTATCTGCTTTCAAGTGATTCCACTTGAATACAGGTTGATCTAACCTCTTGTTTTTACCGCACTTCTTATCGGAAAAACCGGTTCCCACTTTTCCGGAAGTGCTCTAAAATCACCAGCAGACTGGAATTATGCTGTTCCAATACCGAATACAGGTCTACATGAGCACGATTCCAAAATTCGGAAAACCTCGAAAACAACGGTTTTTTGCATGATAAAAGAACAGCAGCTTACCGCCATAATCCCCGTTCGCGGCGGCTCAAAAGGGATACCCGGCAAGAATCTCCGGCGGCTTGGACGTGATACCCTTTTGGAACGGGCCATCAAGCTGGCCCATCACGCCCCGCAGGTGGACCGGATACTGGTAACAACCGATGATCCGGAAATGTATAAGACAGCCCAGGATTACGGTGTTGCCGCGCCTGGGCTCAGACCGGCACACCTGGCCAGTGACAGCGCAACAAGCGTGGATGTGGTGGCGCATCTGATAGACCACGCAAATATTGCGCCTGGCTATCTGCTGCTGTTACAGGCCACCAGCCCTTTACGCACAACCGGTGATCTTGCGTCGCTTTGCCGGAAATTTGAAGAATCCGATGCCGATGCCATCGTCAGCCTCTGCAAACACGAAGAGCCGCATCCAGCCAAATTGCAAATCATCGAGCAGGAGCATGTCCGCCCCTTTATGGCCACCGGATTTGAAGGCCCACGCCAGGATCTGACAAGCGTTTACGCGCTCAATGGCGCCTTTTACCTGATTAACCGGGATATCTTTCTGACAAACCGGAGTTTTCTCCCTCCCCGCACTATTCCCTTTCTCATGCCCCCCGAGCGCAGCGCCAATCTGGATACACTGACAGACTGGCATATCCTGACAGCTCTTGTGGAAAAGGGTATCTGGGAACTTGAAGAATTAACGTAAAAAAGCCCGAAGGCCTATGGCGATTGGAATAAGTGGGAACCGGTTTTTCCAATAAGAAGTGCGGTAAAAACAAGGAGTGAGAGATCGGTTTTGATTCAGTCAAAACCGGAAACTCTAGCAACGCGCGTTCAAGCAAACGCACTATCGTTGCTCTATCTGCTTGATGTCGATCAACTTATCTGCTTTCAAGTGATTCCACTTGAACGCAGGTTGATCTAACAGGAAAAGTACCGGTTATCTGCCGGGATCCAAAGTATCGTCTGGAATCCTTGCTCCTTACAACCCATTCAAGAATGGCCGTTTGGCGATCCCGACAGGATTCGAACCTGTGACCCCCAGATTAGGAATCTGGTGCTCTATCCAACTGAGCTACGGGACCTGAAAACACGGCGGTTTTGCAAGCCCCGCCAATTTGTCACAAGCCGGCGCAAGGGTCCAGAGGGGTTTTTCGTACCTTGCTATTTTATTTAACTGGAAGAAACTACCCCCGGGGGTGGGCGCTGGCATGGATATCCAGCAAGCGTTGAGCATCAACCTCGGTATAGATCTGGGTCGAGGACAAGCTGGCATGACCTAGCAATTCCTGGATTGTGCGCAAATCCCCACCACTGGCCAGCAGGTGAGTTGCAAAGGAATGGCGCAGGGCATGCGGGGTGGCTGTTGCCGGCAACCCCAGCGCACTGCGCATTTTCTGCATCAGGGCCTGAATGGCGCGAGGCCTCAGCCTTTTTCCCCTGACGCCAATAAATAACGGCCCTTCCGGTTCCAGGTCATGGGGGCAAAGTTCAAGATAACGGTGGATGGCATTGCGCACCGGCGCCAGAACCGGAACCAGCCGCAGTTTGCCGCCCTTCCCCTTTATCCGCAAGGCATCCGTGCCTGATACCGCCGGGGCTTCCCGCCGGTTGAGGCCAAGCGCCTCGGAAATACGCAACCCCACGCCATAAAGCAGCATCAGTACAGCCAGGTCCCGGGCTTCCACCCAGCTCATCGTTTGATTCGCTTGACTGACAGTGTTCAGCAGCTTGTCCGCCCCGGCAATGCTCAAGGGCCGCGGGATGGAATGCCCCAGCTTGGGCATGCGCACCGCCGCCAGGGAGACATTTTCAAGCCGCCCGGTTTTCTTGCAAAACCGGAACAGCGAACGGATGCTGGAAAGCCCCCGCGCCAGCGAACGGTGTGAAATCCCGCCCCCCCGCCTTGCCGCCAGAAAAGCGCGGAAATCCGCTGCCCGCAGGGCTTCAAGATCTGCCAGCGACACCGCACCGCCCAGATGATCCTGCAAAAAATCCACGAACAATTCTACATCACGTATATAGGCCTCCCTCGTACGCATAGCCGAGCGCCGCTCGCTGGCCAGGTAACGCAGCCAGCCGGAAATCGCTTCGCGCAGATCTAGATCAGCACTTGGAAGACAATAGGCAGGTTGCGTCATGGCGGGACTCTTGGCAAATCGAAAGACGGCAAATTCCATGCTAGACTACTTGCCGAGTCTTACCAAATTGCTGTTTTGAGAATCATATGGCCCGGCAAATTGCCCATGTTTTAATCCCCCTCGCCCTTGAGCAGCCCTATAGCTATCTCGTGCCGGAAGAAATGCATTTGGCCAGGGGAGATTTTGTGAAAGTGCCGCTGGGGACACGAGAAGTAACCGGCGTTATCTGGAATCTGCCTGACAAGACGGGAAATGAACCACGCAAATTGCGTGAAATCATCACCCGGCTGGAAACCCTGCCACTCCCCCCCACCATGCGCAAATTCGTCAATTGGGTGGCTGCCTATACCCTTGCCCCTCAAGGCCTGGTTCTGAAAATGGCCATGAGCATCCCGCAAGCCCTGGAGGCGGAAAAGAACCAGATCCATTACCGCTTGACAAAATCACGCCCTGAACGCCTGACCCCGGCGCGCCAGCGCATCATCACCCTGATGGAAGACGGCCTTGCCCGGCGCACCGGCGAAATCACCCGGCTTGCAGGCATTTCGGCAAGTGTATTAAAAAGCCTGGTGGCGCAAGGCGTATTGGAAAAGCTTGCCCTGCCCGCTCCCGCGACGGCAAAACAACCAGACCCTTACGCACAAGGCCGCATACTTTCCCCCGACCAGGCCGCCGCCGCCCGGCGCATTCGCAAAGAGCTTCTTGAAACCGGGGAACATGTAACAGCCCTGCTCGACGGAGTGACCGGATCGGGAAAAACCGAGGTTTACCTCGATTCCCTGGCGCAGGTTCTGCAAACGGGCAAGCAAATCCTGGTTTTGCTTCCAGAAATTGCCCTGACAACCCAGTGCCTTGGCCGCTTTGAAGCCCGTTTCGGCGCACCGCCCGCCCTCTGGCATTCTGCCATCCCGGCCAGCCAGCGCGCACGCATATGGCGCGGGGTCCGCAAGGGCGAGATAAAAATTGTCGTTGGCGCCAGGTCCGCCCTGTTCCTGCCCTTTCCCGATCTTGGCCTGATTATTGTCGATGAAGAACATGAAAGCGCCTTCAAACAGGAAGATGGCGTGAGCTATCATGGCCGCGACATGGCGGTTGTCCGGGCCTATTTAAGCGATATTCCCATTATCCTGAGCAGCGCCACCCCTTCGGTGGAAACCCTGAATAATGCCCGCACCGGCAAATACCGCCATATCATTCTAAAGGCTCGCCACGGCGGCGCACAGCTTCCCGCCATCGGCACGGTGGATATGCGAAAACACCCGCCCGAACGGCAAAAATGGCTCTCGCCCAAGCTGGTTGAAGCGGCCCGTCAAACCCTTGAGCGGGGCGAGCAGGTCTTGTTGTTCCTCAACCGGCGCGGTTATGCACCGCTCACCTTGTGCCGCAATTGCGGGCATCGCATGGCCTGCCCTCATTGCCAGGCCTGGCTGGTGGAACATCGCTACAAGGGCCGCCTGATCTGCCACCATTGTGGCTATACCGCCAAAACCCCGCAATCCTGCCCCGCCTGCGGTGTAGCCGGTTCGCTCACTGCATGCGGGCCGGGCATTGAACGGGTGGCTGAAGAGGCGGCAGAACATTTTCCGCAATTCACCATGGCCCTGCTGTCCTCTGATCTTGATGGCGGAATGAAGAAAATGCACCGCCTGTTCAGCGAAATCGAAGCGGGAAAAATAGATATTATCGTTGGCACCCAGCTTGTCGCAAAGGGGCATCATTTTCCCAAACTCACCCTGGTGGGAGTGGTTGATGGTGATCTCGGGCTGGCCCACGGGGATATGCGGGCCGGGGAACGGACCTATCAATTATTGCATCAGGTGGCCGGACGCGCCGGGCGCGCCGAACATTCCGGGCAGGCGCTGATCCAGACTTATGACCCGGAAAACCCGGTCATGAATGCACTTGTCCTGGGCAACCGCGAGCTGTTTTATGACCGGGAGATCGAGCTCCGCCGCCTTGCCGGCCTGCCGCCTTTCGGGCGCCTGGCGGGGATTATAATCTCTGGCAAATCCGAAAATCATGTCATTGCCTTTGCCCGGAATCTGGCACATTGCGCCCCGGCGCGGGACAAAATCCGCATTTTCGGCCCGGCGCCCGCGCCGCTGGGTTTTCTCAGGGGCCGTTACCGCTACCGTTTTCTGGTCAAATCGGCAATCGGCGCCCCGCTTCAGGACTTTCTCAGAAGCTGGCTCAGCACCAGCAAACCCAAACACGGAATCCGGATTCACATAGATATTGATCCACAAAGTTTTTTGTAAAAATCAGCGATTGGAACTCCCGGCGAAAAAACTGTAAAAAGAAAAACGATCATTGCCCGCAGGGCTGTATTGTCAGTCATAAGTAGCTATGGTAGTGGAGGCGCGAGTGAACTATAAACGTCGTGGAATTTTACGCGGCAACCCGGTCTTGATCGCTTGTTCAAAGACGCCTTGATTAAGCAACAGGTCAGGATTTTCGGGTCTGCCGGTGACCGATAAAGAGAGAAAAATATAAGTGTCTGGCAAAACCTCCACACTTGCATCTGTTTCCGGGCGATACGCAAAGGCCCTGTTCGATCTGGCGCAGGACGAGAACCGGCTGGACGAAATCGCGGACGAGCTTGACCGGCTTGGCGCGCTGTTGGATGAAAATGCCGATCTTGAGCGCCTGATCTCAAGCCCCGTTTTCTCGCGCGCAGAGCAGGCAAATGTCCTGGCCAGGGTGCTTGAAAAAATGCAGGTCTCCGGCCTGGCAACCCGCTTCATCGCCTTGCTGAGCAAAAACGGACGCGTTAATCATATCCGTTCCATCATCGCGGCCTATCACGCCCTGCTGGCGCAAGAACGCGGCGAAATCACCGCCGAGATTACCTCGGCCGTGAAACTGAGCGCCGCGCAGGTCAAGAAACTGCAAAGCGCTCTGAAAGCCCTCACCGGCCGGAAAACCAGTATCAACCAGAACATCGATGAAAAACTTCTGGGAGGGCTGATCGTGAAACTGGGTAGCCGTATGTATGACAGCTCCTTGCGAACAAAACTGTTTAATCTTCAACGTGTGATGAAAGAGATCGGATAATGAGTGTCCGCGCCGCGGAAATTTCCGCCATTTTAAAAGAACAGATCAAGAATTTTGGATCCGAGGCCGAGGTTTCCGAGACCGGGCAGGTCCTCTCCGTCGGCGACGGGATCGCCCGTGTTTACGGGCTTGATAATGTCCAGGCCGGTGAGATGGTCGAATTTCCCGGCGGCATTCGTGGAATGGCGCTGAACCTGGAAACCGATAATGTCGGCATCGTGATTTTTGGCGAAGACAGCAACATCAAGGAAGGCGATACCGTCAAGCGCACCGGCGATATTGTCCAGTCCCCGGTGGGCAAGGGCTTGCTGGGGCGGGTCGTGGACGCGCTTGGCAATCCGATTGACGGCAAGGGCCCCATAAAGGCCGATGAGTACAAGCAGGTCGATGTGAAAGCGCCGGGTATTTTGCCGCGCCAATCGGTGCATGAACCGGTGCAGACCGGCATCAAGGCGATTGATGCCCTGATTCCCATCGGGCGCGGCCAGCGCGAGCTTATCATCGGCGACCGCCAGACCGGAAAAACCGCCATTGCGCTGGATGCCATCCTCAACCAGAGAACCGTCAATGAAACCGATGACGAGAGCAAGAAGCTCTACTGCATTTATGTCGCCATCGGCCAGAAACGCTCCAGCGTGGCCCAGTTCGTCAAGGTTCTGGAAGAAAACGGCGCCCTGGAATATTCCATCATCGTGGCCGCCACGGCGTCCGAGCCTGCGCCGCTGCAATTTCTCGCTCCTTATACCGCCTGCACCATGGGCGAGTATTTCCGCGACAACGGCATGCACGCCCTGATTACCTATGATGATCTGTCCAAGCAGGCGGTGGCCTACCGGCAGATGTCCCTGCTGCTGCGCCGCCCGCCGGGACGCGAAGCGTATCCGGGCGATGTCTTCTTCTTGCATTCACGGCTTCTGGAGCGCTCCGCCAAGCTCAACAAGGACCACGGCGCAGGCTCTCTCACCGCCCTGCCGATCGTTGAAACCCAGGCCAGCGATGTGGCCGCCTATATTCCCACCAATGTCATCTCCATCACCGATGGGCAGATTTTTCTTGAAACCGATCTGTTCTACCAGGGCGTCCGCCCGGCGGTGAATGTCGGCCTCTCGGTGAGCCGTGTTGGCTCTGCCGCCCAGATCAAGGCCATGAAGCAGGTGGCCGGCGCGATCAAGGGCGAATTGGCCCAGTACCGCGAAATGGCCGCCTTTGCCCAGTTCGGTTCCGACCTTGACGCCGCCACCCAGCGTATGCTCAATCGCGGCGAACGCCTCACCGAGCTTTTGAAACAGCCCCAGTTCTCACCCCTGAGGGTCGAAGAACAGGTCTGCATCATCTATGCCGGTGTGAACGGTTATCTCGACAAGCTCGATCCTTCCGATGTGGAACGCTATGAAGAAGAATTATTGCGCGCCTTGCGTGACAAGAATCAGGACTTGCTGAAAGTCATTGCCGAGGAGCAGGAGCTCAGCGAGGACACCGCCGAAAAACTTAAAGAGGTGGTGGATACCTTCACCCGGAACTTTGCCTGACCTGGAAAGATAAAAACCGATGCCCTCTCTCAAGGACCTGAGAACCCGCATAGCCAGTGTCAAGGCCACGCAGAAGATCACCAAGGCCATGCAGATGGTGGCGGCGGCCAAGCTGCGCCGTGCGCAAGAGGCTGCCGAACAGGCGCGCCCCTATGCAGAACGCATGGAAGAGGTAATTGCCCGGCTGAGCAAGTTGCTGGAAGGGCGCACCGGCGCGCCGGCGCTGGTGGTGGGAACCGGGCGCGATGAAAAGCACTTGCTTATCGTGACCACCGCCGATCGCGGGCTGTGCGGCGGTTTTAATTCCAGCATTGTCAAGCTGGCCCGGGATCACGCCACCACGCTCATGGCGCAAGGCAAACAGGTGCAGTTCATGTGCCTTGGGCAAAAGGGCTATGATTCGCTCAAATACCAGTTCAAGAACCAGATTCTGGATACGAAACGGCTGGGGGGATCAAAGGGTGAAAACTTCATCCTTGCCCGGCAGGTGGGCATCCAGCTCCTGGACATGCTGGATAAGGAAGCCTTTGATGTCTGCACCCTGTTTTATTCCGAGTTCCGCTCGATCATTTCGCAAATCCCCACGACCCAGCAATTGATCCCCGTTGTCCTGCCCGAGGCCGACGAGGAAGATATCAAGCCAAAAGCCGGACAGGCGATCTATGAATATGAGCCCGATGAGGACGAGATTCTCAACGAGCTTTTACCCCGCAACATCCGTGTGCAAATCTTGCGGGCCATGCTGGAAAATGGCGCCAGCGAACAAGGCGCCCGCATGAGCGCCATGGACAATGCAACCCGTAACGCCGGCGAGATGATTGATAACCTGACCCTGCAATATAACCGGGCGCGCCAGGCGATCATCACCAAGGAACTGATCGAGATCATTTCCGGCGCGGAGGCGGTCTGACATGAGTGTTAAAACAAACATAAAACAGCAGGCTCGGAAATATGAAGATAATCCGAACCAGCATATTGAGATGAGAAGAATCGTGAACAGGGACGAGAAATAATGGCAAATTCCGGCAAGATTACCCAGGTGATTGGCGCGGTTGTGGATGTTCAGTTCGAAAATGAACTGCCCGCCATCCGGAACGCACTGGAAACCGAAAATCAGGGCAAGACACTGATTCTGGAAGTTGCCCAGCACCTGGGCGAAAACACGGTGCGCGCCATTGCGATGGACAACACCGAAGGTCTGGTACGCGGCGATGAGGTCATCGACAGGGGGGAACCGATCTCCGTGCCTGTAGGGGTTGAAACCCTGGGCCGCATCATGAACGTAATCGGCGAACCGGTGGACGAGGCCGGCCCCATCGAGACAAAATCCCGCCGGGCCATTCACCAGCTTGCGCCTGATTACATCGACCAGTCCACCGAAACCGAGATCCTGGTCACCGGCATCAAGGTGGTTGACCTTCTGGCCCCCTATGCCAAGGGCGGCAAGATCGGCCTGTTTGGCGGCGCTGGCGTTGGCAAGACCGTGCTGATTATGGAGCTTATCAACAATATCGCCAAGGCTCATGGCGGCTATTCGGTTTTTGCCGGGGTTGGCGAGCGTACCCGCGAGGGCAATGATCTTTACTGGGAGATGATCGAATCGGGCGTGAACAAGAAGGGTGGCGGCGAAGGTTCAAAAGCCGCCCTCGTTTACGGCCAGATGAACGAGCCGCCCGGCGCCCGCGCCCGTGTTGGACTTGCCGGCCTGACTGTTGCCGAGCATTTCCGCGACGAGGGGCAGGACGTATTGTTCTTCGTTGACAACATCTTCCGCTTCACGCAAGCCGGTTCGGAAGTCTCCGCCCTTTTGGGCCGTATCCCCTCCGCCGTGGGTTACCAGCCAACCCTGTCCACGGAAATGGGCGAGCTGCAAGAGCGCATTACCACCACCTCAAAAGGCTCGATCACCTCGGTGCAGGCGATTTATGTCCCTGCCGACGATCTGACCGACCCCGCGCCGGCCACCTCCTTTGCCCATCTTGACGCCACCACCGTGCTCTCGCGTCCTATCGCGGAAAAAGGCATTTACCCGGCCGTCGACCCGCTTGATTCCACCAGCCGCGTGCTCGACCCGCGCATTGTTGGCGAAGAGCATTACGACATTGCCCGCCAGGTACAGGAAATCTTGCAGCGCTACAAGTCCTTGCAGGATATCATCGCCATTCTGGGCATGGACGAGCTTTCCGAGGAAGATAAAATGGTCGTGGCCCGGGCGCGCAAGATCGAGCGTTTCTTGTCCCAGCCCTTCTTCGTGGCGGAAGTCTTCACCGGCGCACCGGGCAAGTTCGTTGATCTGAATGACACCATCAAGGGCTTCAAGGATCTGTGCAGCGGCGAATATGACCATTTGCCCGAAGCGGCCTTCTACATGGTTGGCTCCATGGACGAGGCCATTGAAAAAGCCGCCAAACTGGCCGCCGAAGCGGCTTGAGGATAAATCATCATGGCCGATACAATTCATTTCGAACTGGTCTCGCCAGAGAAGCTGTTGTTCTCGGCAGATGTTGAAATGGTGGTCGTGCCGGGTTCTGAAGGCAATTTCGCCATCATGCCGGGACACGCCCCGGTACTCTCCACCATGCGCCCCGGCATGCTGGATATCCAGATCTCGAACTCGGAAAACAAGCGCATCTTCGTGCGCGGTGGTTTTGCCGATGCCTCGCCCTCATCTCTCACGGTTTTGGCCGAGTTTGCCCTGCCCGAGGACGAGCTTGACCGCGATATCCTCAAGCAGCAAATCCGCAATGCCGAAGAAGATGTCGCTGATGCCAAGGATGACGGCCAGCGTAACCGCGCTCAGGAGCATCTCGATCATCTGCGCGTTATCGAAGAGGCGCTGTAACTTTACTTCCAACACACCGGTGGGTCATGTCCTGGAATATGAATTCAGATATTGACTGGTCGGCTTTTGATCCTGCCAGGGTTGATCCCGATATTTTGCAAATCATCAAATCGGCTGCATTGGTAGAAGCCAATGCAGCCGATTATGTCACCTATCTTTGCCGAATCTGGCCTGAAGACCCCAGGATGCATGAGATCTTCCGGCAATGGGGCGAAGAAGAAAAGCAGCATGGAGCGGCGCTCGCAAAATGGGCCAGCCTTGCCGACCCTGAATTTGATTTTCCCCGCGCACTCGAGTGTTTCCGGCATATGCAGGATATTGATACCACGGCAACCACCTCGATTCGCGGGTCCACCACCGGCGAGCTGATTGCCCGCTGCGTTGTCGAGACCGGAACCTCTTCGCTCTATGCCGCCATTCGCGATCTTGCGCCCGAGCCGGTTCTCCGGCAACTGAGCGCCCGCATCGCTGCTGATGAGTTCAAACATTACGCATTGTTCAGCAGCTTAATCAAGAAACAGCCCCCCCTGTCACAATGGACCCGTCTGAAAATCGCAGTATCACGCCTTTTCGAAGCTTCTGATGACGAATTAGCATCGGCCTATTTCTGCGCGGCCAACACGCCATCACAACCACTGGTCTATAACCGCAAAACCTTCAGCCAGGCCTATCAACTCCGGGTCATGCGGATTTACCAGCGCCGCCATATCAATCGCCTGGTGGCCATGATCGCCAGGGCTGGTGGCTTAAAACCTCATGGGCTGGTGTCACGGTTACTCCAGCCCATCGCCTGGTTTGCGCTCAACCGGCAGAAAAACAAGCTGCTCAGGAGCGCAATTTCTCATATTTGACAAGATATTTGAACTCCAGCACCAGTTGCTCATAAACCTCGCGCTTGAACGGAACCACCAGCTTGGGAATTTTTTTCAGCTTGACCCATTTCCAGGAATCAAATTCAGGTTTGTGCTGACCATGGCAGTCGAGGCTGATTTCTGAATCTTCTCCATCAAAACGCATCACAAACCATTTTTGAACCTGCCCGCGATATTTACCCTTCAGTGCAATACCCAGCGCATCATCGGGCAGCTCATAGCTGAGCCAACGGCTTGATTTCGCCAGAATGGTTACAGTCCTGACCCCGGTTTCTTCATAAAGCTCGCGAAGCGCCGCCTGCTTCGGGCTTTCCCCCTTGTCGATCCCGCCCTGCGGCATCTGCCAGACAAATTCAGAGGCCTCGGGCATCCATTGCTGCAAACGCCGGCCAACCCAGACACGGCCTTTCTTGTTCAGCAACATGATGCCGACATTCTCGCGCAGGGGAAGTTTTTTCAACTCGGCGATATTCTGGCTTTCCATAATCTTCAATATACCCATCAATACCATAAGCCCGGTTATCCGAATCATCTTCAACAGAGCCGGAAAAGCCGTATTTCATGGCGATATATTCAATTTATGGTGAAAATGCAAATGCACGGATATCCTGAAGCTATCTTCGAAAAGCCGCGCTGACAGGTATCAGCTCGATCCCGCGATCAGCCAGGGTTCTGGCCCAGGCCGCCACGAACTTGATCGTCAGCGGCAACCCCGTACCCACGCCAACCGCAAAGCCCTGCTCGGCGGCAAGCTCTTCAAGTTCACCAAGCGCCGCCTTGATGCTTTGCGGGGTTTGGCCATAATCAAGCCGGATATTCGCCGTCTTCACCGGTAATCCGCTCGCCGCGCTGAGAGCTGCAACCTGACTGCGCGGTGAAGCCCCATCATCAAGAAAGGCCAATCCCCGCATGCCGATCCACTTCATGATCGGTTTCAAGGCCTGTTCAGACGAGGTAAAGCGTGCGCCCATATAGTTGGTCACCCCGAAATACCCCGAAAACCGCGACATCAGCCATTGCAGGCGCTTGACATTTTCAGAAGGTTCAATCGTGCTGAGCAAGGTGCGTGGACCAGGATCATTATCAGGGTAGTCAAACGGCTCCATGGGAATCTGAAGCATCACCTCATGCCCATTGCGCCGGGCGCTATTCACCAGGTTTTGCAAGCCCCGGCCATAGGGCGCAAAGGCAAGCGTTACCTCTTCAGGCAACTTGTTAATCGCTTCACGGGTTGCGCTGGGGCTGATCCCCAGGCCGCCAATCACGATGGCAATTCGCGCCGGCTGTGGCTTGCCCACAGCAAGCTTGCCTTTATAGGGCCGCGCATAAACATCAAGAGGCTTACGGCCATCCCTGGCAATTCGCGGAATGGCTCCGAACGGAGTTTTCTCCTGCAAGGCCTTGATGGGCGCGCGCACAAGAGGCCGGCGCAAGGCCCGCGCCAGGGTTTCGGGAGTCCGGGAAGGATCAATAATGCGCACCTTGTTCATACCCGGCGGCGGATCGGAGGCCCGCGGAATAACCGGAAGATCAGGCTTTGAAGAACTGCCTGAAGGTTCAGGCGGTGGCCGATCACGCCGGGCGGGTTTGGGAGTATCGTGTGCTGAAATGGTATTTATAGTACTGCGGATAGGCAGCTTTTTCTCCTTGCCGGAGATTCCATTTGCCGGCTCCCCCAACCTGGGCAGATCAAGAACCAGAACCGGTTCTCCCTTATGCGCAGACCCGTGTTGCCACAGGTAACCCCCAAGCCCGATCACCCCTCCCAGAACAAGCAGACCGGCGGGAAGTTTCCAGTTAAACCCTTTCTTTTTCACGCTCGAAGGCGCAAGGCCAGCATCGGCAATCGAGCCTGTATCACTGTCCATAAAGATTTCAGCTCCTTTTGCCCATGTGATCCAGCCTTTAGAGCGTTTCCGGTTTTGACCGAATAAAACCTGGCTCTAACTCCTTGTTTTTATCGCACTTCTTATCGGCAAAACCGATTCCCACTTTTCCAGAAGCGCTCTAGACAGGGGGTCAAGTCAGTTGGCTATGACCTTGGCGCTGTCACCCACCTTGCTGCTATTGATCTTCACGCCCCGCAGAAGGTCCAGTGCATATTTCAACTGGATATCCTTGGACTTGTCCTTGGGAACATAAGAAGGCGAACCACTGCGCTCCTTGCCTTTTTCGGTTTTCAGATGACCGCGCAAGGACGCCTCGCCAATATTTTTGTGTTTTTTCTTTTTCTTTGCAGCTTCCGGCGAATCCTGGATAATCTCGACATCTGGATGTATGCCCTTGGCCTGGATGGAACGGCCCGAAGGCGTATAATAGCGCGCCGTGGTCAAACGCATGGCGCCGTTGGCCCCCAGGGGGATAATGGTCTGCACCGAGCCCTTGCCAAAAGACTGGGACCCGACAATGGTCGCCCGGTTATGATCCTGCAAGGCCCCGGCAACAATTTCAGAAGCCGATGCCGAACCGCCATTCACCAGCACGATAACCGGCTTGCCATCGGTGATATCACCCTTGCGGGCATTGTATCTGTGGGTTTCATCGCGCGAGCGCCCGCGGGTGGAAACAATTTCCCCGCGGTTCAGGAAATCATCCGAAACCGCGATGGCCTGATCGAGAAGCCCACCGGGATTATTGCGCAGATCAATGATATAGCCCTTCAGATCCGGCCCGATTTCCTTTTTCAGGGATTTGACCGCCTTGACAAGCCCTTGATGGGTCTGCTCGTTAAAAGTGGTGATCCGGATATAACCGACATCCTTTTCCCTGCGCGAACGAACCGAACGGATACGGATAATATCGCGCACGATACGGATCTCCAGCGGTTCATCCACGTTCTTGCGCACCACGGTAAGCAAGATCGGGCTTTTCACCCGGCCACGCATCTTGTCCACCGCCTGTGATAATGTAAGCCCCATGATGGACTCATTATCAAGATGGGTTATCAGGTCTCCAGCCTGGATCCCGGCCCGCGCCGCCGGGGTTCCGTCAATCGGGGCCACGACCTTGACCACGCCGTTTTCCATGGTGACCTCGATCCCCAGACCACCAAATTCACCGCGCGTGTGAACTTTCATGTCATTGAAACTTTTCTCGTTCATATAGCTTGAATGCGGATCCAGTGAAGTCAGCATCCCGGTGATGGCCGATTCGATAAGCTTCTTGTCCTCAGGTTTTTCAACATAATCACTCCGCACCCGGTCAAAGACATCACCGAACAGGTTGAGCAACTGGTAGGTTTTTGAATTCGTCGCACCGATGGCAACTTGAGGGTATACAGCCGGTTTAATCAGCGTCGCGGCAAGCAACCCGAGAACAAAGAAACCGGCACCGGTCAGTAATGATTTACGCATCAGCCTTTAGCCTTCTGTATTTTTCCGGCCCACCAGGGTCCGGGATCAATAGAGTTACCGTTTTTTCGAAACTCAACATAAAGCAGTGGATCATCCGATCCTTCTGCCGTTCCAATCGCCGCACTGCGCGCTGCATGATCGCCCATTGTTCCAACCGGCTCACCTGCCAGGACAAACTGGCCGACATCGACACTGATTCGCGCCATACCTGCCAATAGCACATGATAGCCGCTGCCGCCATCAACGATCAAGAGCTGACCATAGCCGCGAAACTCGCCCGCATAGACAACCCAGCCATCATTGGGTGATATCACCTGCGCCTGCTTGCGTGTTTTTATCGTAATCCCCTGCGCTCCGTCACCCCCTTTTTCAGCATCGCCGAAAAGGCGCACCGGCTGACCCTGGACCGGGTAGGCTAGATGACCCTTGGTTTTCTCGAACGGCAAGGCCGGTTTTAGCCGGCTTGGCGATAACATCGCCAGGCGCGCGCGTTTTTTGCGTTCTTCACGACTCAGGGTCCGTTTGGCCTCAGCGGCTTCTTTTTCCCTTTGTTCCTTTTCCGCCTTGGCTTTGAGTGCCGAGATCCGGGCCTGCTCTTTCAACCGGGCAATCAACTCTTTTAGATTACGGGCCTCTTTTGCCAGTTTTTGGGCATATTTATTCTGGGCAATGGCCTCGTTGCGGGTGCGGCGAACCAGTTCTTTTTTCAACTCCAGCAAATTCCCGATCCGCAGGCGCTCCTTGTCAAGATCCTTGGCATTTTGCTCAAGCCTTTGCTTTTCCGTGGTGATATCTTCGCGCAGGCGAACCAGGCGGATAAGTTCCCTTGAAAGCGCGTTGGCCTCGGCCCGGATCTCCGGCACCGCCTTGGACAGCAACATGGCGCTGCGGATAGCATCAAGAACATTCCCCGGCTTGACAATAATGGCCGGTGGCGGATGCTGTTCCAGCTTTTGCAGGGCCGCCAGCATATCCGCCAGGGTTTCGCGTCGTTTTTGCAATTTTACAACCAGGATCTTGTTCTCTAGCTCCAGCTTGGCAAGGCGTTTTTCCGCTGCGCTCATCTGCGCTTCATGGCCCTGAATCCGCGCTGCCACCTCAACCAGCGCCTGAACAAGCGATTTTTTTTCAGCCCGCAAGGCTTCAATTTCTTTTTCAAGCTCCTTGCGACGCGCCGATGCTTTCCCCAGCTTGTCTTCAATCTTGCGCAATTCCAGCGGAGCTTGCTCATCTTTAAGGGGCGGGGCCTGTTCCTTTCCCGCCGGGGATACAGCCGCAAGCGCAGTTCCGGCCAACCCCATCATGGCGCCCAGCAACAAACCGGAAAAAAGAGATTGCAAAATTGGCATGGAGACGTTTTACACCTGTCCACTCATAATCTCATGTAAAATAGGCTGATGTATGTTAATCGTCGATAAATTCCCTGAATTCCCGGTCCCGGCGGCAAAGCCTGCCCCCTGAATATTCAGCCAGCACCAGAGTCCTCTCATGCCCGGTGATAGGGGTGAGCGCTCAAGATCGCCGCGGCGCGATAAAGCTGCTCGGCCAGCAAGATCCGGGCGATCTGGTGCGGCCAGGTCATGGGACCAAGGGAAAGAACCTGCCCGGCCCGGTCCAGAATCTGCCGGTCCAGCCCATCTGGTCCGCCCAGAACAAAGGCAAGATCGCCAATCCCCTGATCGGCCCAGCGCCCCACAACATCGGCAAACTTCCTGCTGGCCAGCCCACGCCCGCTTTCATCAAGCACGACAACCATCGCCCCAGCAGGCAAGGCCTGCAACAGGTTCCGCGCTTCCTTGCGCTTGCGTTCGACCCTGTTTTTTCCCGGACTCTCGGCAAACTCACGAACACGCACACCGCTCAGCCCGCACGCTCGGCCCATATTTTCAAGCCGCTTTATATATCTGGCAAACAAATCCGACTCCGGCCCCACCTTCATGCGGCCTATGGCGATAATATGGATTTTCACGCCAGCAAATCTTTAAATCGCAAGATGCTCTTGCGGACTGTCCATCGACCAGAGTTTTTCAAGATTGTAAAAGCTGCGCACCTCGGGACGGAAAACATGAATGATAACATCACCGCAATCCACCAGAACCCAGTCGCAATGCGGCAGGCCCTCAATACGCGGACGCCCATAGCCGCCCTTGCGGACCCCCTTGCGCAGCCGGTCGGAAATGGCCGCTACATGGGTGCGCGAAGTGCCCGAGGCGACAACCATCTGATCGGCAATCGAACTTTTTCCCCGCAAATCGATATCAATGATATCCTCGGCTTTTGCCTCTTCAAGTAAATCCGTGATGAGTGTTTTAAGCTTGGCAACCTCGGCATGAGACGAGCTGCGCGCACGCGGTCCTTTCTGGACGGGGTGCGATATGGCATCGGTATTCAGGGGTTTGTTTCCTTGTTTCAGCTTTGATGCAAACAGACCACGGGCCGCACCTTGCAGTCCTTGGTTTTCACGCCAAATTACACAGTTTTTTTAAAAACTTCAATCCTGATGCCCCAACGACCGCCCGGGAAGGGTTAATTTCACCCGGCCAGTATCAATCCGGTATTTTCAATCGATCATTTTTCGCGAAACCCGTTCATGATTTTCCGCGATATATGTTTCCAGGATTTCTTCAAATTGCCGCGACAATTCCCCATCCCGCAAGGTCAATACTTTTTTGCCATCAATAAAGACCGGCGCGACGGGAGCTTCTCCGGTGCCCGGCAGGGAAATCCCGATATTGGCGTGTTTGCTCTCCCCCGGCCCGTTGACAATACAGCCCATAACCGCAACATCAAGTTCTTCAAAACCCTCATACCGGGCTTGCCATTCAGGCAGGCGTTTGCGGATATAGGCCTGAATATCCCCAGCCAGTTCCTGGAAACGCTCACTGGTGGTGCGCCCGCAACCCGGACAGGCCGAAACCTGCGGCGCAAAGGCGCGCAGCCCCAGGCTTTGCAGCAATTCCTGGGCCACCTGGACCTCCCGCGCCCGCTTGCCGCCCGGCTCGGGGGTAAGCGAAACCCGGATCGTATCGCCGATCCCTTCTTGCAACAAGATGCCCATCCCGGCGCTTGATGCAACAATGCCCTTGTCTCCCATGCCCGCCTCCGTCAGGCCCAGATGCAACGCATAAGCACAGCGTTTTGCCGCCAGGCGGTATACGCTGAGCAGGTCCTGCACCTTGGAAACCTTGGCGGAAATAACGATTTTACTCGCTGGCATACCCAGCTCTTCGGCCCGCGCCGCACTCAGGAGCGCCGATTGCACGATGGCATCATGCATGACATGGCGCATATCATGGGGATTATCACGCGCTGCATTTTCTTCCATCAACCGGGTCAACAAAGCCTGGTCCAGAGATCCCCAGTTCACGCCGATACGTACCGGCTTGTCATGCTCAAGCGCTGTATCGATCATGGCGGCAAAACGGGAATCTTTTTTATCTCCAAAGCCCACATTGCCCGGATTGATCCGGTACTTGGCCAGTGCCCCGGCGCAAGCCGGATTCTCCTTCAGGAGCGTATGACCGATAAAATGAAAATCACCAACCAGCGGAATATCAACACCGGCGCTCATCATGGCGTCGCGAATATGGGGTACCGCCTTGGCCGCTTCATCCCGGTCCACCGTAATGCGCACAAGTTCGGCGCCAGCCGCCCCCAGTTCAACTGCCTGCCGGACCGTGGCCTTGATATCGGCAGTATCTGTATTGGTCATGGTCTGCACGACGATCGGCGCATCACCGCCAATCGTGACATCGCCAACCTGGACCGGAACGGTTTTATGACGCAAGGGGACAGAATGTGAACGGGTCATGTGTTTTTATAACCTTGAATAAAGCTCATTGCCGCAAAGCCGGTTATGAAAATAAGCGAGAGAGTGGCCACAATGGCCGGACCGGCCGGCAAGTCAAGTACAAAGGCGCCCTCAAATCCGCCCAGGAACCCGGCCAGCCCGGCAAGAATTGCAAGACCCGCCATCTGCTCGGGCGAGCGCGCAACCAACCTTGCACTGGCGGCAGGAATGACAAGCATCGCGGTAATCAGCAAAATCCCGACTATCTTCATGGCAACCGCAATGGTCAGGGCAATCAGCAGCATCAAGATAATCTTGAGACGCCCCACCGCCACACCCTCGGCAACCGCCAGATCCTCATGAACCGCCGCAATCAAGAACCGCTTCCAGGAAACCGCGGTTACGGTCAAAACCAGCACGGTGATCCCATATATCCAGTACAGGTCAGTGCGGGTAATAGCGAGAATATCGCCAAACAGATAGCCCATCAGGTCAACCCGGACCCCGCTCAGCATCGCCGCCGCGATAAGCCCAAAGGCCAGCATGGCATGGGCCAGAATCCCCAGCAAGGTATCGGTGGCTATAAGGTTTTGCTTACCAAGGGCTACCAGCAAGAAGGTGAGCGCACCGGTAACCAGTATGACCCCAAGGGTCACGTCAACATCAAACAGCAACCCCAGCGCAACGCCCAACAGCGCCGCATGGGCAACCGTGTCGCCAAAGAAGGCCATTTGACGCCAGACGATAAAACAGCCCAGCGGCCCCGTCGCCAGGACAATGCCAAATCCCGCCAGCAGGGCGTGAATGATAAAGTTATCCATGCCTATCCCCCGGTGATACCGGGCATACATGCCCCGCATCATCGTGAACATGATCGTGGTGATGGGTATAAACGGCAAAATTGCGCGCCTCGGGACCAAACAGCCGGGCATATTCAGGATGCTTGGCCACCTCGACCGGCACCCCGGCGCAGCACACATGCTGGTTAAGACAAATCACCTTGTCCGAGCCGCCCATCACCAGATGCAGGTCATGTGACACCATCAAAACGCCGCAACCAAAACGCGCCTTGATCTCGTGAATCAGGCTGTAGAGCCGCGCCTCTCCGGCAAAATCAACCCCCTGCACCGGTTCATCCAGCACCAGCAGTTCAGGACGGCGCAAAATCGCCCGCGCCAGCATGGCCCGCTGAAACTCGCCGCCCGACAGCCCGGAGGCTTTCGCATCGATCAAATGCGCGATCCCGGTCTCGTCGAGCGCCTTGCGAATATCTTCACGCCCAGCCTTTCCGTTCAGGTTGACCAGCCGCGCCACGCTTAACGGAATGCGCTCGCTCAAGGGAAAATCCTGCGGCAGATAACCGATCCGCAACCCCGCCTTGCGCCATATTTTCCCCTGATCGGGTTGCAGGATCCCTAAAAGGATTTTGACCAGTGTCGATTTGCCGGATCCGTTTGGCCCGATAAGGGTGACAATTTCCCCCGGCAAGACCTGAATATCCACATTGGCCAGCACCGTTCTCTTCCCGAACGAGAGACCCAGAGACGAAGCGCGGATCAGGGCGGAGGATGTATCGGATTCCATGCTCCAAGTTTTAAAACGCAAAAAAGCCCGGCACAAGGCCGGGCTTTGGAATTTGCTGTAATTTCAGGGTCTATTCACGATTGCCAAACAGCGAAAGCAGCATCATGAACAGGTTGATGAAATCAAGATAAAGCGACAATGCGCCCATGATGGCCTTGCGGCCCACGATATCTGATGAATCGGCAGCGTAATACATTTCCTTGATCCGCTGGGTATCATAGGCGGTAAGGCCGGCAAAGACCAGCACACCGATAACCGAAATCGCGAATTGAAGCGCTGTCGAGCCAAGGAAGATATTCACCACCGAGGCGATGATAATGCCGATCAGCCCCATGAACAGGAATGACCCCCAGCCGGAAATATCTTTCTTTGTGGTGTAGCCCCACAGGCTCAGGGCCCCGAAAGATGCAGCGGTAATGAAAAATACCCGCGCAATGGAACCATGGGTATAAACAAGGAAGATCGACGATAAGGACGCTCCCATCAGGGCGGCAAAAACCCAGAAGGCGATCTGCGCGCCCGAAGCGCTCATCTTGTTAATGCGCGCCGAGAGCAAAAACACCATCCCCAGTGGCGCCAGCATGATGACCCATTTCAGCGGCGAGACAAAAATCAGGCGGCCAAACTCGGTAATCAGTGTTCCGTTGGGAAGCTGCGCGGCGGCGGCGCCTTGATCCTGTGTCACCGCCATGTTGAAAAACGTATAGGCAATAATGCCGGTGATCGCCAGCCCGACGGCCATGTAATTATAGACCTTGAGCATATAGGCGCGAAGGCCCTCGTCAATGCCCTCCATGCCGGTGCGCGCGATATAGTCCGTTTGCGCAAATCTGTTGTTGTCAAATCCAGTCATGAATGTCTATTCCTCACGTAATATTGGTCCCTACAGGCCTGCCGATACAGGCGCTTGGGGCTAATATGGGAAATTGCCCGTAAAAATGCAAGAATACTCACCATCAGCCTGACATTACATTTTAGTAATGTTAAGAGAAAACATGCTTGAAATCGAAAATCTGCACCGCCCCGGATTAAGCCCTTTTTCCTTGAGAATTGAAGACGGCGAATGCCTGGCCCTGATGGGACCCTCCGGTTCCGGCAAATCGCTCATCCTGCGCGCCATTGCCGATCTTGATCCCAATGAGGGCGATATAAAAGCAAACGGCATTGCCAGATCCACAACACCGGCCCCCCTGTGGCGGCAAAAAGTCGGCTTTCTGCCCGCCCATTCCGGCTGGTGGGGTGAGCGCGTTGGCGCCCATATGGAAAAATCAGACCAGCTTGCGGACCTGCTGGACAAACTGGCCCTTCCCCCTGAATGCCTCGACTGGCCAATATCCCGGTTATCAACCGGTGAAAAGCAGCGCCTTGCCCTTGTCCGGTTGCTGGTCCGCACCCCCGGGGTGCTGTTGCTGGATGAACCCACCTCCGCCCTTGATGAAACCGCGAAAAAAAACGTGGAAGAGATTTTGAAATTACAGCTCGCCTCCGGCGCCAGCATTCTCATGGCCACCCATGACAAGGATCAGGCCCGGCGTTTGTGCCGCAAGGTATTGCATATCAGGGACGGGGTTGTAACGGGAGCGAATCCATGAATTATATCCCGCTCTCCTATGCCGACCTGCTTCTGGCCTCCCTTTTATTGCTGATTAACGGTATTCTTTCCGTGATCTTCTCGCTTGGCCTGCTCAAGCGTCTGGTGATCGCGGTAACCCGCATGGTGGTGCAGCTCTTGCTGGTGGGCTCCATATTAAGCTGGCTGTTTGCCGCCTCCTCGCTGCTGTGGACCTCCCTGGCCGCCCTGGTGATGGTGGGTTTTGCCGGTTACGAAATTGTCGCACGCCAGGATAGGCCCTTGAAAGGCTTCTGGTCGCTGGGTCTTGGCGCGGGCAGCATGACCATCGCCTCGCTGGTCATTGTCCTCTTGGCGCTCACCACCCAGATTCGTCCCGATCCCTGGTATCATCCGCAATACATGATCCCCGTTCTGGGCATGATCCTGGGCAACACCATGACCGGGGTCTCCCTTGGGCTCAACACATTAACCAATGCCGTGCGCCGCGAAGCCGACGCCATCGAGGCCGGGTTGATCCTTGGACAGACCCGTCACAAGGCCATGCAGGGAGTAATCCGCCAATCGCTCCGCAACGGCCTGATGCCGCTGATTAACGCCATGTCCGTGATGGGGCTGGTCTCGCTGCCCGGTATGATGACCGGCCAGATTCTCGCCGGGGCCGCCCCGCAAGACGCGGTCAAATACCAGATACTCATCATGTTCCTGATCGGCGGCTCTACCGGTTTTGGCGTGATTATCTCGGTTCTGGGCGCATCCTTGCGCCTGAGTGACAACCGCCACCGCTTAAGGCTCGATCGCCTGGAAACGCGAAAACAAGGATAAGAGATTCAGATGCGCCTGTTTACCGGTCTGAAAATACCGCCCCGGATCGCCGACCAACTGGACGCCTTGCGCGGCAAACTGCATGGCGGGCGCTGGATCGAGCGCGAGGCCTACCATATCACCCTGAGTTTCATCGGCGAGGTGGAAGGAAGGGCAATTGACGAAATCTGCCAGGCACTGGCCACCGTGAAAGCTCGGCCCTTTACCTTGCAACTGCGCGCCATGGGCTGCTTCGGATCCTCCCGGCCCCGGGCGCTTTACGCCGGTGTAAGCCCTTCTGATGAGTTGACAACACTGCAAGGCGCGCAGGCCCGGGCCATCACAAACACCGGCATTGAACTGGAAAAACGCAAATACCGGCCTCATGTCACCCTGGCCCGCTTCAAATCCAAAAGCCGCAATGATGCAGGCAAATTCATCGCGCGAAACAACCTGTTCCGCTCAGACGAGTTTGAAGTTTCCGGCTTTGTGCTGTTTTCCGCCCGCCCGTCCGGCGGCGGCGGGCCTTATGCAATTGAAGACGAGTTTGCCTTCACAGGCCAAGCCGGGTTTTGACATGGATCAAAAGCCCTTTTGACGCTGCCTCCACCAGATCCAGCGCATAGGCAAAACCATCCGGGCCGCCATAATAAGGATCGGGCACCTCATCGGGCCCACCCTCACCGGCAAATTCAAGGAACAGGCGGAGCTTGCCGGCATGTTGCGGCCCGGCCATGCGCTCCAGATCCTCAAGATTATCATGATCCATGGCCAGAATCAGGTCAAAATCCTCAAAATCACCGCGCTTTACCTGCCGGCCGCGCAAATCGGAAATATCATGGCCGCGCGATGCCATTTCACTTACCGCCCGCCGGTCCGGTGCGGAACCCACATGCCAGGACCCGGTGCCAGCCGAATCGGTCCGGATCCGGTCTTGCAGATCTTGCGCCCGGACCATGGCCCGGAACGTACCCTCCGCCATGGGCGAACGGCAGATATTGCCAAGACAGACAAACAGGACGCGAAAAGGAGAATAATCACTCATGAACCACTTGATGACGTATTTTCAGCCCGAGTTCAAGCCATGCCTTAAAAGAGGTTGCGCAAAACAAATTGCGAAAACACCCCATAGCACCATATAACATCCCTTATGAATACCAGAGCCAACATACCCTTTCGCAAGATGAACGGTCTGGGCAATGATTTTGCCGTGTTTGACGCCCGCCCTGCCCCCATCGAGCTGGATGCGCAAACCCTGCGCGCCATTGCCGATCGCAAGACCGGCATGGGCTGCGATCAGATCATCCGCATTGAACCGGCAAATCACGCCGATGCCTTCATGCGTATCTGGAATGGCGACGGCGATGAAGTTGATGCTTGCGGAAACGCCACCCGCTGCATCGCTTCGTTGCTGCTTGATGAAACGGCAAAGCCCGGCATTGTCATCGCCACCAATGCCGGAAAGCTCATCTGCAACCGCGCTGCAAAGCCTGGCCAGATTACCGTTGACATGGGCGCTCCCCGTTTTGCATGGAACCAGATCCCGCTGGCGGAAGAATTTGCCGATACGCGGCGCATTGAATTGCAGGTCGGCCCGTTGGACAATCCGGTCCTGTATTCTCCTTCCGTGGTCAATGTGGGCAATCCCCATTGCCTGTTCTGGGTTGAGGATATCGAGGCCCATGATCTGGCGACATTGGGACCATTTCTGGAAAATCATGTCATGTTTCCCGAACGCGCCAATATTTCCCTGGCGCAGATCACCGGAAAGGACGAGATCACCCTGAAAGTCTGGGAGCGCGGCGCCGGGCTCACCCGGGCCTGCGGCACAGCCGCCTGCGCCGCCGGTGTCGCCGCGTCAAGATTGCGCAAGACCAGCCGCAAGACCACCGTTATCCTGCCCGGCGGCCCGCTTTACATAAACTGGCG
>CAZHLV010000153.1:0-26021 GCA_964533415.1 uncultured Hyphomicrobiales bacterium
TTCTAATGTCTAATCTGTTTGTCCTTGCTGTCCGGGTGTGGATTTCCCATTATTGGCTTAACGCGGTTGACGAAGGTGCTGGTGCGCGACAGATTTCAGAGAGATGCAGGATTGGAATATGGCGAATTTTCGTGAGATTACCCCGGGATTTTTTGTGGCGGCTCAACTGGATGAGGATGATCTTGAGCGCGCTGCAAAAATGGGATTTCGTTCGGTTATCATCAACCGGCCCGATGGTGAAGGCGGCGAAGATCAGCCCGGCTGTGTAGAAATGAGCAAGGCGGCAACCGCGCGGGGCCTCGGGACTCATTATCTTCCCGTGCGCGGGTTCCAGATTACCGATTCGGAGAATGTGGAAGCCTTTGCAAAAATCCTGGAGGCATCGGAAGCCCCCGTTCTGGCCTATTGCAAGAGCGGCACCAGAAGCGCCATGTTGTGGGCGCAGGTGAAGGTTTGCGAGCTTGGGATCGAGGCGGTTCTGGCGATGTGCCTGAAGGCCGGGTATGATCTTGAAATCCTGCGCGATGAACTGGAGGATATCCTTGCGCAGGAACAGGCCTTGAACGCGGCTTAAAAAATGGGAAAACCGATCAGCGCTTCATGAAAGTGAATGATTGCGGCCCAGATGACAAGGGCGGCGAGGGGGCGTTGCCAGCCCATTTCCCGCCACGGAAACGAGTTTTTTCCGGTCAGGATGGCGGCAAAGGGAGTGTTTGACGTTGCCTTTTCTATGGCGCTCCAATCTGTGCCGAGATGTTTTTTTCGTCTTGCGTCAATCATCAGTGTACCGAAGATGGCCAGAACCACAAAATAACCGAAATAGACAAATCCGGCCGGGTCGGCATTGTTGAGCATGTGCACCATGGCCCAGAGCGCCAGGGGCCACATCATGGGGTGGCGGGTGATGCGCAGGACGCCGCGGATGCTGTTTTTTTCCTGCAAGAGATGTTCGCCATTGATGAGAATGCGCGGGGTATTGGTGAGCATCCAGACGATCAGCAGGATGGCGACATACATGATCCCGGCGCTCAGCAGGCGCAGCGGCGTGTCGGTGACCCAGAAAACGGTTTCCACGTCATGGGTAGCGGCCTTGTAGGCAATCCACATCCAGATGAAACTCACCGTGGAGAGCACCGAAAGAACAAGCATGAAGGCGGTGCGCCCGAATTGTCCTATAATCCACGGGCGCAGCCTTGTTGACGGGATAATGTGCAGGGCCGTGAAGGCGGCGATGGAGAGAATCAGTTCGATCATGTGGCCGCCGGAGTCTTTCTAGCTGCGCAGGGTTCCGCCGGTAGCCTTGACAACCTTCTCGATAACCTTGCCTGCCACCGCTTCGATCTCGGCATCGGTGAGGGTTTTTTCGCGCGGTTGCAGGGTGACCTCGATGGCGAGGGATTTTTTGCCCGCTTCCATGGAGCCGCCAGCGAAGATATCAAACAAGGTAACATCGCTAATCAGCGCCTTGTCGGCGCCCTTGGCGGCGCGGATCAGGGTTTCGGCGGGCAGGGCTTCATCGACGATGAAGGCAAAATCACGCCGTACCGCCTGAAGGTCGGAGATATCAAGGGCGCTGCGGGATTTTTGCCCCTTGGAGCGGGCCGGGGGGATGTTTCCGAGGAAAACCTCAAAACCGACCATGGGGCCGGTTGCGCCAAGGGCTTTCAGGGTTTTGGGGTGCAATTCGCCGAAATGGGCCAGAATGGTCTTGGGGCCAAGGCGCAAGACCCCGGAGCGACCCGGATGGTACCAGCCGGGGGCCTCTGGCGCGGCCTGCACATTGGCAACAGGCGCACCGGCGGCCTCAAGGGCAGCCATGGCATCGGCGCGCACGTCGAAGGCATCGACATCACGCATCTGGCCATCCCAGTGGCGGCCAGCGCCGATCAGCGTGGCGGTGCCGCTGCGGATTCCGCTGGCGGCGATGAACTGGTCCTTGATGTTTTCACCCTGATAGGCCTGTCCGACCTCGAACAGGGCAAGATCGGCAAAGCCGCGATCAGCGTTGCGCCGGGCGGCGGCAACCAGGCCGGGAAGCAGGGAGGGGCGCATGCTGGACATCTCGCTGGAGATGGGATTGACCACTTCCAGATCATCGCCGCCGCCGCCAAAATCACGTGCCTGATTGCGCGGGATGAAGGACCATGTGACAGCCTCGACCATGCCGCGCCCCGCCAATGCACGGCGGGCCCGGCGGGCGCGTTTTTGCGCCGGGGTGAGGACCGGTTTGGCTACCGCGTGCAGGCGCGCCAGCGGTTCGGCGGGCATGCGATCCATGCCGGCGATGCGGATGACCTCTTCCACCAGGCAGGCGCTTTCGTGGATGTCGGGCCGCCAGCCGGGAGGCGACACCCTGAGTTCATGACCTTGCCCGGCAACCCAGAAGCCAAGGCGTTTCAGGATAACCTTGATCTCGACATTGTCGATATCGGCGCCGGTGAGACGCTTGACCTGCCGGGTGTCAAACTCGATGATCCGGTCGGTGTCGGGCATTTTTCCGGCCAGGATGAGATCGGAAGGTTCGCCGCCGCAAATCTCCATCACCAGTTTCGTGGCCAGTTCCGCGCCAGGGCCCATGAAGTTCGGGTCAACGCCGCGCTCAAAGCGGTAGCGGGCATCGGAATCAATGCCCAGGCGGCGGCCCGTGGCGGCAATGCGGCGTGGATCGAATAGGGCGGATTCGATGAATACATTCACCGTGCTTTCCGAGCAGCCGGAGCTTTCGCCGCCGATTATGCCGCCAAGGCCAAGTACGCCGCCATCATCGGCAATCACGCAGCAGTTTTCATCAACTTCATAGGTTTTGCCATCAAGAGCTTCAAACTGCTCGCCTTTTTTACCCATGCGGGCATGGATGTTGCCGCTCACCTTGTCGGCGTCATAGACATGCAGGGGGCGGCCAAAATCGTAAGTGATGTAATTGGTGATATCGGCGAGAGCATTGATGGGGCGCAGGCCAATGGCCTTCAGGCGCCTTTGCATCCAGTCCGGGCTGGCGCCGTTCCTGACGCCGCGCACCATGCGGCCGGTGAAGGCCGGGCAGGCATCGGCATGGGACTCGTCAAATTTCAAATCTATGCCAAGGGGACTTTTGAACGCGCCTTTTACCGGGGCAATGGCGCTCTCCTTGAGCGTGCCGAGACCGGCGGCGGCCAGATCGCGGGCAATGCCGTAAACCCCCAGGCAATCCGGGCGGTTTGGCGTGATGGCGATCTCGATTACCGGATCATCAAGACCGGCCAGCTCGGAAAACGGGGTTCCAACAGGTGTGTCCTTGGGCAGATCGATAATGCCGTCATGTTCATCGGAAATCTCAAGTTCACGTTCCGAGCACAGCATGCCGTTGGATTCCACACCGCGGATTTTGGCCTTCTTGAGGGTAAGGTCAATGCCCGGCACATAGGCGCCGGAAGGCGCGAACACCCCTTTCATTCCCGCATGGGCATTGGGCGCGCCGCAGATGACCTGAACCACTTCCTCGCCGGTGTCTACCATGCAAACCTTCAGCTTGTCGGCATCGGGATGCTTTTCTGCCGAGACCACATGGGCCACCTTGAAGGGGGCCAGCGAGGCAGCCGGGTCGGTGATCTCTTCAACCTCCAGCCCGATCATGGTGAGGGTGGTGGAGATTTTATCAAGGGAAGCATCGGTTTCAAGATGCTCCTTGAGCCAGCTTAACGTGAACTTCATGAAGAGAGCCCTCCGGCCAGAGTGGGGACATCGAGAACCGAGAACCCGTAATGCTTGAGCCAGCGCAGATCGGCGGCGAAGAAGGCGCGCAGATCCGGCATGCCGTATTTGAGCATGGCGAGGCGGTCAATGCCGACGCCAAAGGCATAGCCCTGGTAGATATCCGGGTCATAGCCCACATTGCGCAGTACCTGCGGGTGCACCATGCCGCAACCCAGAATCTCCAGCCATTCATCGCCCTCGCCAATGCGGATTTCGTTACCAACCCTTGCATGGCCGATATCAACCTCGGCGGAAGGCTCGGTAAAGGGGAAATGCGAGGGGCGAAAACGCATCCTGATCTCATCAACTTCAAAAAACGCCTTGCAAAACTCTTCCAGCGTCCATTTCAGTTGACCCATATGGGTCTGCTTGTCGATCACCAGCCCTTCGACCTGGTGGAACATCGGCGTGTGGGTCTGGTCATAATCGCAACGATAGACGCGGCCCGGGGCAATAATGCGTATGGGCGGCTCGTTTTTTTCCATGGTGCGGATCTGTACCGGGCTGGTATGGGTACGCAGGACCATGCGCTTGCCGTCCTCGCTCTCGGGCATGTAGAACGTGTCCATCATCTGGCGGGCGGGGTGGGTTTCGGGGATATTGAGCTGGTCAAAATTGTGATGCTCATCCTCGATATCGGGGCCTTCGGCAACCGAGAAGCCCATGTCGGCGAAGATGGATTCAATCTCTTCCATGACCTGTGAGATGGGGTGAATGCGGCCATCGGAGATGGGGCCGGGGCGCGTGGGCTGGGTGATATCGACCCGCTCGGCGGCGAGACGTTTTTCCAGCGCCCTGTCGGCAAGGGTTTCTTTTTGTGTGGTAATTGCGCTGGTTATGCGCGATTTGAGGCCGTTAAGCGCAGGCCCCATAATTTTGCGTTCTTCAACGCTCATGGAACCCAGCGACTTCATCAGCGCGGAAATGGAGCCCTTTTTGCCAAGTGCGGCAATGCGCACATCTTCAAGGGCGCGTTCGGTTTCCGCCGCCATTATGGCGCTGGAGATTTCAGCTTCGAGGGTTTCGATGTCAGACATGAATTTTCCCGGGGTATCGGTGATATTGTTTCACCGCATCCCGGGAAATATCAGTGTTTTGCCAATGTCCGGGTGCGGAGCGCTTGGAACATCTGGAGAAGGATCAGGAAGGGTCACAGATTGCACGGCTTTTTCAAGCGAGTGCGGCTGCCGCCTTGTCCACCAGAGTTTTGAAGGCCTCAGGCTCGCGCACGGCGAGGTCTGCCAGCACCTTGCGGTCCACTTCGACGCCGGCAATGCTGAGGCCGTTGATAAATCGGCCATAGGTCAGACCGTGCTCGCGGGCCGCGGCATTGATGCGCTGAATCCACAGGCTGCGGAAATTGCGCTTGCGGACGCGCCGGTCGCGATAGGCATACTGGCCGGCCTTTTCCACCGCCTGATTGGCGGCGCGGAAGGTGTTTTTGCGACGGCCATAATAGCCTTTTGCCGCCTTGATTACTTTTCCATGACGGGCGTGCTTGGTGACGCCCCGTTTTACACGAGCCATGATGAGCGCTCCTTCAGATTTTCAGCTATTAGCCGTAGGGCAGGAATTTCTTGACAATTTTAGCGTCTGCCGCGGAAAGAACATCCGTGCCGCGCGCATTGCGGATAAACTTGTTGGTCCGCTTAATCATGCCATGCTGCTTGCCGGCCTGTCCCGCCTTGACCTTGCCGGTCCTGGTGAGTTTGAAGCGCTTCTTGGCGCCGCTCTTGGTCTTCATCTTGGGCATTTTGCTTCCTTGTATCTATTAGGTTCAAGCATAACAAACCGCCACGGCATGCCCTGCCGGCCGGTTCTTCAAGTGGGGCTGCTTATAATCGGATCGGTGAGGCTTGGCAAGTGGAGACTTGCCGCTTCATTTTGTCTCCCTGCCGGGATTGAGGATTGTATTGTTCGTTGCTGGCGGACATGATGTTGATTATGTCTTCAAGTTCAGGGGTTTTGAAGGGTTTTGAGCATGGCCGATGTGTCCGGGGTTATAGATGAATTACGACTGCAGCTTGGCAAGAGGCTGAGTGTAAACGAAAGTGTGCGCGAACAACACGGGCAGGATCTGACCTGGCATAAGGGGGCGGCTCCCGATGCGGTGGCCTTCGTGAACAGTACCGAGGAGGTGGCGCACATTGTCCGCCTGTGTGCGGCGCATGAGGTTCCGGTGATCGCCTATGGAACGGGGACTTCACTGGAAGGGCATATTTCCGCGCCTTTTGGTGGGGTTTGCATTGACCTGTCGGGCATGAATACAATCCTTCAGGTTAATGCCGAGGATCTCGATTGCACGGTTGAGGCCGGGGTGACGCGCGCCCAGCTTAATGAATATCTGCGCGATACGGGGTTGTTTTTCCCCATAGATCCGGGGGCCGATGCCTCGCTTGGCGGAATGGCGGCAACACGGGCTTCGGGCACCAATGCGGTGCGTTACGGCACCATGCGCGAGAATGTCATCAATGTGACGGCGGTGATGGCGGACGGGAGCATTATCCACTCGGCGCGGCGGGCGAAAAAATCGGCTTCCGGGTATGACTTGACCCGGTTGCTGGTGGGTTCGGAGGGAACCCTGGGGATCATCACGCAAGTTACCTTGCGGCTCTATGGCATACCCGAGGCCATTTCGGCGGGGGTTTGCCCATTCGAGAGCGTGCAAGGGGCCTGTGATGCGGTGATCCTGACCATTCAATCGGGCATTCCGGTGGCGCGGATCGAGCTTCTCGATACGCTCCAGGTCAGGGCGGTGAATGCCTATTCAAGGCTTTCGCTTGTCGAAAGCCCGACCTTGTTTCTTGAATTTCACGGATCGGATGCCTCGGTCAAGGAGCAGTCTGAACGTTTTGCCGAGATTGCGGCGGAATTTGGCGGGGGGAAATTTGAATGGGCGACAAAAACCGAGGATCGCACCCGTTTATGGACGGCGCGCCATAATGCCTATTACGCGGCGCTGGCGCTGGCGCCGGGCAAGAAGGGGCTGTCAACGGATGTGTGCGTGCCGATTTCGCGGCTTGCCGAATGTGTTGCCGAAACCCGCAAGGATATTGAGGAGAGCGGATTCATGGCGCCGATCGTGGGCCATGTGGGGGATGGAAACTTTCATGTTTTGCTGCTTGTTGACATGGATAACGAGGCTGAAATTGAAGCGGGCAAGGCTTTTCTCGATCGTCTGGCGCGCCGGGCGATCGCCATGGACGGAACCTGCACCGGCGAGCATGGGGTGGGGCTCGGCAAGATGAAATACCTGCCCCTTGAGCATGGCGGAGCCTTGTCGGTCATGCGCCAGATCAAGAAGGCGCTTGATCCGAAGGGGATTTTCAATCCGGGCAAGATCATTGCCATGGAAACGGATTGAAAATCAGGGTTTTGCGTTTACCTATATATTGAGCCATTACTTGTCCACCCGGGACTTTGTGGTAAAACAACTTGCACAAAAAGGCGTAAGGCATGGGGCTGGCTGATTATCATTCCCTGAAAAAAACCGGGGATGATGAGGAGATGCGATAGTGGGTAAGATACTCGTCACATTGGGCGGCGTGGTTGTGATACTCCTCTTTGCGGCTCTGGTTGCGCCCTATTTTATTGACTGGAATCATTACAAGTCCGAGATTGAATCGCGCAGCAGCGCGTTTTTTGGCCGATCCGTTCATATCGATGGCCAGATCGTGGTGCGGCTGTTGCCGCAACCGGTTTTGCGATTGCACGGGGTGCGAATCGATGGAGCGGGCAATGAGCGATTTTTCGAAGCCGAGGCCATAGAGGCCCGGCTGGCCATAGAGCCGCTTTTGAAACGCAATATCCAGATGACCCATATTGAACTGGTTAAGCCGGTTTTGACCCTTATTCGCGGGAAAAGGGGCATACGCAACTGGAAACCTGATACCGGGCAAACGCCGATTCTTGCTGAATCGGATCGTGTTTCGGTGCAAAATCTCCATATTCAGGATGGGCGCATCCTGTATCAGGACAAGACGCGTAACCTGGCCAAATCCGTTACGCGGATCAATGCCGATCTGAATGCCATGAGCTTGCGCGGTCCTTTCAAGATTTCAGGTGTTTTCGGGGAATCAGATTCTGATTTCAAGATTGCCACCAGCCGGTTGGGACCGGAAAACGGGTTTCGCCTGACGGGACGGATGAGCGGGGATTTCGGGGAAGGGCGCTTGAGCGGGGTTTTCCAGAATGTCTTCGATAACCCTGCCTTTGAGGGGAAACTCGGTTTTCGCCGGAAAAAGAACCGCGTCAACCGCATTGCCCTGAGCAGTGAAGCGCAGCTTTTCCTGGCTGATGATATTCTGAAAATTCGGGAGATTACCGGGACGCTTGGCGAGGGGGGGAGCGCAATGCGTTTTGGGGGGGCATTGTCTCTTGACTGGAGAGAAACCCTGCGTATTGCCGGTGCGTTTTCGGCGCGCCGGGCAGACCTTGATGCTCTTTTGGGGCGCAGCCGCGAAGAACCTGTCAATGGTGTGCTGTTAAAGGGGCTCATGAATGTTCGTCCGGGGGGAGTTCTGGACGGGATGAGGGGGGTTGTTGATTTCAGTGTGTCTGGCGGGCTGATTGGCGGCAAGAGCTTTTCGGACCTTGAATTGCAACTTGAATCGGTTGGCGATGGATTTCGATTGAAAAAACTTGAAGTGGTGCTGCCGGGGCAATCGAAACTTGAGATTGCCGGGGAAGTTGAAGCTGATGGGGAAGGGCCTGCTTTTGAAGGCATGTTCAAGCTGGATACACCTGATTTGCGCCGGTTTCTGAACTGGTCAGGTTATGGAGGTCCATTGGTTCCCGCGCGCGGGGCCTTGCGCCTGTTGTTTGCCAGTCGAATCAGGTTAACCTCCAAACGTGTTGAATTTATTGAAAGTTCCGGGAAGCTTGGTGATGCCGGGTTTAAAGGTGCGTTTGCCCATGATCTGGATATTGATAGCTGGAAGCTGGAAGCTTCGGTCGATGCGTTGGATCTGGATCGTTATCTTGTGCCGGGAAAGGGCGTTATAGATTCATCTCCCCTGGCTGTTTTCCTGGTGCGTCCTTCCCGGTGGATCAAGAAATTTCCGGCCCTGTTGCGGGGCAAAAGTGACCTGGCGGTTAAAATTGGCGCCTTGATCGGGGGGAAGAAAACCTACAACGATTTTGAGGCTGATCTGCGGTTTAATAACGGGGATTTGGCCATTCACAGGATTTCCTACAAGGCGGGCGCGCAAGAGAGCGTCAAGATGAGCGGAAATATCGCCAATCTGGGGAGCAAGCCGCAAACCTACATGCAGATCAATCTTGCCGCGGATTCCCTGTCCAGAGTTGTGCCAATGACGGTTATTCCCGATTTGCCGGAACTTGAAAGGGTTTTTTCCGGGTTGGGATCGGCCAATCTTGATCTTCAGTTCACGGGGGTTGAAGATGCCAAGCGGGTGGATATGCGGCTGCGTGGCCGTGGAGAACTGGCCAGCAGCAAGATGCAGGTCGAGGCGGCGTTTTCCGGTGTTCCCGAACGGCCGGGCGATGGGCAGATCAGTTGGCGGTTGCAGCTTGAGAATGCATCGGCCCGGGCGCTTCTCGATCAGTTGCATATTCCTGAAGCCGGGGCAGCATGGAAAGGGAGCGGTGATAAAAGCAGGTTTGAATGGAATGGCAAGGGTACGATCAATCTTTTGCTTCCCTTTTCGGCGCGGCTTTACTTGCCCGGTGCGGCCTTTACGCTCAAGGGAGCAATCGAAAAGGACAAGGGATACCGTTTTTCTGATGTCCGGCTGAATCTCAAGGTGGAGGATTCCGCACGGCTTCGCGAGAGGTTGACCGGCAGGCCGGCAAGCCCTGCACCGGTTGTGCCCCTGACCCTGACGGCATCTCTTGATGGAGGGAAAGATGATCTTGTTATCGCCGGGGCTTCCGGTGCGGCTGGTGGTGCGCCTTATACTGCTTATGGGCGGGTGAAGCTGGGGGGGGACTACCCGGAAATTACCCTGAACCTGAAACCGGGGCGGTTCGATTTGCCTTTGCTCTTGGGCTTTTTGTTTGATGCTGAACTGGGTGCTGGAGACAATCAGGGGGGGGGCGGGCTTTCTTCGGCTGTACTCGATGCCGGACGGCTTCATCATTTTTCGCTGGATCTGGATTTGGAAACGCCGCAGTTGTATCTGGGCCGCGGGTTGTCTGTGAGGCGGGCAAGTTTGAACCTGCAGGTGGGGGCAGGCAGCTTTGAGATTCAAAATCTCTCCGGGGAGTTGATGGGGGCTTCTTTGCGGGCGAGCTTGCGGCTGGAAGATGATGGCAACGGGATATTGCAGGGACGCGCCGGGCTTGCTGTTTCTTCACTTCCCTTGAAATCTGTTTTCCAGGGAAAGGGTAGACGTGATGTTCTGCTAGGCCTGGTTTCGGGGAAGGTGGAGCTTGAAACCAGGGGGCGTTCCCTGGCCGGTCTGGTTTCTGCGCTTTCAGGTTCTGGTGAAGTTCAGATGACGGACGCGGAGATTCTGCTTCCTGACCTGTTTGCTTCCTCGCTTGTTGCCGGGGCGGCACAGAATGCGGATGAGCTGGAAAATGCGATGAAAAATTCCATCGGATGGCGATTGGCGCATTATAAAACCGGTCCTCTTCGCCTGCGTGTAGTGAATGGTGTTTTGCATATCGGGAAAACCCCCTTTGTTTTGGGTGGCGGCAAGGGGGAGTTTAATGTGCGCGCCGATCTTCTGGGGCGGAAACTTGAAGCAAAATGGCTGTTTCCCCTGCCTGATCTGAAAGCAGCCCCACAGCTTGGCGTAAGCTATTCCGGCCCGTTTCCGGCGCTGGACAAACAGGTCGATTTCAGCGCGCTGAAGCGCTATATCACCGGCAGGCGGATCGAACGCGAGGCCAGAGATTCGCGAAAGGCGGCCACAAAGACGGGCGGGCCGGCTATTCCTGCCGGATTAATCAAGCAGAAAGTAAGCGACCTTCCCGGCCTCTCCGGCGCGGTGCCGGAGTGAGGGGGGATGTTTTTGTATAAGCCTTTGCTGCGTTTTGAAGGTGATAATCAACCGGTGCGAATGCGGGAGATGAAACGGCTAACCTCGGTTTTGAGCTTTTCAGATTGAACCGACAACTCGTTTGCGGCGGTCATGACCTGGCCGGAGGCCGCACCGGCTTCCTGGGAGGCCTGGCTGACGCCGATGATGTTGCGGGTGACCTCTTCAGTGCCTGATGCAGCTTCTTGAATGTTGCGTGCAATCTCCTGCGTTGCGGCGCCTTGCTCGTTCATTGAAGAGGCAATGGCATTTGAGGTTTCATCGACTTGCTGGATGATCTTGCTGATATCCTCCATGGAAATCGCGGCCTGTTTCGTGGCGTTTTGAATTTCTTCCACCTGGGCGATAATTTCCTCGGTAGCCTTGGCGGTCTGCCCTGCGAGCCCTTTCACCTCGCTGGCTACCACGGCAAAACCCTTGCCAGCTTCCCCGGCGCGGGCGGATTCGATGGTGGCGTTGAGGGCCAGAAGGTTGGTCTGGTCGGCAATATCGGAAATGATGCCGATGACGCCACTGATCGTATCGGCTGTATTTGCCAGCTTTTCCATGCGAACCGAGGTTTTTTCAACCTCGCTTACTGCTTGCCGGGTGGCTTCGGAAGCCTGGCTTACCTGGTGGTGAATCTCGGCGATGGAATGGGACATTTCCTCAGAAGCTGCTGCTACGGTCTGGACATTGGTTGCCGCTTCTTCTGATGCTGCCGATACTGCGCTGGAGCGGGAGCTGGTTTCCTCGGCGATACCGGTCATGGATTGGGCGGTGGCGTTCAGTTCTGTTGAGGCGGCGGATACGGTTTCTATAATGCCGCCGACATTTGTATCAAAGTTATCGGCAAGCTCCATCATCATCGCGTGCTTTTCTTCCTCGATACGCTGTTTTTGCCGTTTTTGTTCACTTTCAAGCTGGTGGGCTTTCACCAGGCTTTCCTTGAACAATTGCAAGGCGTTGGCCATGACGCCGATTTCATCGGAACGCTCACGGGCGGGAATATCCGTTTCCAGATTGCCGGAGGCGAGTTTTTCCATGGTGGAGGTGATGGAATGAACAGGTTTTGTGATTGACCGGCTAATCAACATGGCCAGGCCAAGAACGATGAAGAAGGCCAGGGCGGCAATAAACAGGGATTCGTCGCGCGCTTTGGACAGCACAGCATCGGAAACGGATGTTGATTTGCCAAGAACGGCAACGCCGATGGGGGCGCCGGAGAAATTGGTGATGGGCTCGGCAATTACCGCCATCGGGCTATCTGCAAACTTGATGTTGCCGAGTGTTGGTTTGCCGGAAAAGGCTGAGGCAAGCTGTTCTGGGGCAAAAGGGGTTGTGCTGCCGAACGTTGAAGCAAAGCGCTGGAATTTGCCATTTCTGTTCAGGTATAACGCAACTTCCACGTTATAATCCTTGCGGAATTGATCGAAGAATGCTTGCCCGAAAGACATGCCGAATTCGACAGAACCGATATGCCGACCATCATGGAATACAGGTACCATGCCGCGAACGCCAAGCCCGGCAACTCCGATTTCTGTGCCAACTGTGGGTGTTCTTGTTGCATTTGTTTTGACAACGGTCTTGCGGAACCCGGAAAGGTCATCGCCAAATTTGCCCGGCTTGTGAATACGGGCAAAGGAGCGGGCGGGGGGAAGGTGAAACTGGAACTGCCTGACGGAATAGCCTTTCTTCAGCACCTTGAAAGCGGGAGTGAACATGTCAATCAATCCCTGCCGGTCCTGATCGGCAAAAAGCCTTTGGGCGGTTGGCATGTTGGCGGCGAAGGCGCTCATGGCCTCGGCGCGCCGGGCCTCGGCCATTATGGCGTTGTTGAGGGTCTTGACATGGCCGCGCAACTCCGATTGCACGGCCTGCTTGGCAAGGCTGGTCATTGAATACAAATTTGCAAAGAAAACTGTTGCGATAGACAGCAGGGTGACCGCCGCAAAGCCAAGCGTAATGCGCTTGCCGATAGAAAGAGAGTTAAACATGCAACACACCTATAAGTAGCGTTAATGATCCTGATGATTTGTTATTGCTGATTCGCCTTGAGATATGGTTAATATAACAACATGTTAGGGGATGTTTAGATGCAATCGACGGTTGTGCAATTTTAAGGGTCTTCAGCGGCCATTGAGTTATGGTCGGGGAGAACATGCATATTTATCCTTGTTTCAAGGACGTTCATCCTGAAGGTTAGGGGGGCAGGGTTTTTGAAATCTTAATTTTCCCTATGCCGTATTGTCGCAGGTAAAAAGATAATTCGGAATATTCCATTTCTTTTAAGTGAAATTAACCCCGTTTACATATCCTGATGGTGTGGAGGTTTGGCGAAGGGGGGATTTTGTGCAAGGCGGACGCAAGGTATTTGGACAGCGCGAGGGCGTGGTTCGCAGATCGCGGGAAGTTGCCCGCCGTAATTTTGATCTTTTCGACAGCAATGCCGATACGGGGCATCCTGACGCCTCGGCTCAGTCTTTTTGGACTGAACACGAAGCGGCGAGTAGGGAGCAAGGCGTCTTTGGTTCTTTGAGGCCTGTTTTTCACCTGTTTTTCGGTTTTCGTGGGCGCATAACCCGGTTTTCCTACTGGCTGGCCAGTACTTTGGTGACTCTATTGATGGTTGTGGCGGTTCTGCGTTTGCCGGATTTGCATGATCCTGCCAAAATGTACACGACCCCGGTGGGGGTATTTGCCAATCTTGCTTTTGGGTATGTTTATGCTGCTATTGCAGCCAAGCGCTGGCATGACCGTGATAAATCCGGCTGGTGGAGCCTGATTTCCTTCGTTCCTGTTCTGGGCCCTTTATGGGCCGTATTCGAGCTTGGCTCCCTGCCCGGTAATCCCGGGCCGAATAAATATGGCTGATCCTGTGGCTTTGACTTACCGCGCATTCTGGCGGTAATGGTTCAGGATATAGATGCGGATAGCGCTGGAGAGGCCGCCGGTGTGGGGGGCGTTATCGATTTTTGCAGTCAGGGCATTTACGGAAAGCCCTTCAATGGCTGCAATATCCTTAAGGGCCTCCCAGAACGGAGCCTCAAGGGAAATGCTGGTTTTATGGCCCTTGATGGTGACGGAGCGCTTGATCTGGTCAGGCATCAGTTCGGGGTGTTCATGCTGAGATCGCAGGGGCCTGGTATCATTTCGGGCCGGTCATGTTTTCAGGCCGAACAGTCTTGTCGAATTCTTCTTCTGTCACAAAGCCCAGATTTACCGCTTCTTCTCGCAGTGTTGTGCCATTTTTATGGGCGGTCTTGGCTACTTTCGTGGCGTTGTCATAGCCAATGCTCGGCGCAAGGGCGGTGACCAGCATGAGCGAGCGGTGCACGAGATCGTTGATATGCTCCCGGTTTGGCTCAATGCCTTCAACGCAGTTCTTGCGGAAGCTCGCGGTTCCGTCAGCCAGCAGGCGGATGGATTGCAGCAGGTTGTAGATGAGTACCGGCTTGAAGACATTCAGCTCCATATGGCCTTGCGAACCGGCAAAGGTGATGGTGGTGTGATTGCCCATCACTTGCGCGCACAGCATGGTCATTGCCTCGGCCTGGGTCGGGTTGACCTTGCCGGGCATGATGGAGGAGCCGGGCTCGTTGGCGGGCAGGGCGAGCTCGCCAAGGCCGCAGCGCGGGCCCGAGCCGAGCAGGCGGATGTCCGAGGCAATCTTGAACAGGGAGACGGCGAGGGTGTTGAGCGCGCCGGACATCTCCACCACCGCGTCATGGGCGGCGAGAGCTTCAAACTTGTTTTCCGCCGTGACAAAGGGCAGGCCGGTTTCCTCGGCCACCAGTTCGGCGAACTTGACATCAAAGCCGGGTTTGGCGTTAAGGCCGGTGCCGACCGCGGTACCGCCCTGGGCCAGGGGGTAAAGCGAGGTGGTGGCGCGGAAGATGCGCTCCATGCCAAGGCCAAGCTGGTGGGCGTAGCCGGAAAACTCCTGCCCCAGGGTGAGGGGCGTGGCGTCCTGCAAATGGGTGCGGCCAATCTTGACGATGTCCATCCAGTCTTTCGCTTTGCGGGCAACGGCTTCCTGCAGGGTGGTGAGGGCCGGCATCAGGGATTTGTGGCTTTCCTCGACAGCGGCGATATGCATGGCGGTGGGAAAGGTGTCGTTTGAGGATTGGGAGCGGTTGACATGATCGTTCGGATGAACCGGGCTCTTGGAGCCGACCTTGCCGCCCAGAATCTCGATTGCCCGGTTGGCGATCACTTCATTGGCGTTCATGTTGCTCTGGGTGCCCGAGCCGGTTTGCCACACCACGAGGGGGAAGTTGTCGTCAAGCTTGCCGTTGATAACCTCGTCGGCGGCCTGGGTGATGGCATGGCCGATTTCCGGTTCCAGATTGCCAAGTTCCATGTTGGCGATGGCGGCGCATTTCTTGATGATGCCCAGGGCCCGGATCAGGGGCTCGGGCATGGTCTCGCCGCCGATCTTGAAATTTTGCAAGGAACGCTGGGTCTGGGCGCCCCAGTATTTGTCAGCTGGAACCTCCAGGGGGCCGAAGCTGTCGGATTCGGTGCGGGTCTTGCTCATGTCATGCTCGTTTTGCCGGGATTGCTATTTTTTTCTGAACGCGTCGAGGGAGACGACATCGCCTTCTTTTGATGGATCTGGTTCAGGTGCGGATTTTTCCGGTTCTGGGTCTTTTTCCGGCACGGTTTGCGTTTCCTCGGGAAGTGTATCTTCGTCGGCCTCGAATTGCAGGCCAAACTGGACATACGGGTCAAAGAACGAATTGATGGCCTTGTAGGGAACAACCAGTTTTTCGGGGATGTTGTTGAAGGAAAGGCCGATGGAAAACCGGTCTTCGAGAACTTCAAGTTCCCAGAACTGGTGTTGCAGGACGATGGTCATTTCGCGTGGATATTTTTCCAGCAAGCGCGAAGAAATCTCGACTCCTTCGCCGTGCGTATCAAAAGCGATATAAAAATGATGCTCGCCGGGCAGTCCGTGTTCCGCCACCTGTTCCAGCGCCGCACGCACAACACCGCGCAGAGCATTGCGTGCCAGTTGATCGTATCGCATCAGGTCTTCAGGCATTTTCATTTTCCTGTCATGGACGCTGTTTCGCGTCTTCACTCTGAGCTTCTTGGTTACTGGAGCAAGAGCGAATCAATCGGGTTCATTTGGGAGAATAGAATACGCCTGTGAGGCAGGGCTTCAAGCACAGAATTGTAATTCTGTAAAAATAAACCCAAGAGGCGCGGAGTGGCTTTAGCCACGACAGGGAAAACAAAAAAAGAGGGCTTCTGTTGCCAGGCGCCCTCAAAGCCCCGCCTGACCTTGCGAAAGGCCAGGAGTTTAATTGAAGCTATCGCACTGCCTACGCAGCGAGACGCGCTTCCGCATAGTTGTCATTGGCAACTATAAGGTTTGGTCCGATACGGTGGTACCATGCCGAGCGAAAGTGCATCCTTTACGCCGTCGTCGATCCTGTTTCGCCCCCATCAGATGCGGCTCTGCATCAGGTAAGAGCCGCATATGGTGGAGGCGCCGGGTACCGCCCCCGGGTCCGATCAGTTTATTACGATGACCTTTTATCGCCATAGTCAGCACGCTGACAGGGTTAATATAAGGCATTTCTTGGCAAAAAAAAGGTTTATTCCGGCAAGAGTTTTCGACTCTGCGAGAGAATCGCCTAAAAGAGGCTCATGCAACAGTATCTTGATCTCATGAGGCATGTGCGCGCGCAGGGAGTGCGCAAGGATGACCGGACCGGGACCGGCACGCTTTCGGTGTTTGGCTACCAGATGCGTTTTGATCTGGCGCAGGGCTTTCCGGCGCTGACCACCAAGAAGCTGCATTTGAAATCCATTATCCACGAGCTGTTGTGGTTTTTGCAGGGCGACACCAATATTGCCTATCTGAAACAGAACGGGGTTCGGATCTGGGATGAATGGGCCGATGAGAATGGCGACCTGGGACCGGTTTACGGGCACCAGTGGCGCTCATGGCCGTCAAAGTCGGGCAAGGTTGACCAGATTGCGCTTGTTATTGAACAGATCAGGGCCAATCCGGATTCGCGGCGCTTGATGGTTTCGGCGTGGAATCCGGCGGATGTGGACCACATGGCGCTTCCGCCTTGTCATTGCCTGTTCCAGTTTTACGTGGCGGAGGGGCGGTTATCCTGCCAGCTTTATCAACGCAGCGCCGATATTTTCCTGGGCGTGCCATTCAATATCGCTTCTTATGCGCTTCTCACCATGATGGTGGCGCAGGTCACGGGGTATGAGCCGGGTGAGTTTATCCACAGCTTTGGCGATGCGCATTTATACGTGAATCATCTTGAACAGGTGGATTTGCAGCTTGCCCGCCAGCCGCGCCGTTTACCGCATATGCAGATCAACCCTGATATCGACGATATTTTCGGGTTTGCTTTTGGCGATTTCGATCTCGCCGGGTATGAGCCATATCCTCATATCAAGGCGCAGGTGGCGGTATAATGCGTGTTGCTCTTGTGGTTGCCGTGGCCGAGAACGCGGTTATTGGCCGGGAGGGGGGATTGCCGTGGCGGCTGAAAGGGGACATGCGGTTTTTTCGCCAGATCACCATGGGCAAGCCGATTGTCATGGGACGTAAAACCTTTGAATCGCTTCCCGGGGTTCTGGATGGGCGCGATAATATCGTGATTTCACGGCAGGCCGGTTTTGAGGTTGCTGGCGGCTTTGTTGTCGCCTCGCTGGATGAGGCGCTGGTTCTGGCGCGGCGCAAGGCAGCGAAGCGGGGGGTGGATGAAATTTGCGTGATTGGCGGGGCTCAGATTTATGAACAGGTTTTGCCCCGGGCCGGGCGGATTTACCTGACCCGGGTCCATGCCATGCCGCAAGGTGATGCGTTTTTTCCCGAACTTGGGCAAGGTGAGTGGCGTGAAATTTCCCGCGCGTTTTACCCTGGAGGGGCTGGCAATAGTGCCGATTACTCGATTATCGTGTTGGACAGGGCTTGAAATTCGTCTTCAGGCCACAAATCTAGCTACTTAATCATGCGCGGCTGAGCTATAAGTCGTAGATACAGAAGTTTGTTCAAGACGAATCGGGAAGGACATCAGATATGCCCTGGGGAGATCAAGGCGGTAACGGCGGCGGCGGAGGCTGGAAAGGTGGCGGCGGCCAGGGACCATGGGGGCAGGGGCCTTCAGGCAAGGGACCTCAACCGCCGGACCTGGAAGACCTGTTGCGGCAGGGGCAGGAAAAGTTCAAGAAAATGGCGCCGGGCGGCTCGCTTGGCGGCAAGAGTGTTATCCTGATCGTGGTTGTGGCCCTGGTGATCTGGGGCTTTACCGGATTTTACCGGGTCAATACCGATGAGCAGGGGGTTGAGCTTGTGTTTGGCAAGTTCAGCGAACTGACCCAGCCGGGGTTGAATTATCACCTTCCCTATCCGATTGCCGAGGCGCTCACCCCCAAGGTGACGCGGGTCAACCGCACCGATATCGGCATGCGGGCCAGCGGCGATGATTTCCGGCGCACCGGACGGCGCGGCACGGAGCGCGATGTGCCCGAAGAAAGCCTGATGCTGACCGGGGACGAGAATATAGTCGATCTTGATTTCAGCGTGTTCTGGGTCATCAAGGATGCCGGCAAGTACCTGTTCAATGTCTATGACCCTGTGAGCACGGTCAAGGCGGTGGCCGAGAGCGCCATGCGCGAGATCGTCGGGCAAAACAAGATTCAACCGATCCTGTCGGAAAAAAAGCAAGAGATCGAGGACAAGGTCAAGGCGCTCATCCAGAAAACCCTCGATAATTATGATGCGGGCATTTTGGTGTCCAATGTGCAGTTGCAAAAAACCGACCCCCCGGCGCAGGTGATCGAAGCTTTTCGTGATGTCCAGGCGGCGGAGGCCGACCAGGAGCGGGCGATCAACGAGGCCACGGAATATGCCAACAAGGTGGTTCCGGTGGCGCGTGGTCAGGCCTCGCGGATCATGCAGGGGGCAGAAGCCTATAAAGCCCGGGTGGTGGCCGAAGCTGTCGGCCAGGCGTCGCGCTACAAGGCCATTTACAAGGAATATGCCAAGGCGCCCGATGTTACCCGCAAGCGCATGTTCCTGGAGACGCTGGAGAAGGTGCTTGGAGATATGAAAAAGGTTATAATTGATGAAAAAGCCGGTGGGGCTTCAGGGGTTGTGCCCTACCTGCCGCTGAACGAGCTGACCAGCAAGAGCAGCAAATCTTCCGGGGGGACGCAATAATGCAAAAACCGGTATTTGTTTTGGCAGCAGTTGTCCTTGCCGGGTTGGCTTTTGTCGCTTTCAATTCGATCTTTATCGTTTATCAGACGCAGCAAGCGCTGGTGTTGCAATTTGGTGATGTCAAACGGGCGGTTTCCAGCCCGGGATTGCATTTCAAGGTGCCTTTTGTCCAGAATGTGGTTTTACTGGACAAGCGTATCCTGAACCTGGATTCGCCGGTGCAGGAGGTGATTTCCAATGATCCCAAGCGCTTGGTGGTGGATGCTTTTGCCCGTTACAAGATTACCAATCCTCTTAAGTTCTACCAGTCCCTGGGGAACTCAAGGGTGGCCAATTCGCGGCTTTCCACCTTGCTGAACTCGGCTGTCCGGCGTGTTCTGGGCGCGGCGTCATTCATTGACATTGTCCGGGACAAGCGTCCGCAACTGATGCAACAGATCTCCAGGCAGATTAATGCCGAAGGCAAGACCTTCGGGATTACGGTGGTGGATGTGCGGATCCGGCGGGCGGATTTGCCCGAGACCAACTCGGAGGCGATTTACAAGCGCATGCAGACCGAGCGGCAACAGATGGCCACGGAAATCCGGGCCAAGGGGAATGAGCAATCACAGCGTATTCGCGCCAAGGCGGACAGGGATGTGTCGGTTCTGGTGGCCGAGGCCCGGCGTGATGGTGAAAAAATCCGCGGTCAGGGCGATGGCGAGCGTAACCGGATCTATGCGGAGGCCTTTGGCAAGGATCCTGAATTTTTTGCCTTTTACCGCTCGATGATTGCCTATGAGGAAGGTTTGAAGGGGGAAGGCACGACAATGGTGCTCTCTCCGACATCCGAGTTTTTCCATTATTTTCGCGATGCTTCGGGCAAACCGGCCGGGGCGGCTGCGAAGCCGGCGCAATAAAAGCCAATGCAGGATTTGTTCGTCGGGATTGGCCTTGTTCTGGTCATAGAAGGGTTGCTTTATGCGCTCTTTCCCGGCGGAATCCGGCGGATGGCCAAGATGGCGGAGCAGGTGCCTGACCAGGCTTTGCGCACGGGCGGCGTGGTGGCGTTGGCGCTTGGGGTTCTGGTGGTCTGGCTGGCCAGGTAAACAGCCGTTACCGGGCGGTAACGCGGTTGTGCAAGGGCGGGCCGGGATTTGGATTTGCAATTTCCTGAGGGGGGAAATACCTTGCCTCAGGCAAATAGATGACTCAACACCCAAGGAGTTTGAGACGAAATGGAAAGAAGTGGAATTATTTGCATGAAGACCAGGGCCATGAATATGGCTGTTGCTTTTGGCTTTATGCTGGCGGCTGTCTTGATGAGTACACAGCCCGGAGCCGCGCGTGGCACCGGTCCGCAATCGGTTGCCGATCTGGCAGAGAAGCTGATTGACGCGGTGGTCAATATTTCCACGACCCAGAAACTGAAAGGGCACAAGCCCATTCCGCGCCCGCAATTGCCCAAGGGCAGCCCGTTCGAGAAGTTTTTTGACGAGTTTTTCAAGCAGGAAAAGAATGGCCAGAAGCGCCAGCGCAAGGTGCGTTCGCTGGGTTCGGGCTTTGTTATTGACCCTTCGGGAATCGTGATTACCAATAATCACGTCATCAAGAATGCCGATGAAATCACCATTAATTTTAATGATGGCACCAAGTTGAAGGCAGAAATTGTCGGGCGCGATCCAAAAATTGACATTGCGGTTTTGAAAGTCAAACCCAAGGCACCGCTGAAAGCGGTGAAGTTTGGCACGTCAAAAACAATTCGTGTCGGGGATTGGGTGATGGCGATCGGCAATCCGTTTGGTCTTGGCGGCACGGTTACGGTGGGTATTGTCTCGGCGCGCAACCGGAATATCAATTCAGGACCTTATGATGATTATATCCAGACGGATGCAGCCATCAACAAGGGGAATTCGGGTGGACCGCTGTTTAATATGGCGGGCGAGGTTATCGGCATCAATACCGCGATCATTTCCCCCTCGGGCGGCTCTATCGGCATCGGGTTTTCAGTGCCTTCAGATACCGCCAGCCCGGTGGTTGCGCAGCTTCGCAAATATGGCGAGACGCGGCGTGGCTGGCTGGGTGTGAGAATCCAGACGGTTACAGACGAGATCGCTGAAACCCTGGGGCTGGACAAGCCCAAGGGCGCCCTGGTGGCTGGGGTTAATCCTGATGGACCGGCCGCCAAGGCCGGGATCAGGCCGGGCGACGTGATTTTGAATTTTGATGGCGAGGACGTCAAGCGGATGCGTGATCTGCCCAAGATGGTGGCGCGTTCGGATATCGGCAAGGAAGTCAAGGTGATGGTCTTGCGCAAGGGCAAGGAAGTCACCCTGAAGGTTAATCTGGGCCGTCTTGAGGATGGTGAAAAATTGGCCAAGGCAAAGGCAAAGGACGAAAACGAGACTGAAGACAAGACCAAGGTTACCGAGGTTATTGGCATGAGCCTTTCAACCTTGACTGATACCATCAGAAAGGAATTGAAAATTTCTGACAAGGTTACCGGTGTGGTAATTCTGGATGTGGACCAGGCAGGCGCGGCTTATGAAAAGGGCGTGCGCAAGGGACAGGTGATCGTCGAGGTCAACCAGGAAGAGGTTTTGAAGCCTTCTGATGTGGTGAAAAAGATCGGGGCGTCGCGCAAGAAGGGGCGCAAGTCGGTTTTGCTGCTGCTTTCGGACCGGCTGGGCGAGCGCCGCTTCATTGCCGTGCGCATCGGCAAAAAGTAAGATCAGGAAATCCCAGTGATTATGGGGGCTTCGCGATCAGCGAGGCCCCTTATTTTATGAATTCATCGTCATTTATGAATTCATCGTCTGAGTACCCTTGCAAATAGAGCAGGGCGGTGAGATCGCCATTATTGATGCTGACACGGGCGTCTTCGGCAACCAGTGGTTTGGCGTGGAAGGCTACCCCCAGATTTGCCGCTTCGAGCATGTCGAGATCATTGGCACCATCTCCCACCGCCATGGTGTCGGTGTCCTTGATGTTGAGAACGTCCCGGTAATGTTCCAGCGCTTCGCGCTTGGCCTCGCGGCCAAGCACCGGATCGGCAACACCGGTCAGCAAGCCGTTGCTGAACAGTAATTCGTTGCCGCGGTGGTCGTTGAAGCCGGCGCGCTTGGCCATGATTTTCGTGAAAAACGTGAAACCACCAGAGACCAGTGCGCAATAGGCGCCGTTTGCCCGCATGGTTTGCACCAGAGTGCGGGCGCCGGGGTTGAGATGCAGGCGTTTATCGGCAACCTGGGCGAGGGCGGCCTCATTCAGGCCTTCAATCAGGCGGATGCGGGCGCGCAAGGCGCTTCTGAAATCAAGTCCGCCGCGCATGGCTGCTTCGGTGATCTCGCTGACTTGCCGGCCCTTGCCGACTTCCTCGGCGATTTCGTCAATACATTCCTGGCCGATAATGGTTGAGTCCATGTCGGCGATGAGGAGTTTCTTGCGCCGTGTCTCGGCGGCGGGTAGAATCGCAATATCGATCGGCAGGCCGTATAATGTGGCGCGCAGGTCAGATAAGGCTCCCCAATCACCGCCTTCATCATGGAAGGTAAACTCGGCGGCACTTCCGGGGCTAAGCCAGCGTGGGCGCGGGTTTCCGGGAAGGATGAGGGTAACCGATTGCACAATTTCGCGGGTGAGCGTGTTTTTTTGTGGCGCACCGATCAGTATGGCGACATATTCCATGAAAAATCTATCAGGGTGAATGATGAGCGAGATAAAGAAACCAGCGGTCCTTATCGCAGGACCTACCGCCGGGGGCAAGTCCTCGATCGGGATGTTTTTGGCGCGTAAATGGAACGGGGTGATCGTCAATGCCGATTCCATGCAGGTCTATCGGCAAATGCGGATCCTGACAGCCCGCCCCGGCAAGGCTGACGAGACAGAGATTGCGCACAGGCTTTACGGGCATGTCAGCGCGGCTGAGGCCTATTCGGCGGGCAAATGGCTGGATGACGTGAAGGGCGTGCTTTCTGAAATCTGGCAGGCCGGGCAGTTGCCGATCATTGTTGGTGGTACGGGGCTGTATTTCAAAATGCTTCTGGAGGGGGTTGCGCCAGTGCCCGATATTGACCCGGATACAAGGGCGTACTGGCGCACCAAGGCAGAGGCTGATGGCCCGGAGGTTCTGCACAAGATTTTGTCCATGCGCGACCCTGTTATGGCCGGGCGTTTGCAATCGACCGATCCACAGCGGCTGGTGCGGGCGCTGGAGGTTCTTGATGGAACAGGGCGCTCTTTGGCCGCGTGGCAAAACCTGGAGCCAACGCCGCCGATTTTGCAGGAGGCCGAGACCATGCGCTTTGTGCTCGCGCCGCCCCGCGAGGTGCTTTACGGGCGCATAGAAGCACGGTTTGACGCCATGTTGGAAATGGGGGCGCTTGACGAGGCGCGGGAGGTAAAAGCGTTGGGGCTGGCCCCGAACCTGCCGGCCATGAAGGCCTTGGGGCTGAAGCCCCTGATCTTGCACCTGGAGGGTGAGCTTGCTCTTGAAAAGGCTGTTGAGGATAGCAAAACTGCTTCAAGGCGCTATGCGAAACGGCAGATGACATGGCTTAGGGGAAATATGATTTCGTGGAGATGGGTGGTTGAGCAAGATATGGAAAGTCAGATGGAAAAAATATTTTCATTTATTCAGTAGTCATGGTTGACCAAGCTCAAGCAAAGCGATAATGTGCGGCTCTTTTTAAAGGAAAGGCAGTCCCGCCGGGGGGTGTTTATCCGATAATGGCGTATTCGCAGGGCCGTGACTTCTGGTGCAAATGTCAGATGGGGACGGTCCTCTTTCATGTTGTCAACAAAAGGACCATTTGCAATGGTGCAGGAATTGACCGGTGCACAGATAGTGCTCAAGGCTCTGGTGGATCAGGGCGTTGATACGGTTTTTGGTTATCCGGGCGGGGCGACCTTGCCGATTTATGATGAGCTGTTTCAGCAAAACTCCATACGGCATATTCTGGTGCGTCATGAACAAGGCGCGGTGCATGCTGCTGAAGGCTATGCGCGTTCCACGGGCAAGCCCGGTGTTGTGCTGGTAACCTCGGGGCCAGGGGCGACAAATACCGTGACGGGGTTGGCCAATGCATTGCTGGATTCAACCCCGATTGTATGTCTTACCGGGCAGGTGCATACCCATCTGATCGGCAATGATGCCTTTCAGGAGGCTGATATCGTCGGCATTACGCGGCCCTGCACCAAGCATAATTACCTGGTGAAGGATACCAGCAAGCTGGCGGAAACCATCCATGACGCCTTTTACGTGGCGACCAATGGCCGCCCCGGCCCGGTGGTCATTGATATTCCAAAAGATGTTCAGATCGAAACCGGCAAATATCATGGGGCAAATAAAAACGGTCATCGCAGCTATAAGCCGCAACTCAAGGGCGATGCCCCGGCCATCCGTGAAGCGATCGAGCTTTTGGCCGGCGCCAGGAGGCCGATCCTTTATACCGGGGGCGGGGTAATTAATTCGGGGCCGGCAGCTTCTCGGTTGTTGCGTGAACTCGTGGATATGAGCGGATTTCCCGTGACTTCAACCCTGATGGGGCTTGGCGCCTATCCGGCCTCGGGGGAGAACTGGCTCGGTATGCTGGGTATGCATGGAACATATGAAGCCAATATGGCGATGCATGATTGTGATGTCATGCTGTGCATCGGGGCGCGGTTTGATGACCGGATTACCGGCACAACGGATACCTTTGCCCCTGGTGCCAAGATCATCCATATCGATATTGACGCCTCGTCCATCAACAAGAATATCATGGTTGATATCCCGATTGTCGGCGATGTCGGGCATGTGCTTGAGGAAATGGTCCGCATCTGGCGTTCTCGCTCAGGCAAACCGGACAGCGAGGCGCTGGAGGCCTGGTGGTCGCAGATCAAGATCTGGAGAGCGCGCAATTGCCTGCACTACCGCAATCTTAAAAACGAGATCATGCCGCAATACGCTATCCAGCGTTTGTATGAACTTTCCAGGGGGCGCGATACCTATATCTGCACGGAAGTGGGGCAGCACCAGATGTGGGCGGCGCAGCATTTCGGGTTTGAAGAGCCAAACCGGTTCATGACATCGGGCGGGCTGGGGACCATGGGCTATGGCCTGCCTTCGGCGGTGGGGGTCCAGATCGCGCATCCTGATGCGCTGGTGATCGATATTGCCGGTGAGGCATCCATCCAGATGACCATGCAGGAAATGGCGACCGCGGTGCAGTATCGTCTGCCGATCAAGGTGTTTATCCTCAATAACCGCTTCATGGGCATGGTGCGCCAGTGGCAGCAGCTTTTCCACGGCAGCCGGTATTCGGAAAGCTATTCAGAATCCCTGCCTGATTTCGTGAAGCTGGCCGAGGCCTTCGGGGCAACCGGGATCCGGGCGGAAAAACCTGAAGAGCTCGATGCGGCCATCATGACCATGTTTGAAACAGAAGGGCCGGTGATCTTTGATTGCATTGTCCACAAGGTGGGCAATGTATATCCGATGATCCCGGCAGGCGCTGCGCATAACGACATGATGCTTGGCGATGAGGCGGAACATCTTGATCCGGTGGGGCGTTAGACAATGGAAAATCTTGAACAGCATACTCTTGCGGTACTGGTTGACAACGAGGCCGGGGTTCTGGCGCGGGTCGTGGGGCTTTTTTCCGGGCGCGGGTACAATATCGATTCGCTTACCGTGACGGAGACCGAACACAAGGCGAAATTGTCGCGGATCACGATTGTCACTACCGGGACGCCGGCGGTGATCGTGCAGATCAAGGCGCAGTTGCAGCGCATGGTGCCGGTGCATCATGTCTTTGACCTCACGGCGGAAGGCGAGCATATTGAGCGTGAGCTGGCGCTGGTGAAAGTGCGTGGCCGGGGCGAGCAGCGGGTGGAGGCGCTGCGGCTGGCGGATGCGTTCAAGGCGCGGGTCGTGGATGCAACGCTGGAATCCTTTGTTTTTGAAATTACCGGGAAAACAAGGAAGATCGACCGTTTCATTCAAATGATGAAGCCGGTTGGGGTGGTGGAGATTACCCGCACCGGTGTGGTGGCGATTTCGCGCGGGGCAGAAGGCATCTAGCCAGAACGGGCGATTATATATTTATAGAAATCTGAAAATCGAGAAATCAAGGAAACTGAGA
>CAZHLV010000154.1:0-2760 GCA_964533415.1 uncultured Hyphomicrobiales bacterium
ACGGCCTTCCTGCATGGAGATCAGAATGCCGGGCTGACCTACTTGCCCAAGCTGCGCGAAAGCGGGGTTGAAGTGGTTTCCATCCCCCATAGCGGACATTTCCCGATGTACGCAAATGCACCTGCCATGTGGGCCGCGATAGCGGCGAATGTGACGAAGGGTGATGGTGAAGAGAACGTAGACGGTGACGATATTCGCAGATGTGTTTGTTGCCGGTGGCACAACGCCCCCGTTCATAGCCGATGACATTCTGGAAACTTTTGATAATACAAGAACGTCGGCAACACTAGATTTGCTTGGGGAAAATTTCCGGAGTGTAGTGGTTCTGTTCGAACAAAATATACGAATATCCGATTCGTTCAATCTCAGGCGATTACCGCCACGCACAAGGCCCGGTGAGGGTGGTGTTTGCACAGGTTACAGTACCAGCATCAAGCGCGAAAAAGCGGCCTTGCCAGCCCACGCCAATCGAGGGCATTTGTTGAAATATTCAATTTTGCAAAGCTCACGGCAAATCCCGGAAAGTCGGCTGCTGCAGCATTTGCCTGACAGAGGCGGTCAGTTTTGCACCGCGCATGAGCTTGAGGTGATTGAAGAGAACCTTGAAGAATGCGATGACACGCGGTGAAAGCACCTCACGTTTGCGGTAGGCAAGGAACAAATCCGTCGCCGGGATTTGCCACTGCGCGAGCAATACTTCCAATTCGCCCTTGTTCAGCGCCTCATCCACCAGAAAGCGGGGCGCTTTCGCATAACCGAGATGGGCATACAGGGCTTGAAACATCAGGTCGGGAAGCTGGGCCGTCAGGCCGACCTTCAGCGGCACCTGAACAATTTGTGAACCACGCGACATCGCCGCGGTTTTTTCCTCGTCATTCGCCCTGTACCGGATATAGTCGAGATTTGCCAGTTGCTCCGGTTTTGACGGTCGTCCGGCGGCATCAAGATATTCGGGAGTAGCCACATACAAGACATCCAGCGCTGCTATTTTTCGCGCAATTCCACCTCCGCTTCCTGGCGTGGCGAAACGGAGCGCAATATCGATGTTCTCCTTGTCCAGATCCAGAATCCGATCTTCGGCCCGCAACAGAATTTTCAGTTCAGGGTACTGTTTTGCAAGCTGGACAATCACATTTCCCATGACATGTTGCGACAGGCCAAGGCTTGCCGTAACCGTCAGTTTTCCAGATATTTTTCCCGAAAACGTTTCCAGTTCGTCTTGCAGGGATTCCTGCTCGTCAAGAATGGCCAGAGCCCGTTTGTAAACAATTTCACCGGCCTCGGTCATCCTTACACCGTTTCTGCCGCGATGCAGCAGCCGGATGTCATAATAATCCTCAAGCGCCGATATTTGCTGGCTGACCGCCGGCTGGCTCAATTTTCTCCGGCGAGCGGCCGCAGAAAGCGAACCTGTCCGAACAGCATAGACATAGCTTTGAAGAGCGCCCATTTGATCCATAAGCATTCCTTATATCAATTGTCGCGATATCTTGGATTTAAAGCAGCATCATATCGAATATATTTATAACACATGGCTTGAAAAATCGGGAGACATTGATCGTGAATATTACCAAAAGGACTTTAATGAAGGGCCTGTTGGCGGCTCCGGTTCCGTTTTTGACGGGCGGGCAAAAAGCAGCCGCAAAATCAGCGAATGCGGCGGCTACGGGGCAGGTTCCCGGTTACTACCGTTACAAGGTTGGCGAGATTGAAGTCACCGCGCTGCTCGATGGGTATACTGACATACCGACAAACTTCATTATCGGCTATGACAAGGTAACCGCCCGGCAATCTGCACAGATGAGTCACCACCGGTTTTCCGACGCCTCGGTGTCGATACCGGTCAATGCCTATGTTATCAGAACCGGCGGGGAAACGATATTGCTTGATGCGGGTGGCGTGAGCGATTTCTTTCCCACCCTTGGCAAACTGCCAGCCAATCTGGCGGCGGCGGGATTTGATCGAAAGGATATCACCTCCATCCTGTTGAGCCACATGCACCCTGACCATATCGGCGCCTTGAGCGGGAAAGATGGCAGCAGGGCCTTTGAAAACGCCACGCTGACATGTTCCGAAATCGAATGGAATTTCATACATGACGACAAGGTGCGAAACGCCGCGCCGAAAGATTTTCGTCCGATGATCGATACGGCGCGGACCGTGCTGGCGCCTTATGGCGATGACAGGGTGATGTTTAGCGGAGAAAAGGAACTGTTTGCCGGAGTTTCTTCGTTGCCGCTTCCAGGCCACACGCCTGGCCAGACAGGTTACGTCATTCACTCAAAGGGCGAGAGCCTGCTCTTTTGGGGAGACGTGATTCATTTCACGTCATTGCAGTTTGCCAATCCCGACTGGGGCGTGGTGTTCGATGGCGATGTTGAACAGGCGCGCAAGACCCGGCGCGCATTGCTGGAACGCGTGAGCAGCGAAAACATGGCGATTGCCGGCTCGCATGTTGATTTTCCGGGTATTGGCTATGTGGAGAAGTCCGGCAATGCATACCGCTACGCCCCGGCGCCATGGATGCCACTGTAACAGGCTGGGGAGTGTTCTTCCGATTACGGCCCCGGCGGCCATCTCGAGCGCCCCTTCCTCCGTCCAACCTGACCCGGAAATGCAGCATGAACCGCTCCGGGTTTACCGGAGGCTGATTAGTTCGTCTCATATCAACTCGCATGGGTTAGATAACCCGTCTTCAGACGGGTCGCTTTAGAGCGAATGAATAAAGAATGAGCATGATCCCCGGGGATCATGGTCATG
>CAZHLV010000155.1:0-2591 GCA_964533415.1 uncultured Hyphomicrobiales bacterium
TGGCGTTCCATAAAGAAATGGGAATACGGAGCGAATGAGGCAAGTCCTCAGGCTCATTCTAGCAGATGGGTCACATCATTGCGAACGCCGCGTTGCGCCCTTATATGGAAGGTTAACCGGACCAGCAGGGAAAGGCTGGCCAGGGCAATCGCATGATATTTGGGGAAGCATTTCAACAACATTTTCACCCCAAAACATGAAATGCTATAATATATTCAAATACATATGAAAAAAACAAATTCGTCATTCCTGCCTTCGCAGGAATGACGACCGAAAACTACGGAACTTCACGGTTTATTTCATGCAATTCTATCCTGTTTATTGGGATTTTTCTGTTTGCCCCTGGCGTGTAATATGTCAGGATTGCTCTTGTGTCGTTTTAGGAGGGGCCATGAATCGATACTCGATTTTCTCGTTGCTTCGCGAAGGCTTGAACGGGCAAAGGGGCTGGGGGCGCGTCTGGCGTCAGCCGGAGCCGAAGAGCGCTTATGATGTGGTGATTATCGGCGGTGGAGCGCACGGGCTGGCAACCGCTTATTATCTTGCCAAGGAGCACGGGATAACCAATATCGCGGTGCTGGAAAAGGGCTGGATTGGCGGTGGCAATTCGGGGCGCAATACGACGATCATCCGTTCCAACTATCTTTATGATGAAAGCGCGGCGATTTATGAACATGCGCTGAAGAAATGGGAAACCCTGGGCCGGGATCTGAATTTCAATATCATGATGAGCCATCGCGGCGTGCTGAACCTTGCCCATGACGAGGGCGAGGCGCGCCAGATCAGGCGGCGTATCGAGGCCAACCGGCTCAATGGCATCGACTCCGAATGGCTCGATGCGCCGCAGGTGAAGGATTTTTGCCCGCCGATCAATGTTGCGCCCGATGCGCGCTACCCGGTGCTGGGAGCTTCCCTGCAACGGCGCGGCGGGGTGAACCGGCATGATGCGGTGGTCTGGGCCTTTGCCCGCGCCGCAGATGCGCTGGGGGTGGATATCATCCAGCAATGCGAGGTTACCGCGATCAATGCGCAAAACGGGGCGATCACCGGGGTGGAAACCACCCGCGGTTCGATCAAGACCCCGAAACTGGCGAGCGTGGTGGCGGGGCATAGCAGCGTGATCGCGTCCATGCTGGGCATCCGCCTGCCGATCCAGAGCCATCCGTTGCAGGCGCTGGTTTCCGAGCCGGTGAAACCGGCGATTGATTGTGTTGTGATGTCGAACGCCGTGCATGCTTATGTGAGCCAGTCGGACAAGGGGGAGTTGGTGATCGGGGCGGGGATTGACCATCATCCGGGCTATACCCAGCGCGGTGGGCTTGATGTGATTGAACATGCGTTGGCGGCTATCGTGGAGCTGTTTCCCGGCTTCTCGCGCTTGCGCATGATGCGCCAGTGGGGCGGGATCGTGGATGTGTGTCCCGATGCCAGCCCGATCATTTCCAGGACACCGGTGAAGGGGTTTTATATCAATGGCGGCTGGGGCACCGGGGGGTGGAAGGCAACCCCCGGTTCGGGGCATGTTTTTGCCCATACCATCGCCCATGACGAGCCGCACCCGATTGCCGCGCCGTTTGCGCTGGAGCGTTTTACCACCGGGGCGCTGGTGGCCGAACACGGCGCGGCGGCGGTGGCGCATTGAGGGAGGGTGACCATGTTTGAAATTGAATGCCCCTATTGCGGCAAGCGAGACCAGTCGGAATTTTCCCATGCCGGTGAAGCGCATGTTGTGCGCCCCTCGGGGGATGAAGAGATCAGCGATGCGCAGTGGGCGGAATTTGTTTTCATGCGCAGGAATTCCAAGGGGGTGCTGGCGGAGCGCTGGGTCCACAGTGCCGGATGCCGCAAGTTTTTCAACATGTTGCGAAACACGGCTACGGATCAGATTCTGGCGGTTTACAAGATGGGTGAAGATGCGCCCAAGGTGAATCATGTGGCTGCCTTGCCAAGCCCAAGTGGTGAGAACCTTGGCTCGGGCAATGACGCGGTGCAAGTGATGAACGGGGATGATGCGCCATGAGACAGGCTTTCCGGTGCGATCAGGGCGGGATCATTGATCGCTGCTCTCCGGTGTCGTTTCGCTTTAATGGCAAGACATATCGCGGTTTTGCCGGGGATACGCTGGCTTCGGCTTTGCTGGCCAATGGCGTGCACATGCTGGGGCGCAGTTTCAAGTATCACCGGCCGCGCGGTATTCTGGGCGCGGGCAGCGAGGATCCGGCGGGGATCGTGCAGATCGGCAGGGGGGCCCATGCTATCCCCAATACGCGGGCCACTGAACAGGAAATCTATGAAGGTCTTGAATCCTTTGCGCAAAATTGCTGGCCTTCGCTCAGATATGACTTTAACGCGCTGAATGACCTGTTTTCCGCCTTCATTCCGGCGGGGTTTTACAACAAGACCTTCAAGGGGCCGCCCGGCAACTGGGCGCTGTTTGAACCGTTCATCCGCCGCGCGGCGGGGCTGGGCAGGGCGCCGCGGGAGGCCGATCCGGAGCGCTACGAGCATACGCACCGGCATTGCGATGTGCTGGTTGTGGGGGCTGGACCTGCCGGGCTGATGGCGGCGCTCGGCGCGGCGCGTTCGGGCGC
>CAZHLV010000156.1:0-3257 GCA_964533415.1 uncultured Hyphomicrobiales bacterium
ATTTAATAATATCGGTGGTGGGGTTTGGCCGGTTGAAGTGGGGCATCCGTGTTTTGGCTGCTCGGAAGAAGGGGTTGGCTTTAACAAGCCGATGTTCGCGCTGGCGGATGTCAAAACCCATACGCCGCCCAATGCATTTCCTGAAATTGCCGATCGTGAGGGCGGTGATACGGGCATTTCTCCCGCCGCTGCGGCTGTTGCCGGGGCTGCCGCGGGCGCAGTGGCGGGGGTTACCGTCATGGCGGTGAAAAAGCTGAACAGCAAAGACAAATCCGCGGCTGAGACTTCGGAAGAGTAGGGAGGCTGGCATGAAACGCAGGGAATTTCTGAAGGCGGCCATAGGTGGCAGCGCCGCCCTTTGCGCGCCGGTTGTGGCTGAGGCGCGACCCAATCTGGAGCCGGCCGAAGATGCGGTTGGAATGCTCTTTGATTCAACCCTGTGTGTCTGGTGCAAGGCCTGTGTTGCCAAGTGCAAGGCGGTTAACGGCATGCCGCCGGTCATGCAAAAAGGTAATGAGCAATGGGATTCGGCGCGTGATCTCTCCGGCGATACGCTCAATGTCATCAAGATTTACAAAGATGGCAAGGGCGAGGTGAAGGACCGGGAAAAGGACGGGTTTTGCTTTGAAAAGCGCAGTTGCATGCATTGTGTCGATCCGGGCTGTGTCTCGGCCTGCCCGTGCAGCGCCATGCGTCAGGACAAGCGCACGGGCATTGTCACGCATCACCCGGAAGCCTGTATCGGTTGCCGGAACTGCATGGTGGCGTGTCCCTATAACGTGCCGCAATTTGAATACAACAAGGTATTTGGCGAGATCCATAAATGCCAGATGTGCAATCAGGCGGGAGTGGAGCGCATAGACAAGGGGCTGATTACCGGGTGTGCCGAAGTTTGTCCGACCGGGGCCACCTTGTTCGGCACCCGCAAGGCGCTGCTGGCCGAGGCCAAACGGCGGATGAAGCTCAAGGCCGGGGATGTTTACCAATATCCGCGTGGTGACGTGTCCAGGCCCACCAGCCGCCACGAGAAAAAAATCCCGGAATACAACAATCATATCTGGGGTGAGAAAGAAGCGGGAGGAACCAGCGTCATGCACATCTCGGCGGTTTCATTCGACAAGCTGGGTATGCCGCCGCTGGGTGAGCGCTCGGCCGCCTCAATTGCCGAAGGAGTGCAGCATACGCTCTACAGCTATCTGGCGCTGCCGGCCATTGCCCTGGCCGGGTTGGCCTATGTGGTGCACCGCAATACCGGTGATGATGATGAGGGGGACCAGTCATGAGTGCGCATAAGGCTACCGGTGACCGGATTCTCACGCTGCCTTTCATGTTTCTTGTTCTTGTCTGGTTGACGGGGAGCTATTTTGGCCTGCAACGATTTTTCGTTGGCGGCATGGGAGAGGTCAGTAATCTTAATGGCGGCTACGCATGGGGGATCTGGGTTGTCTATGATGTGGTGATTGGTACGGCCTTTGCCTGTGGGGGGTATGCGCTGGCGATCACGGTCTATGTTCTGAACAGGGGGCAATATCACCCGCTGATCCGGCCAGCCATTCTGACCGGCCTTCTGGGCTATGCCCTTGGCGGTTTCGGGGCCTTTTTTGATATGGGCCGGTTCTGGCAGTTTTATGAAATCTTTTTGCCGTGGAACTGGAACTTCAATTCGGTCATGCTTGAAGTGGGCCTTTGCGTTGCTGCTTATATTCTGGTGCTGATTATTGAGTTTGCACCGGCTTTTCTTGAGCGCATCGGCGCGAAAGGTCTGCTGAAGGTTCTGAACCGGGTTTTGTTCCTGTTTGTTGCCCTTGGCATTTTGCTGCCCACCATGCATCAGTCGTCACTCGGCTCCTTGCTGATTGCCATGGGGCATAAAGTTGACCCCTTGTGGCAGGTCAATGAGTTTCAGCCCTTGCTGGCCATCATCAGCGCCCTGATTATGGGGTTTTCGATCGTGGTATTTGAATCTTCCCTGACCGCGGCCGGAATGCGGCGCCCCCCGGAGACGCCGCTGCTGGCCGGGTTGGGGAAGATCATCATGTGGCTGCTGGTCGGCTTTGTGGTTGTTCGCCTGATGATTTTGGGGGCGCAGGGCAAACTGGGGCTGATTCTTGCCGGCAATTTCAGTTCTGTTGTCTTTATCGTCGAAATGACGCTGTTTATCATACCTGTTTTTCTGTTGTCTTCAGAACGGGCGCGCCATAACGGCGGCCTGTTGCTGATCGCCGCCGTGACCATGTTGCTCGGGGGCGCAGCTTACCGGTTTGACGCCTTCCTGGTCACCTACAATCCGGGACCGGGTTACTCCTATTTCCCGACTGCGCCGGAAATCATGATTACCTTGAGCATCATTGCGCTGGAGTTGATGCTCTACCTGATATTTGTGAAAAGACTGCCCGTCTTGCACCGTTCGGAACCGGTCTGAGACATGCTGCAAGCCCTTGCTGTTTAAGGAGAAAAAATCGTGACAACACGCATAACTGTTGACCCCATCACCCGCATTGAAGGGCATTTGCGCATTGATGTTGAAGTCAATGAAGGCAAGGTTACCAAAGCCTGGTCGTCGGGCCAGATGTGGCGCGGTATCGAGAAAATCCTGGTGGGGCGCGATCCGCGCGAAGCCTGGATGTACACCCAGCGTTTTTGCGGGGTTTGCACCACGGTGCATGCCATAACATCCGTAAGGGCGGTGGAGAATGCCTTGCAGATGGAAATCCCGGTCAATGCCCAGCTTATTCGCAATATTATCCAGACGGCACATGCTGTTCAGGATCATATTGTGCATTTTTATCACCTCTCGGCGGTGGACTGGGTTGATGTGGTCTCGGCGCTGAGTGCGGATCCCAAGGCGGCGGCCAAACTGGCGGAGAGCCTCTCGGACTGGTCCCTGAACGGGGTGCACGAGATGAAGGCGGTTCAGGATCGCCTGAAAACCTTTGTGGGGACCGGCCAGCTTGGCCCCTTTGCCAGCGGCTATTGGGGACATCCGGCCATGAAATTGCCGCCGGAGGTCAACCTGCTGGCGGTTGCGCATTACCTGCAAGCGCTTGACATTCAAAACTATGCCAACAAGATCGTCGCTGTTTTGGGCGGCAAGTCTCCTCATATCCAGAATGTCGCGGTTGGCGGGGTTTCCAATTCCATAGGCCATGATGCGCCATCGGTGCTGAATATCGAGCGCCTGATGTTAATAGAGGGATTCATCAACAAGCTGGAACATTTTGTAAAATCAACCTATTTGACCGATGTTCCGGCCATTG
>CAZHLV010000157.1:0-8237 GCA_964533415.1 uncultured Hyphomicrobiales bacterium
GGCGGCGGGTAACTGGAGCGGAACACTGGTCAACGCGCTTTTGCACCATTGCGGGGATACGCTTTCGGGCATTGGCGGGGTCAGGCGCCCCGGTATCGTGCACCGGTTGGACAAGGATACCAGCGGGCTGATGGTGGTGGCCAAGACCGACCAGGCGCATCAGGGGCTGGCGGCGCAATTTGCCGATCATGGCCGGGAGGGGCCGCTGGAGCGGGCCTATCTGGCGCTTGTCTGGGGTGTGCCCATGCGCCGCAGCGGCAAGATCGACGCACCGCTTGATCGCCACAAGGCCAATCGGTTGAAGCGGGCGGTGGTGAAGGCGGGGGGCAAGCATGCTGTCACTAAATACAGAATTCTTGAAATCTATAATGATGAAGGCGGCAAGCCGCTCGTGTCTCTGGCGCGTTGCGAGCTGGAAACCGGGCGTACCCACCAGATCCGGGTGCACATGGCGCATTTGGGGCATCCGTTGCTGGGAGATGCGCTTTACGGCTCGGGGTTCGCCAGCCGCGCGGGCCGTTTGCATGGCCGGGCGCGGGCGGCGCTGGCAAGGCTGAACCGGCAGGCGCTGCATGCCTATTTGCTGGGCTTTGCGCATCCGGTCACCGGAGAGCCCATGCGCTTTGAAAGCCATTTGCCGAAAAAGCTGGCGCGTTTGCAAGAGGTTTTGCGGGCAGGTTACGAGGACTGAGCCGCCATGCGCCCTTGCTGCATCTGGCTGATCCAGACCCCGGTGAGGATCAGGGCAAACCCGGCCAGAATGCGCAAGGACAGATGCTCGTCGAGCCAGACCACGCCAAGGCCCAGGGCAAAGGCGGGGATCAGGTAATTGGAGACCGAGACAAAGCTGGGGCCGGCTTCATTAATGAGCCAAAACAGGATAAGCCCGGCGATGGCGGTGGGAAAAATTCCCAAAAGCACGGTCATGCTCAGGGCCAATGTGCTGGCGCCTGCAAGGCCTTGCGGGCTCATGACAAGGGCCACGGGGACAGATATGATGGCGGCGGAGAGCAGCACGCCAAAGGTTTTCTGATAGGTGTTTTGCGGTGGCATGATGCGCGCCGTGATGGTGTGGGCGGCGTAACACAAGGTGGCGCCCAAAATGGCAACCTGGGCAAGCAGGGCCATGCCGGAACGGGAGATATTGAGTAGGGCGGAGGGGCCGATCAGTACGATTACACCAGCAAAACCGATAAAAAAACCAAGGGCCTTGCGGGTGGTCAGGCGCTCACCGGGAATGAAGAAATGCGCCAGTGTCACCACCACCAGAGGCACCATGCCCATTAAAATCCCGGCCAGCCCGGAGGTAATATGCCGGGTGCCCCAGGTAATTAGCAAGAAGGGGATGATATTGCCGATGGCGCCCAGCAGGATATACCAGGGCCAGATGCGCCAGCCGCCTTTTATTTTTTCGCCGCGCAGCAGCAGCAAGGGGGCGATGACCGCCACGGACACCCACATGCGCAAGGCTACCACATAGGCCGGGGAAATGGTCTGGACGGCAAGCTTGGTCATGGCGAAGGAGGAACCCCAGACGGCTACCAGGATGGCAAGGCCGAGCCAGTGCCGCAACGGGCGGGGGGAGGATGGGATCATCTTGAAACTGCCGAATATGGGGTGAGGGCTTCAAGAAGCCGTTCGATATCATTGTCAGAATTGTAAAGATGCGGGGTGACTCGCATGGAATCTCCGCGCACGGAAACATATATATCTTCCCTTGCCAGGGCAGGCAAAAGTGTTTCAGGAACTCCGCCGGGAAAACGCAGGCCCAGGAAATGCCCGCCGCGCAGGCCGGGCGGCGCGGATGTGAGGCCGATGGTGGCGGCGCGTTCGGCGATGGTGGCGGTTTTGGCGGCCAGGGTTTTCTGGATGTTATCCACCCCCCATTCAAGGATTTGTTCAAGGGCGGCAAGAGCCATGGGCATCAGGTGAAAATTTGAACGCTCGCCCATGTCAAAGCGTTGAGCACCGGGCTGGTAGTTGTCCTGATAATCCACCAGGCGGGTAAAATTTTCGCTTCCCGCCCGGGCGATCCAGCCTTCTTCCAGCGGAATGCCGCTTTGCCATTTTGGTGCGATATAGGCAAAGCCGAGAGAATAGGGGCCAAGCAACCATTTATAAGTGGCGCAGATGACAAAATCAGGCTGGATTTGGGCCACGTCAAAAGGGAGCGCACCGCCTGACTGGGTGATGTCGAGAACCAGCGCGCTGCCATGATGGCGCGCCTTTTCACCGATTTTGACAAGGTCAATGAGGGCGCCATCGGTCCAGTGGCAGTGGGGCAGGGCGATGATGGCCGTGTTGTCGTCAATGGCTTCAAGGATCGCCGGGGTCCAGTTTGCGCCTTCAGGGGTTGCGGCGGCTTTTGCCGTGATGGTGTTCAGGTGAGCGCCGTTTTGCGCCGCCATGCGCCGCCAGGGGTAGATATTCGAGGGGAACTGATCCTCGATGCACAAGACATGTTCACCGGGATTCAGGGCAAGGTTTTTTGCCGCCAGTGAAATTCCGTAAGATACCGAGGGGATGATGGCGATATCATCGGACCGGGCGCCTATGATCTTGGCAAAAGCGGCGCGGGCGGCGTTGGAGCAGGTGAAAAAATCGGGTGGGGTGAGCTGCCAAGGCCGGGCCTTGGCGTCTATGCCCTTGCGTCCTTCTTCCTGTACAGCTTTCATCAGCGGCGACATATAGGCGCAGTTGAGATAAGCAACCTTGTCGGGCAAATCGAAAAGATGCCGCTGATTTGTAATCATGCTTAATCTTACCTTAAGAATTTTGCTCTCATTCTCATTATGAAACAACCTCAGGTGATTCGAACCGGGTTGGATATGTAGCCTTTGTTATAGCGAGAGAAACCGATGAGAAAAGCAATTCATTTTACAGCCCTTGCCGCGCTGGCTTTTGGCACGGCCATGAGCTCGGCGTTTGCCACCGATCTGCCGCCCGAGCCGCCCATTATTATTGAAGAACCACCACTGATTGTGCCCGAAGCGGTTGCGATTGAGGATTCAGGCTTTTATCTGCGCGCCGATGCCGGTATCAGCCAGTTTGCCAAGGGAGCTTGTATTGGCAAGGAAGAGGCCTTTACTGGAGATGTCGGTGTTGGTTACCGCTACAATGTCAATCTGCGTGTTGATGTTACGGTTGCGTATAGCGGCAAGTACAAACCCGCCTGCCAGTCTATCGAAACCTGGACAACCATGCTGAACGGTTATTATGATATTCCGACCGGAACGGTTGTTACCCCTTATCTTGGTGCCGGTATCGGCTGGCTGCATGTCAAGAGCAGCACGGGGTTCAAGGATGATGCTGTCGGAGTTTCCGCTATGGCGGGTATTTCCGTGCGGGCCTCGGAAAAGGTCGATGTCGATCTTGGGTACCGCTACACTTATGCTGCCATCACGGGCGACCCCAACTGGGGGGACCATGCCATCCGTGTCGGTTTGCGCATGAGCATGAATTAATCTTACGATTATCAGATCGGTTTTTCGTGAAACGGATGGCATGTTGCGTGCCGTCCGTTTTTCCTGTTGACTTCGCCTTTTACTGCGCCTAGTGCTGTCCGCGGGACACCCCTCCCCAACGAGGGGCAACTATCTGAGAGGGTAGCATCATGGCTATGTCAAACAAACCGGCTGCGCGGCCGGACAATCCGCGTTTTTCTTCCGGCCCCTGCGCCAAGCGCCCCGGCTGGTCTCTTCAAAATCTTACCAATGCAAGTCTCGGGCGCTCACACCGTTCGGCTGAAGGCAAGGCGCGTCTTCTTGGCGCAATTGAAAAAACCCGGGATGTTCTGGGGATTCCAGGGGACTACCGCATCGGGATCGTCCCGGCTTCGGATACGGGGGCTGTGGAAATGGCCCTGTGGTCGCTTCTGGGGGCGCGCGGCGTTGACATGCTGGCGTGGGAATCGTTCGGCAAGGGCTGGATCACCGATGTGGTCAAGCAGCTTGGCCTTGCGGATGTGCGTATTCTTGAAGCCGGTTACGGTGAATTGCCAGATCTGGCGCAGGTGGATTTTTCGCGTGATGTGGTGTTCACATGGAACGGCACGACCTCGGGCGTCCGGGTGCCCGATGGCGAGTGGATCGATGAAGCCCGCGAGGGGCTGACCATCTGCGATGCGACATCGGCGGCCTTTGCGCAAAAACTTGACTGGGCGAAACTCGATGTTACCACCTATTCGTGGCAAAAGGTGCTGGGGGGCGAGGCGGCGCACGGGATGTTGATCCTGAGCCCGCGCGCGGTGGAACGGCTGGAAAGCTACACGCCGGCCTGGCCGCTGCCAAAGATTTTCCGCCTCACCAAGGGCGGCAAGCTGATTGAAGGCATCTTCAAGGGGGCGACCATCAACACGCCTTCCATGCTGTGTGTCGAGGATTATATCGATGCGCTGAACTGGGCCGAGGGGCTGGGCGGTCTTGATGCGCTGGTTGCCCGGGCCGATGCCAACACGAAGGTGATCGCCGACTGGGTGGAAAAAACCCCGTGGATCGATTTTTTATGCGCTGATCCGGCGATCCGCTCCAACACTTCGGTTTGCCTGAAATTTTCAGACCCGGATATTGCGGCGATGAGCACTGAAGACCAGGCAGCTTTCGCCAAAAGAATCGTTGCACTTCTGGATGGTGAAGCAGCGGCCTTTGATCTGGGGGCTTACCGCGATGCGCCTCCGGGGCTTCGCATCTGGTGCGGTTCGACGATCGAGGCTTGCAATCTTGAGGCCTTGACGCCGTGGCTTGACTGGGCCTTTGCGCAGGCTAAATCCGAACTTTAATTTCCCGATATTTTCAGACTTCCAACAGGAGAGACAAGGACATGGCGCCTAAAGTACTCATTTCCGACAAGCTCAGCCCGGCTGCGGTTGAGATTTTCAAGAACAATGGCATCGAGGTTGATGTCAAAACCGGTCTGACCCGCGATGAGTTGATCGAGATCATAGGGGATTATGATGGCCTGGCAATCCGTTCGGCCACCAAGCCCACCGAAAAGGTCATCGGGGCGGCAAAAAAACTCAAGGTGATAGGCCGCGCCGGCATCGGGGTGGACAATGTCGATATCCCGGCGGCCACCGCCAAGGGGGTGATCGTGATGAACACGCCGTTTGGCAATTCCATCACCACCGCCGAGCACGCCATCACGCTGATGCTGTCGCTGGCGCGGCAGATCCCGGAAGCCAATGCCTCGACACAGGCCAGCAAATGGGAAAAGAGCCGGTTCATGGGCATTGAAGTGACCTCCAAGACCCTCGGGATCATCGGTTGCGGCAATATCGGGTCGATCACGGCCTCGCGAGCCATCGGGCTGAAGATGAAGGTGATCGCGTTCGATCCGTTCCTGACCCCGGAGCGGGCGGCGGATATCGGGGTTGAAAAGGTTGACCTTGATACCCTGCTGGCGCGTTCGGACTTCATCTCGCTGCATACGCCGCTGACCGACAAGACCCGCAATATCCTTGATGGCGCGGCCATGGCAAAGATGAAGAAGGGGGCTTATATCATCAACTGCGCCCGCGGCGGGCTGGTGGTCGAGGCGGATCTTAAAGCGGCGCTGGAATCAGGTCACCTGGGCGGTGCGGCGCTGGATGTTTACGAGGTGGAACCGGCGAAGGACAATCCGCTGTTTGGCATGGACAACGTGATCTGCACGCCGCATCTGGGGGCCTCAACGCGCGAGGCGCAGGAAAATGTGGCGGTACAGGTGGCCGAGCAGATGTCGGATTACCTGCTCAATGGCGCCATTACCAACGCCATCAATTTTCCGGCGATTTCGGCGGAAGAAGCGCCCAAGCTCAGGCCTTTCGTGGCGCTGGCGGAACAGCTTGGTTCATTTGCCGGGCAGCTTACCGAATCGAGCATCAACGGCGTGACCATCGAATATGTCGGTGACGTGGCGCAGATGAACACAAGGGCGCTCACATCGGCGGCCCTGACAGGGCTGCTCAAGCCGGTGCTGGAAGATGTCAACATGGTCAGCGCGCCGGTGATTACCCGCGAGCGGGGGATTGACGTGGAAGAGACCCGCCGTGAGCATCATAGCGTTTATGACAGTTATATCCGCTTTACGGTGCGCACCGAGCGGCAGGAACGTTCGGTCGCCGGGACCGTGTTTTCCGACGGGCATCCGCGCATTATCCAGATCAAGGGCATTGACATGGAGGCCGAGCTTGGACCGCACATGATCTATACCACCAACACCGATACGCCGGGCTATATTGGTGAGCTTGGCCGTATCCTGGGCGAGGAGAATGTCAATATTGCGACCTTTAACCTTGGCCGTTCCGAACAGGGCGGCGATGCGATTGCGCTGCTCGAGATTGACGAGGCTTTAAGTGATGAAGCCATAGAGCGGGTGCGCGCCCTGCCGCAGGTCACCCAGGCGCGGCGGCTCAGGTTTTAAAATACCGGATGTTCAAGACATATCAAGAAGGGTGGGCCTGTCCCGCCCTTTTTTATGCCGGATTTGCGCGCCAGATGCCTTTCCGGGCTGCAATTTTTTCAAAGACTTCGGCGAAATAAAGCACAAAAAACCAGTAAACCGGGATATTCAGAAGTGAGAAAATAACATTGGCCATTATCACCTTGAACCGGTTGGCCTGCATGTATTCCATGTAGGCTGCGGGGGATTGCTGCATGGCGGCAAATGAACCGGACATCAGGACATAAGAAAGCAGCAAAAAGGCCAGGGTAACGGTGATGGCCATCAGCAGCATCCAGCCCATCAGGCTCCAGGCATATTCCCTGGCAAAGGGCCACATTTCCTTGAGGATTTTTGGCTTCAGGCCCACGGCAATTGCCGGGAGAGCGGCTGAAAACCTGACCATGGCATAGGCAAATCCCAAGATTGCCAGCACGCCCAGGGCAAACAGGATGGCCGGGCTTATGCTGCCGAAAAGATATCCCGTGGCGACGATCAACAGCAACCCGGTGAGATAGGTGGAGATGAACATGCCGATGAGGGCGGCCTGGTAGAGTAGTGAGCGATAGGTGCAACGGATCTCATCTGACGAGGCCGGGCCTACAGCGCCTGCGCCAAGCAGCCGCAGCCGGGTCACCTTGACCGAGAGCCAGCCGCTGATGAGAAAGGCAAGCAGAGCCAGAATCATGTTCTTGATAATCTGGCCGCTGGCGGGAAAGGACGATGTTTCTGCGCCGGCAAGCAGGTCTTGAAAACTGTTTATTTGCATCCAGCTTTGCACGATGGCCATCAGCACCAGGAGAGTTGCGGGAATGAGCGAAACGAGTACAAGCGCCCTGAAATTTCCAACCAGCCATGTCAGGGTTGATTTGACCAGGTTGCTGATCTGTACATCCATATTCATGCTCTCCCTTGGGGCAAAACCTTGTGAGCGCCCAGCCAAATGCCGCCCATAATTAGGCCAAAGCCGATGAAATGAAAACCCTGCAAGGTCTCACCCAGCAGGGCGACTGCCAGAAATGCGGCAAAAAGAGGCACCAGATTGATGAATTGACCGGCCCGGGCCGATCCGATCTGTTCAACTCCGCGGGCAAAAAACATCTGGGCCAGAATGGAGGGAAACAGCGCGACATATAAAATGAGCGCTCCACCTTTCAAGCTGGGGGTGAAAATGATGCCTTGCGACATCTCATGGATAAAAAAAGGTAATGCGGTAGCTGCTGCGGACAAGGACAAAATGGCCAGGAAACTCAGCGGGTGGAGTGCGGGCTTGCTTCTGAGGGTAATGGCGTAACCTGAATAGGCCAGAACGGCGAGCAGCATCAGCCCATCGCCCCGATTGACCTGCAAGGCGATGAGCCGGGCAAGATCACCATGGGCGGCGGTGACCGCAACACCGGCAAGCGAGAGGATAATGCCTGAAATTTGCCGCCAGTTTCCGCGTTCGCCGTGGATGAAAACCCCGAGCAGGACGATCAGCATCGGCATGGCGGATTGCTCGATGGTAACATTGAGCGCCGTCGTGGAATGCAGGGCGTTGTAGAGCAGCAGGTTGAAGCCGCCAAAACCGATGGCGCCCATAAGGAAAAGCTGTCCTGCATTCTTGCGGATTTGCGGCCAGTCCCGTTTAAGCGGGGCAGTGGCAATAATCATCTGCACGATAGCGGCCAAAAGCCAGCGCAAGAATGTCAGGGCCATGGGAGGCACGCTGCCCACCGCGAATTTCCCGGCAATGGCATTGCCGGACCAGATCAGGGCGGTCAGGGTCAACAGCAGGTAGGGATGGTCAAGATATTTAAACCCGTTACGGGGCATATGGG
>CAZHLV010000158.1:0-9877 GCA_964533415.1 uncultured Hyphomicrobiales bacterium
CCTACCCCTTCGCAGGCGGATATCGACATGACCTTGAAAATCATCCAGGCCGCCAACAGCCTGAATATCACGGTCCATGACCATATCGTGATAGGACGCAGCCGCGAAGTCAGCTTTCGCAGCCACGGCCTGCTTTAATTGTATCTTCTACAGGAACATTTAAGATTGCGCGAAGATGTCTGTCAATTGACGCCATTGTTCGCAAGATCATGCGCCATGGTTTTTACAATATCCACAGGATCAGGCCCAAAGCTTACACGATGAAAATGCGCGGCTACAAGCGTGGTATGCGCTACCGGATCAAGGTGAGAAGATGCTCGGGTAGCCTCATGTGGTATGAACCCATGCCTGAATAAACAGGTATTCAAGGTCGTTTATTCATGGATGATGCCTTGCTCGGTTGAAAATACATGGCGTTGTTCGAGGCCTTGAGCCGGTGTAAAGGGGGTCTTGGGCGGAATGTAAAGCGTCGAGGCGGGCGTTACCTGCTCCGGGGTTATATCCGGCAGGGGAAGGCGAAATATATTCGGGCTGGCATCAATGCGGACACCTGCTTCGTATATCGTTACTATATGGCTGCTGGTATAAAGCCGTGTCAGGCGGTCCACGAGTTGCGGGAGGGCCCGCAGATCATGTTTTCCGATGCGGTGGGTTGTATCGCCGATCACACCAATTTGCCATAATATGAGATGGCTTTCGGGATCTGCAACACGCTGGTTGATGAGAAAGTCCGTCGCCTCATAGGACTGGCAGCCGCTGGTTCCCGGATCTATGCCCAAATCGGCAAACAGGCAATCTTGCGCAGATATCCCCGGTTGCATTACCGCGTGATACCCCTCCAGACGGGCACGCCTCATGGCTTCATGCGCAGGATAGGCAAAAACGCCCGGATGGCCATAAAGCACCACGCAAGTCTCAACCCCGGCATATACGCTGGAGAGGATTTTCTCGACCATCTCAGCATAGGTGGTTTTGCGGGCCTTGCGATCAGCGTAAAGGGGCATCAAGGATTCAGACCGGGAATTGAGATCACGGACAAGACGCTCAGCCTCGGTATCTGCGGTGACGTAAAACACCTTGCCCGCGCTTTGAATGGCCGCAATGGCCTCGATACTCATATGCCGCGCTGCGCATATTCCTGTTCCCACAATAACCAGTGACGCCGGTTTCATATCAGCAGGATTCCAGGCAGGTCTCTAGTCCAACCGGCCAACCAGCCCCAGGCTGGACAGTTGAGTTGGTGTTGAGCTTTCCATTCTCAACCCAGGCTCCGGCGAGGTCAAGGCTGCGCTTTCAACAGCATTCTTTTCAGCTTCTTCTTTTTCCCTTGCACGTTTAACATAGGCGGCATAAGCGTCCTGGTTGGTTGCACTGGCTATTTTTGCCACTTCGTCAAGTTTCAGTTGGGCCTCAAGATTTCCAGCTTCGGCAGCTTCCTTGTAATAGTAGCGAGCATGAGACAGGTTCTGGGTAACGCCCAATCCTTTCTCATACATAACGCCCAAAGTATAGATAGCCAGGGCCTCACCTTTAGAGGCAGCCTTGCGCAACCACCTGAGGGCTTCTGACAGGTTTTTCTCTACACCTTGCCCATAAAGATACAGTGATCCCAACCGCGCTTGCGCCGCAATATTGCCTTGCTCGCTGGCCTTGCGGAACCACATGGCGGCTTTATCCGGATCTTCTCGTACGCCAACCCCCTCCATGTAGAACTGGCCAAGCCGCATCTGCGCCTCGGCATCACCCGATTTTGCTGCCATCTTGCTCCATTTCATGGCCAGGGCCGGGTTCTTGGCAACACCCTCTCCCGTGGAATACGCATAGCTCAGCAGGTTCTGAGAGGGAAGATGCCCGGCTTTCGCCGCCTTTTCAAACCATTCAAAGGCCTTTTTTGTACTGCCCCCGCGCCGGTTGCGCTCTATATCTCCAAGCATGTACATGGCTTGCTGCATACCCTTGGCAGCAGATTTTTGCAGGTAATCCATGCCAATGAGGCGGCTTTTGGCGCCACCGATACCCTTGAGAAAAACACGGCCCATATTGAACTGCCCATAGGCATCACCCGGTTTTGCAGCCCGCTCATAGTAACGGCGGGCCTTGCGGGCATTGCGAACCACGCTCAAGCCGTTTTCATACATGTATCCGATAATATTAAGAGCAGGTGGATGTTTCAGGTTTTCAGCCTTCTTCAAGGCCCTGCCGGCCTGTCCCAGGCGCTTGACCTTGAGCAGGGCGCGGGCCAGCTGGGTATAAAACCGCCCGGTAGCCGGAAACTGCCTTGTAGCTTCACGGCAGGCCCGGATTGCCGGTTCGGCATCAATCTTCGCAAAGGCAACACCCTTTGCCGGCGAACTGATATCAAGGGGCCGCGTGGCGAGTTTGTCGCATTCATAAGCCGCCTGTAATTTTTCCGCATCATTATCAACCAGATCATCCCCTTCGATTGACCAGGCCGGAGAGGCTCCAAAAGCGCCGCCAAGAAGACAAATCACAACGGCAAGACAGATCTTGTAATGACTACCCATACTCAAATACTCCACAAACACTCGATACTGTTTCTCCGCAACTACAGAGCCTGCAACAAGATTAGCCGGGTTGTGGTGAATATGGAGTTAAGAGGTTGCCCCAGGTCATGACGAAAGCGGGAATTTGTTATTATACCGGCTTACAGGCCCAGCTTGCGCATCCTGCGCCACAATGTGGTGCGGTCAATTCCCAGGGCTTCGGCAGCTTTTGACTTGTTGCCATTGGCATGGGCCAGGGCCATGACAATTTCCTGCCGGAACTCTTTTCGTGTATCAGGGCCGGCATAGGCCATGCTGGCAGCTTTTGAGTTTTCGCTGTAGTCGCGCACGTCCTGCGGCAAACTTTCCGGATAAACTTTTTTATTCACGGCGCAAATCAGGGCATGTTCAACAGCATTTTCCAACTCGCGCACATTACCCGGCCAGGGATAATCCATCATCATGCGCATGGCGTCGGTGCCGCATTCAATATCGCTGGCATAACCGCGGCGCTCCAGGTTATGGCAAAAATACTGCAAGAGCAGCGGGATATCGCCTGGTCTATCCTTGAGAGGCGGAATGGTGAGCGGAATAACCGCAAGACGATAATACAGATCACTCCTGAACTTGCCTTCATCCACCATCTGCCGCAAATTCCGGTTTGATGCGGCAATAATGCGAACATTCACCTTGATTGGCTTGTCCGACCCCACGGGTTCAAGTTCCTTGTCCTGGATAACCCGCAATAACTTGGCTTGCAGGTGCAAGGGAATTTCCCCGACTTCATCAAGAAACAAGGTTCCGCCATGGGCGCTTTGAAATCGTCCCGAGCGCCCATGCGAGGCCCCGGTAAAGGCCCCCTTCACATGACCAAACAGCTCCGATTCAATCAAGGTTTCGGGAATAGCCGCGCAATTGACCTCGACCAGCGGTTTGTCGGCGCGCTGGCTTTTGCGATGAATCATGCGGGCGACCTGGGTTTTGCCCGTACCCGATTCACCCTGAATGAGAACCGAAGCATCGGTGGGGGCAACCTGATTCACGCGTTCAAAAATCTCCAGCATCTGCGGGTCATTGGTAATCATATCCGCCCCGGCCCGGTCCAGAACGGCCTCAAGGCGGCGTTTTTCGGTCCGGTCCCGGACAATCAGTAAAACCATGTCACCGGTCATCTGGCTGGCATGACAGCAGTGAAATTCAAGATCGCGGGCCATACCTTCGCAGGGAAAACGCATCTCAAATTTCACCGAATCGTCTTCACGACCGTTTTTCTTGATATTTCCGCGCTGCTTCCTGATCTCCTCGACCAGGTTGATCCCGCCGGCATCCTTCAGGGTTTCAACGGGAATACTCGGCCTGTTCCCCAAAAGCTCCCCAACAGAAGGGTTTTGAAAGAGCACCTGGCCGTCCTTGTCGGCAATGATGACTCCCTCATCAATGTAGGAAACGATCGCCTCCAGCAATGGAAACATCGTTTGCAATTCCTGCATCAAGTTATCTCCCCGCAAAGTTGGAGTTTGACATATTGTCGCACTCCATGCTGTATTTTGTCGCACTTTTGTGCTTATTTAAAAGGGAGTGTTGCAGTTTTCTTCGTGTTGCGCAACGTTTTTCTGAGAGTTTCGCATTAGTTTATGCTAATAATAACAAGATGTTAGTACGTTTTTTCAGGCTTTTCACCAAAGCTGCCACACGCAACGGATTAAAAGGAATCGCAAAAAAACCGCATAAATTCAAAACCTTGCCAAACGGCACGATAATTGCATTTAACTTCACACGGCGGGGGACCCCGCGTTTCGCAACCAAGGTCAAAAGGGAGGGACCAAATGGCGGACATGTTCTCAAAAGAGTGGATGAAAGACTTCAAGAAGGCGTGGAACGACGAGCCTGAGCTTGCGGCAGCGCTTGAAAAAATCAATTTCTCATCGACAATCGGATACGGTTTTCTGGGTGAAGACGAACCGCGCGGCGTGCTCGTGGTGGAAAACGGCTTTGCCGTAAAGGCGGGCAAGTTCAAGGGGCAAAAACTAAGCTGGGATATCCGGGCCGCGGAAAAAACCTGGAAAGGGTGGGCCGCAAAACCCCCGGGCATGATGGGGCTGGGCATGGCCTACACATCCCGCAAGCTGCAATTCCTGGTCGGTGATTATGGCGCCATGATTAAAGACCCGCGCATGGCCGGTCCATTCATGAAAAGTTTTGTGGTCATGGGACGCGTCTGATGAAACACACCCTCGCAGCTCTGGTTGTCGGCGGCGCCTTTTTTATAGGCGCCCCGGCCATGGCGCAGAAGTACCAAACCTCTATCGCAACCATGCACACGGTGGGCGGTTCGTCCACGGTGGGCGGCACGGTTATCCCGTTCAAGGAAGTCACCCTCTCGGCGCAAATTCCCGGGACTGTAACCTTCCTGGCCGGGCGCGAGGGCGAAGATTTCAAGGCCGGCACGGTTCTTGTTTCCATTGATGACAAGAAAATTCGCGCCAAGCGCCGCAAGGTCGTTGCCAATATCATGGCGGCGCAAAACGCCATCCGCAATGCCCAGGTGCAATATGACCGGGAGCTGTTCTCCCCATCCGTGGACCGCGGATCCAACAACTTGTCCGGCATGGGTATGCCGATGATGTTTGACAAGATGTTCACCCGGCCCATGAGCAATTTCGTGGGGCAGTCGAACACCGGCCTTAACCGGCAGGCTGATCTATACCGGAGCTATAGCAACATCAATACGGCCCGGACCAATCTGATGCAAGCCCAGGCCTCGCTGGAAGAAATTGATGCCCGGATCCGTGACGCCAGCCTGAAAGCGCCGTTTGACGGCGTTATCATCAAGAAGCTGGTTGAAAAGGGCGATACGGTTCAGCCGGGACAGCCACTGGTCAAATTCGCCTATATCAAGTATTTGCGAATTCAAGCCGAGGTGCCGGTCCGGGTGGCGCCCTATCTGCGTGAAGGGATGCTGGTGCCCGCCAAGTTTGACACGGTGGATGTCTGGGTGAATGTGCGCACGGCGCAGATCTTTCCCATGGCCGATCCGGCTTCACATACGGTCACGATCAAGTTCGACGTGCCTCAAGGCGTTCCCAGCGGGCTGGGCATGTATGCCGAGGTCAGGATCCCCAACAACACCTCGGGCCGCAAATTACCGACAGTGCCCGAAACAGCCATCGTTCAGCGCGGGTCGCTATCGGCCATCTTCGTTCTTGATGGCAAGGATGCAGAACCTTCATTGCGGCTGGTGCGAGTGGGCGCACCGATCGGCGGGGGCCGGGTCAGTATTTTATCGGGGTTAAAGGGGAATGAGACGGTTTTGACAGCGCCGCCTCCGGGTCTGAAATCAAAATTCGCCATGGATAACAATTAATCCGGCAACAACAATTCCCGTGAAGAGGGATAACGGGCACTATGGGAAAACAGGGTAAAAACAAGAAAATAAGAGATGAGGCTTGCAGGCTGGAGGCTGATGTCGCCGAGGTAACGGGGCATCCTGATGATGCTCAAACCGAGCTTGGCATCGCCGGCAAGATCGCGAGTGCATTCATCAATTCGCCGATTACCCCGCTTTTGCTGATCTGCTGCATAGCTATCGGCCTGCTTGGATTGATTATGTCGCCACGGCAGGAAGATCCACAAATTTCCGTGCCGATGGTAGATATTTTCTTCAATTATCCCGGCGCTTCAGCCAAGCAGGTCGCCTCGCTGGCGGCCAATCCGCTGGAGCGGATGATGGCGGAAATCCCCGGCGTCAAGCATGTCTATTCAGCTTCCCAGCAAGGCATGGGCATGGTGACGGTTCGCTTCAAGGTTGGCGAATCCATGGAAGATTCGCTGATTAAGCTGTATGACAAGCTGGCGTCCAACATGGACAACATCCCCCCCGGAGTGAGCCAGCCGCTGGTCAAGCCCAAAAGCGTTGATGATGTTCCCATCGTCACCCTTACCTTGTGGTCAAAAGATGTCGATGATTCCGGGCTTCGGCTGGTTGCCAAGGAATTACTGCACCGCCTCAAGGGAATCCCCAACACCTCGCAGCCTTTCATTGTCGGCGGACGGCCGGAAGTTCTGCGGGTGGAAGTTTTGCCCCAGCGCCTGAAAGGTTTCGGCATAACCCTTGACAAGCTGGCCCAGACCATCCGGGGCGCCAACAAGTCTCATGGCGCCGGCTCGGCGGAGTTGGGGTCAGCCAATATAAAGGTCTATACCGGCGGCTTCCTTAAACATGCCCAGGATATCGAAAGCCTGGTTGTCGGGGTCTCCAAGGGCTCGCCGGTTCATGTCCGCGATGTTGCCAATGTCATAGAGGGGCCAGGGGATGCCAGGGATATCGTCCAGTATTACACCGGCCCGGCCTGGAAGGACAAAACCACCTCGGCGCCAATGGGGGCGGCGGCTGTAACCATTGCCATCGCCAAGAAAATCAATACCAACGGGGTGACGGTTGCCAATGACATCCTCAACATGGTCGAGAATCTCAAGGGCGCGGTCATTCCCGACAATGTTCATGTGGCGATCACCCGAAATTATGGTGAAACCGCCAACAACAAGGTCAACGAGTTGATCCGGAGCCTGCTTGAAGCAACCGGGTTCGTGACCATTTTGATTTTTGTATTTCTTGGTTTCCGGCCAACCATCGTTGTCTCCACGGTTATTCCGGTTATCGTTCTGCTGACAATTTTCGCGGCCTGGATCATGGGCTTCACCATTGACAGGGTCTCCCTGTTTGCCCTGATCTTTTCCATCGGCATCCTGGTGGATGACGCCACGGTTGTGGTTGAAAACATCTACCGGCGATGGTTGCTTAAAGATGGCACCGATCTTGAGACCACCATTGATGCGGTGCGCGAAGTAGGCAACCCGACCATCCTGGCCACGCTGACCATTATCGCGGCGCTGATCCCCATGGGGCTGGTCTCGGGCATGATGGGGCCTTACATGCGGCCAATCCCCATCCTGGGTTCCGTGGCCATGGCGATCTCGCTTTTCGCAGCATTCATGTTTACCCCCTGGCTGGCGGTGCGCATCAAGCCCAGCCTCGCCAAGCTGCGCAAGATGGAAGAACGCGAGCAGCGCGACATGGCGCGGCTGGACCGTTTTTTCCGCTGGATACTGCCGCCGCTGATTGACCATAAATGGAAAGGCAATCTGGTTCGCCTGTTTATCCTGGTGGCGCTGCTGGGCTCGTTCTCCATGTTTTACACCACGGCGGTGCGGGTCAAGATGCTCCCGCTGGACAACAAGCCTGAATTTAACGTGGTCATTAACCTGCCCGAAGGCGTAGCCCTGCCGACCACGGCCAACGTGGTTCAGCAACTTGGTCAGAAATTGCTCAAAATACCGGAAGTCACGGCCATCCAGACCTATGCAGGCACGGCCTCACCGTTTAATTTCAATGGCCTCGTGCGGCATTACTACATGCGCAAGGGATCGTGGGAAGGCGATATCCAGGTTCAGCTTCTGAACAAGCATGAGCGGGAAAAAACCAGCCACGACATTGCCGTGGAGGCCCGCAAGGTCCTGGCGCCCCTGGCCAAGAAGCTGGGCGCGCGCATAGCGGTCGTGGAAATGCCTCCCGGCCCGCCCGTGCTGCAAACCATGGTGGCAGAAGTTTATGGCCCATCGGACAAGATCCGGCGTCAGGTGGCGCGGGACCTGACAAGGATCTTTGAAGAATCAGATATCATCGTGGACGCTGATAACTACCTGCCTGCGCGGCATAAGATCTGGCGTTTCAAGATCAACGGAGAAAAAGCCGAACGGCGCGGCGTTTCTCGTGAATCCATAAACCGCCAGCTTGAAATGATTATGGGCGGATACAAGCTGGGCGATGCCAAGCTGGGGCATGAACTGGAGCCACGCTATATCCTGCTTCAGGCGCCGCTCAACGTGCGTGGAGAAGCCTCGCAGATTGGCGAGGTGCCGGTCCGGGCGTCCGATGGTTCCCTGATCCCGATTTCCGAACTGGGCCGTTTCGTCGAGGACGAGCAGGATGATATTATCTTCCACAAGGATCTGCGGCCGCTGGAATATGTGGTTGGTGAGGTTTCCGGGCGACTGGCAGCGCCGGTTTACGGCATGTTGGACGTGGGCAAGCTGCTGGAAAACTACACTTCACCGGACGGCGTGAAACTTGAGAGTTACCTCATCGGCCCGCCGCCGGATGGTTTCAAATCGGCTTTTGAGTGGACCGGCGAATGGACCGTAACTTACGAAACCTTCCGGGATATGGGCATTGCCTTCATGGCGGCTCTGGTTCTGATCTACATGCTGGTGGTCTGGGAGTTTGGCAATTTCCGCCAGCCGGGCATCATCATGGCGCCAATTCCGCTCACCCTGATCGGCATCATCCCCGGTCACTGGCTGCTTAATGCCGAGTTCACCGCCACCTCGATGATTGGCTGGATCGCGCTTGCCGGCATCATTGTGCGAAATTCGATCCTGCTGGTGGATTTTGCCAAGCATGCCATTCTGGACGGGATCGCGCCCAGGGAAGCGGTTATCCAGGCAGTACGGACACGGACACGGCCAATCCTGATTACCCAGCTCACCATGATCGCCGGGGCCAGCACGATCCTTTCGGACCAGATCTTCCAGGGCATGGCCATATCGCTGATGTTTGGCGCCATGGTCTCGACCCTGCTCACCCTTATCGTCATTCCCCTTTCATGCATGCGCTCCAACAAGGCCTTCTTGTGTGAGATGATCGCCTCTGGTCAATTACCGCCCGATGCGACCTCCATGAGAGGCACCTCCGCGGAAAAAGATCCGGATGCGCCCGGGCTGTTTACCCGGTTGCTTGGGGCGCTTTCCATGGGGTTTTACCTTGTCCGCGCAATCTTCGTGATGATCGGCATGGGAATCAAGTCCCTGATTGGCAAGGCCGGATCGCTTGGTTCGGTGCTCAGCATGGTGTTTTACGCCCTGCGCGCCCTGCCCTATTTCCTTGGCATGATGATAAAGGAAGCCTTCAAGGGGCTGGCCGGGCTGTTTTCAACCCCCCCTGAACAGGCCACGATATCTTCGGCATCTGCTTCTCAAGGCCCAAAAGTTGCCAAGAAGAAAAAGGCCAGGAAAAAAGCAAAAAAGACAAAGTCAAAAGGCAAGGCAAAAAAAGCGGAAAAGACGGAAAAACATTCAGCTTCAAAGGCGAAGAAAAAAACCAGGGGCAAGGCAAAATCCCGGGTCAAGGTTGAAGCCGAGTCTATCAATATGGCCGAGGTTAGATCCGATGAAGAATCAGCCCGTAAAACCTCAAGCAAGACAAAACCAGCACCCAAGAAGATCGCTTCTGACAAGGCGAAAAAGAAACCGGCTGATGTAACAAAAAAGAAAGCTGAAAAGGCAACGAAAAAGAAAACCGCCGAGCAGGCCCGGAA
>CAZHLV010000159.1:0-9994 GCA_964533415.1 uncultured Hyphomicrobiales bacterium
GTGAAGGCGTTTTGAAGGAAAACATCGATGGTGAAGCGCTCTTGTGGGCGCATCAAAGATTATTGGGCCGGCCCGAACAACGCCGTATTTTGATGGTCATATCCGATGGCGCTCCGGTTGATGATTCCACCTTGTCGGTAAACACCGGCAATTATCTGGAAAAACACCTGCGGGAGGTCATCCGCAATATTGAAATGGCCTCCCCCGTTAACCTGATCGCCATTGGCATCGGCCATGATGTGACCCGATATTACCGCCGCGCCGTGACCATCAACGATGCCGAGGAACTCGGCGGCGCCATGGTTGACAAGCTGACCGAACTCTTTGATGAATCGGTCTCAACCGGCTCCTGAGCATTTTAACGCGGGACATAAAGGATATTTTCCCAAGTGAGCTTCATCACAATCAAAAAGACCGGCTTCCTGATGGGGCTTCTTGCCGGCATGGCCCTGACCATCGCAGGCCTGCCGGAGCCGGCCGAATCGGGCAAGGTGGCGCATATCAAGATCAATGCCCAACCGGTTGATTTTGCCCCTTACGATTCGGCCCATGTCAGGTTTGGCAAACTGGAATGGCGCGGCGGATTGCTCCTGACCTCCACACACGAGCATTTTGGCGGTTTTTCCGGGTTGGTTCTTGATCGAAGCGGAAAAAATATGGTCGCCATTACCGACCGGGGCTGGTGGATGAGCGCAGCTTTGGAATACAGGAACAATAAACTCTCTGGCATTAAAAACGCGCGTTTTGCAAAACTGCTCAATGCCAGGAGCAAACCATTCAAGGGAAAACGCTGGCGCGATTCAGAATCCATCATCGCTCTGGGACGTGGCCGAAACCTGTCGCGGCTTCTCATCTCCTTCGAGCGCCGCCACCGGATTTTGCAATATGCCTTCGGCAAACATGGCCTTCGCGCCACCGGACACCGGATAAAAACCCCCCGGGACCTGGAACACCTTGAATATAACAAGGGGCTTGAAGCCATTGCCGAATTCGGAAAGAACACGATCCTGAAAGGCGCGGTGATTGCCCTGAGTGAAAGAACCCTTGACGCCAATGGCAATATCAGGGGCTGGATACTGAGTGGCCCCTATAAAGGCGCATTATCCGTACGCCGCAGCAATGATTTCGACCTGACTGATGCTGAAACCCTGCCCAATGGCGACCTTCTCATTCTGGAGCGCAAGGTTTCCATGCTGACCGGCCTGGAATTTCGCATCCGCCGCATTGCCGCCGTCACCATTCGCCCCGGCGCAGTTCTGGATGGTCCGGTCCTGATTGAATCGGGCATGCAAAATACCGTTGACAACATGGAGGGCATGAGCCTGCATGTCGCCCCGGATGGCGAATTGCGCCTGACCCTGATCTCCGACGACAATTTCAGCCTGTTGCAACGTACCTTGCTGTTGCAATTTGCCCTGCCGGGCAAACCATAGAAAAAAGCTGAAATATTTTAGAGCACTTCCGGAAAAGTGGGAACCGGTTTCCCGACAAGAAGTGCGGTAAGAACAAAGAGTTAGAACCCGGTTTCGATTCAATCGAAACCGGAAACGCTCTCTAGTTTTCAAGCGCAACTGCTGCATTGTAATCGCGCGGCGCCAGCAATTGCCTGAGAGCCTTGTAAGGGACCAGCATAAACAGAGCAACACCGAGCTTCACCGCCAGATCCCCCAATGCCCAGGATACCCAGCGCGGCGCCTCTCCTCCAAGCCCGCCCAAAAGCGGCGTCAGGCCTAACGCGAAATCATCATTCGCCCCCAGCACGGCAAACACAGATGCAAAAGCAAGAGAAAAAAACAATAACGTGTCCATAAGCGAACCCAGGATCGACGACACCAACGGCGCCCGCCACCATTTCCCACGCCGCAAGGCATTGAAAATCGTTACATCAAGAAGCTGGGCAGCCAGAAACGCCGACCCCGAGGCCATAGCAATACGCGGGCTGGCCAGCCAGACCGACAGCGCAACCGCCAGGATAAAACCGACAAACACCACATGACGCGCCTTGCGCGGGCCAAACTTGCGGTTGGTCAGATCGGTAACCAGAAAGGCCGCCGGATAGGTAAAGGCGCCCCAGGTGAGAAGATCAGCCAGATTGAAAGAGCCAAGCTGAAACTGCACCGGAAACTGGACAAGATAGTTGGAGGCGGCGACAACCGCCACCATCGCGCCCAAAGGCAAGATCATCGGAACAACCAGCGCGCTTTTCGTAACAGGTTTCATATCTTCAAGGGCTCCACGCATGACAAACCGGCACCTTGAAAAAAGTGCCGGTTTTTTTCAACATAACAAAACAGCCCGGGTCAGGTCTTAGCTTGCGGCCTGTTCGGCAGATGCAATCTTGGCAATCTGGCGCTTGATGCGCCGCGCCTTCAATGACAGCTCATCAGCCTTGGCCTTGGCCAGAAACGCATCAAGCCCACCACGATGCTCAACGGTCCGCAAGGCATTGGCGCTGATCCGCAACCGTACCTGCTTGCCCAGAGCTTCGCTCATCAGGGACACCTGGCAAAGATTTGGCAAAAACCTGCGCCGCGTCTTGTTATGCGCATGGCTGACATTATTTCCGGCCTGAACCGCTTTTCCGGTCAGTTCACAACGACGGGACATCAGCCCCTCCTTTAATTCAACAAAATCCAATGGCGAGCCGGGAAGGCGTCACACGAAGTTGCACGTAATAAAGCGCAAAAAACCCTTCCGTCAAGTCCTGTTTGCTTTTCATTGCCACACAAATCACGTATTTTGCCTGTCTTGTGCCTCATTCATTGAAAGATTCGCCCCCGGCAGCAAAAAAATGCTAAAGCGGTCTTGATGAAACCAATATCTATAAATTCAGGTCCTCACCTCACCATGCGCCCACTTCTGCTAATCCTTGCCCTGATGCTTCTGCCCCTCAACAACGCCCATGCAGCGCGCGCCATGGCGGGAATAAAAAGCCCTCATCTGAATATCAAGGCAATTCGCAATATGCGAAAAAAAATCGAACTTGATTACAAGATCTATGGAGCCGGTCTTCCCATCGTATCAGCCAAGTTCGGAATTACCCTGAACAAGGGGCGGTACAAGGCAACATCTCTTATCCAGCCCATCGGTCTTGGCAACATTATCGCCCAGGGACGTTTTGACTCTCTGGTGACAGGCCGCATCTCGGCTCGCAGCCTGCGTCCGAAACAATATATATCAGATGGTCACGGCGCCAATACGGTTTACCGGGTCCGCATGAGCTGGAACGGCGCGGCGCGCCACCGGATCTCAATCATCCCCCGCTTGCCCGAATATCGCGTCAAGGCAGTCAGGAAAAAGCTGCGTGCGGGAATGCCCGATCCGCTCACCTCGCTGCTATCAGCCACGATATATGAATCTAGGCGCCCCTGCCGCCGCCGCCACCGCATTATTGACGGGCACACCATATGGGATTTGCGCTATCGCTATCAAAAGCTGGATTACCTGAAAGGCGGCTCGGGCGGATATACGGGACCGGCCTACAAATGCATGGTCAAATACGTCCCCATCGCCGGGCAATCCGCCCGCACCTTGCGGCTGGAACGGCAAAACCCGATCCCTTATGTCCCGGTCTGGTTTGCCCCGATCAAGATCGGCAAGGCAACCATGATGATCCCGGTCAAGATCAACTTTCCCACCAAATGGGCCAATGCCGTCGTGCATCTCAGGCGCACCCGCATCGACGGACGAAACGTAACCTTTAAATCGAAGTAACGTTCCCGGTTGTGTCAAAATGAAACAGCAAACCTTAACGCATATTGCCTGTTTAGATCAAACCGGCAGGAAACGCGGCGCAAACAGAGCGGATATCCAATATGAAATCAACATATCGTGGTGAACAAAAGAGGAAAGTTGCCAAGGTCAGTGATTCGGGCAGGGTTTGTTCCCCTATCGATCTAATTCTTAACAAATATCTGTAAAATATACCTTCACCCTTTCATGATTTGTTAAGGAAACCAGCCCGACCTGTTAACCTTTCAGGGCAAAAAAACTACGCAACAAACCGGGAAATCTCTAGGATTATGAACATAACCTTACCCAAAAACCAGATATAGCCCAGAACAAAAACGGAATTTGAAGAGAGTCAGTGATTCGGTCAGCCTTTGTTCTTCACACGTTCAAAAAGTTAATTTATGAAGGCCCATTGAACCCATTTGGCACATATCCGGCCCGCTCCTTTCCCCGCCATCTCCTTTAAAAGGCTTGTGAGAATATCATGACGATCAAACGCGCAGGATACGGCGTCACGGCTGTTCTGGGGCCAACCAATACCGGCAAGACCCACCTGGCCATTGAACGGTTGCTGGCCCATCGCAGCGGGATCATCGGCCTGCCCTTGAGGCTGCTCGCCCGCGAGGTCTATGACCGCATCAAACCACGATGCGGCGCTGACCGGGTTGCTCTCATAACCGGCGAGGAAAAAATCATCCCCGCCAACCCCAGCTATTACATTTGCACCGTTGAGGCCATGCCACGCGATCATGCAGCGGATTTCCTGGCCATTGATGAAATCCAGCTCTGCGCCGACACCGAGCGCGGCCATGTCTTCACCCGCCGCCTGCTACACGCAAGAGGGGTCAGCGAAACCATGCTCCTGGGCGCAAACACCATGCGCCCGATCATTGCCGGGTTGCTTCCAGGCGCCAATTTTATCTCCCGCCCGCGATTTTCCTCCCTTGCCTATGCCGGGCGCAAGAAACTCTCCCGCCTGCCCCGGCGCAGCGCCATCATCGCGTTCAATGCCCAGAGCGTTTATGAAACTGCCGAACTTGTCCGCCGCCAGCGCGGCGGTGCTGCGGTGGTCATGGGCGCGCTCAGCCCGCGCACCCGCAACGCCCAGGTCGAGCTGTTTCAATCAGGAGATGTGGATTTCCTGGTGGCCACCGATGCCATCGGCATGGGGCTGAACATGGAAATCGACCATGTCGCCTTCACCGCCGCGCGCAAGTTCGATGGCCGCAACTACCGCCAGTTAAGCCCAGCCGAACTGGCCCAGATCGCCGGGCGGGCCGGACGCCACATGAATGACGGCGCCTTTGGCGAAACCGCCAACGCGCCTGATTTTGACCCGGATATAATCTCGCGCATCGAAAACCATGATTTTGACACCGTCAAATGCCTGCAATGGCGCAATACCGAGTTGGACTATGCCAGCATGGACACCCTGCTCCACAGCCTCAACCGTCCGCCGCCGCGCCCCGGTCTGGTGCGCGCCCGCCCTGGCGCCGACCAACAGGCCCTGGAAACCCTGAGCCGCGATGAAGACATCATGTCGCTCATAAGCACCCCTGAAGACCTTGCCCTGCTATGGGATATCTGCCAATTGCCCGATTATCGGAAGATTGCTTCAAATGACCATGCTGACCTGATTGCCAAAGTTTTTGAATTTCTGGTAAAGGGTGGCCATATCCCGCAAGACTGGTTTGCCGGAAAAATCAAACATGCAGACAAAACCGATGGGACTATTGACACTTTGGCAAGCCGGATATCCTATATCCGCACCTGGACCTTTATTGCCAATCGCGCCGGATGGCTGGAAGACCAGGCCGGTTGGCAAGCCCGGACCAGGAAACTTGAAGACAAGCTATCCGATGCCCTGCATCATAAACTGACCGCCCGGTTCGTTGACCGGCGCACCAGCGTATTAATGAAAAGGCTGAGAGAAAAGGAAGACTTGATGGCCGCTGTTACCGGGGAAGGTGATGTCATTGTGGAGGGCGAAACCATCGGCGCCCTGAAGGGGTTTGTTTTCTTGCCCCAAGCCCAGGGACCTGATATGGACGGCAAGGCCCTGCGCGCCGCCGCCAATGCCGTATTGTCAAGGGAAATCCCCGAACGCGCCGCCCGCCTGGTCAAAACCCCCGATTCCGGGTTTTCCCTGGATTCTGCCGGCGGGGTCATCTGGGAAAACCAGACCATCGCCCGGGTAAAACCCGGCGAGACCATTTTAACCCCGATCATCGAGGTTGAAGCGGGCGAGCACCTCTTGCCCCCTGACCTTGAGGCCATAACCAAGAGAGTACAGGACTGGCTCAATGCTCACATCGCAACCCGTCTGGAACCTCTTGTAAACCTGCATGCCGCGCAGGAAATAACCGGCCTTGCCCGCGGTGTGGCCTTCCAGATTACCGAGCATCTGGGCCTTGTCGATCGCCAGAGCATCGCCGATGACATCAAGGCGCTCGATCAGGATGCCCGCGGTGAATTACGAAAATACGGAGTGCGCTTTGGCGCTTACTCCATTTATATGCCTGCACTCCTGAAACCGGCCGCCGCTTCCTTGCGCCGCCTGCTCTGGGCGCTCTTTCAAAAAGACACAAACCTGCAAGAACTGCCCGAACCGCCCGGCGAAGGACTCACCTCGGTAAAATCCGACCCAACCCTGCCCAAGGGCTATTATGAAGCCTCCGGTTTCCGGCTTTGCGGCCTGCGCGCCGTCCGGGTGGACATGCTCGAACGCCTGGCCGACGAAATCCGCCCGCTGGTCTATTGGAAAGCTGAAAAAGACGGCGACCAACGCCCCGAAGGCTCGGTCGAGGGCGGCGGCTTTACCGTCACCCCCACCATGATGTCCTTTGTCGGCTGCTCCGGTGATGATTTTGCCGAAATCCTGCGCGCCATCGGATTCCGCGCCCAGAAACGAAAACTGGAGCACCTCCGGGAAACCGGAAACGCTCTGGAGCCGGAAAACCTCCCCGAATCGGAAACCACGGCAAAAGAGACCAGGGAAACGGCCAGCACTACCGGTGAAGCCGAAAAGCCCAAGACAGCCGAGACTGAAGAGAAATTCATTGAAATCTGGCGTCCGGCCCCAACCCGCAAACACCCCCCGCGCCACCACCATCGCAAGAAGGCGCCCGGGAAAGACACGAAACCCTATCAGGCCAAGTCAAAACCGCCCCGCAGCGCCGGGCGGCCCGCCGGCAAAAAGCCCGGGAAAAAACCGGACCCCAACTCGCCTTTTGCCGCCTTGCAAGCCTTGAAACAGCAAATGGAAAAACCGGGCAAGTAAGATGCCGCAGCCGGCCCAGCGGATAGACAAGTGGTTGTGGAGCGCCCGGTTTATCAAGAGCCGCTCGCGCGCCGCAGCCCTTGTCAGCAAGGGAAAAATCCGCCGCAATGGCGAGCGGATTTCCAAGCCGGGCCAAAAAATAAAACCTGATGATATCCTCACCTTTGCCCTGAACAAACAGATTCGCGTAATCAGGGTGCTAAGCCTGGCAACCCGCCGCGGCCCCTATAGTGAGGCAATATTGCTCTATGACGATCTTGCGCCCCCGCAGGCTGCCAAAAAAGCGCGCACCCCCTGTTGCGACCTTTCAGCCCCTGCCCGGCGCGAGCCCGGTTCCGGGCGGCCAACAAAAAAACAGCGCCGGGAAATACAAAATTTCAACAACCGTGACTAACACACATAAATATTCAAGCAATGAGGTTAATCTTCCAACGACAGGCTGTTGCAAGCCAACCTATCTATGCTATAGAAACCCTTGAAATTTGCGACAGAATCAAAGCACCCGAATAAGTACAGGAGCATATTATGACGTATGTTGTGGTCGATAACTGCATCATGTGCAAATACACCGATTGCGTAGAAGTTTGCCCGGTGGATTGTTTTTATGAGGGTGAAAACACGCTGGTTATTCATCCCGATGAATGCATTGACTGCGGCGTTTGCGAGCCTGAATGCCCGGCCGAAGCGATTTTGCCAGATACCGAGCCCAATGTTGAATCCTGGGTTGAACTGAATGCCAAATATGCCGAGATCTGGCCAAATATCACCGAAAAACGCGAACCCATGGACACCGCCGAAGAAATGGACGGGGTAGAAGGCAAGCTGGAAAAGTATTTCTCGGAAAAACCGGGAGAGGGCGATTAAACCTTGAGAATGCCGGCAACCGGTATTCATGTGCATGACTGCCACGCGGGTTAACCTTGCCAAGCAGGCTTGCCTGTTGTTTTAGCTCCCCCTCTTCATTTTACGTCATTTTTGTGTTAGGATACCATCCAGATCAGGCTCTGCCCAATATTCAGGCAATATACAGGAAAGTGTTCCCTTGTGTTTTACCCCGCCGCTCTCCTTCAGGAGCGGATTTTTTTACGGCCCATGCCCTATGGGGGATCATCTTGACCGGCAGGTGTGCAAACCAGGTTCAAACAACAAATCACTCCAAGAATTAAAGCAGTATCCAAAGACAAAAGCGCATCAGATCATGGTCTTTGCGCCAATACAAACGACAAGCAAGAGGTTATCGCATGGCGGCGTCACGCAAAACACGGCAAGGTTTCCGGGTTAATGAATATATCGTTTACCCCTCTCACGGCGTTGGGCGGATCAAGGATATCGAGGAAGAAGAAATCGCCGGCATCAAGCTGGAGCTTTTCATCATCGATTTCGAGCAGGAGAAAATGATCCTTCGGGTCCCCACCGCCAAGGCGGCGGCGGTTGGAATGCGCAAGCTCTCGGATACGGCCAAGATGGACAAGGCTCTCAAGACCCTTCGCGGCCGCGCCCGGGTCAAGCGCACCATGTGGTCGCGCCGGGCCCAGGAATATGAAGCCAAGATCAATTCCGGCGATATTATCCTGGTGGCTGAAGTGGTGCGCGATCTGTATCGCTCCGAGCGCCAGCCCGAACAATCCTATTCCGAACGCCAGCTTTACGAAGCCGCCCTTGACCGCATGGCGCGGGAAGTTTCCGCCGTTAACAAGGCCACCCAGACCGAAGCCATCGCCATCATCATCGAAGAGTTGAACAAGGGCGTAGGCCGGGCTGAAAAGCCAGCCAAGGAAGAAGGCTCAGCCGACGAGGCCGCATAGAGCATTTCCGGTTTTGATTGAATCGAAACCGGGCTCTAACTATTTGTTTTTACCGCACTTCTTATAGGAAAACCGGTTCCCACTTTTCCGGAAGAGCTCTGGATCAACCTGCATTCAAGCGATTCCACTTGAATGCAGGTTGATCTAATCCAGCAATTCGATCTGCTCCGGGTGATCCACCTCGATCATGGGGCCATTCCACATGCGAACCCAGCCGCGAACCTGAAGTTCGCGGCCCTTCAGGGCATCGAGATCGAGTCCCTTTTTTGCAAACGACCTCCAGTGTCGCGAGGCGATGACAATCGTGAAATCGCGCTTCCAGTTATCGTCAAAATTTAGAAAAATCCGTTTGCCCCTGCGGGCAACCGCTACAACGTGGCCACGGACAATCTGGAATTGGCCGGATTTTTTCGCCAGCAGACCCGGTTGGCTGGCCGGTAAAACCGCATAAAACGGGTCCGCCCAGATGCCCCGCCGCTCCTTGCGGGCAGGCCTTTCAAGCTCCAGAAGCGGCCCGATACAAGCCCGGTTATCGGCAAAAGAGACAACCCGCGCCAAGCCGGCGGCGATCATCTCGCCCTGAACCCAAAGCAACTCCTGCTCCCCTCCATCCTCGCGGAAAACCTGCGCCAGCCTGCGCCCGTACCGGTCAAGCCGTTGCCCGCCATATTTCAGGACAACCTCATGCCCCAGGACCAGCGTCTTGAGTTTTTCCCTTGCCTTGTTTGCAAAACTCCCATTGATTTCCAGTTTTACCCCCGGAATTTCCCCGGCAACCTTCATCCCCGCAAGCCGCACTTGCCCCCCTCCTGCAAGAACAAGCGTGTTGCCATCAAGAACCTGCTGGACAAGGCCGCGTTCAGAAGCTGAAAGCGCACAAGACCCTGCCGCCTGCGCGCCAGACCCGGATAAGAGCGCCGCCAGTAAAACCGGATAGAAGGCCGCCCGGCCCATCACATGTGAATGGCCCGTTTATCCACATCAAGCGCCGCTTCCTTGACCGCTTCGGAAAGGCTGGGATGGGCATGACAGGTCCGCGCGATATCTTCCGCTGATGCCCCGAACTCCATGGCAAGTCCCGCCTCGCCAATCAATTCACCGGCAAAGGGCCCGACAATATGAACACCCAGAACCCGGTCCGATGTAGCATGGGCAAGAATCTTGACAAAGCCCTGCG
>CAZHLV010000160.1:0-32307 GCA_964533415.1 uncultured Hyphomicrobiales bacterium
CTTTCCAAGCCCCTTGGCCGTCGAGGCAGGCTCAGGCTTTTCAATTCCGGCTTCTGACGGCGGCGGCGAGGCCTCTGGCGCCGGGGCGCTGGGCTCAATGCGGGTTTCAACCTGCTGTTCCGGTTTTGGCTGCTCCGGTTCTGATTGCTCTGCGGTTTCCCCGGCAGCGTCTTGCCCGGTCCAGATGGCCTGGACATAGGCCACGCCCTGCTCCCGCAAAATCTTCTGGACACCCTTGATGGTATATCCATCGCCATAGAGAAGCTGCTTGATGCCGCGCAAAAGATCAACATCGCCGGGGCGGTAATAGCGCCTTCCGCCACCACGCTTGAGCGGTTTTATCTGGTGAAACTTGCTTTCCCAGAATCGCAGCACATGCTGGGGCACATCCAGATCATCGGCAACCTCGCTGATTGTACGAAAGGCATCAGGTGATTTGTCCAAAACTTGCCTCCGGCTTCTTGCGTCTTGCCTTTACAGCCATCTTTTTCCAGATCTAACCCGACTTGTTCCCCTCATCCACCCGGAGCTTGAGAACCTGGCTGGGCCGGAAAGACAAGACACGGCGGGGCGTGATGGTGACTTCCTCGCCGGTTTTCGGGTTCCGTCCAATACGGGCTTTCTTATCGCGCACGACAAAATTACCAAATGAAGAAATTTTCACGTCTTCGCCTTTTTCAAGAGATGACAGGATTTCCTCGATCAGGAATTCCACCAGGGCCGCCGATTCACTTCGTGACAACCCAACTTCCTGATAAATGGCTTCGGCAAGGTCAGCACGCGTCAATGTACTTTTTTCCATAACCTATTGGCCCCCCTTCAGGCATTTTGTTTTCATTATTTCTGAATATGCCATAAAAATCAATGCGTTTTAAAGATTTTTTGGCAATTGCACCTGAGACCTACCAGCGGATCAGCGCCGACCCCCAGGTAAACCCGCCGCCCATGGCCTCCAGAAGCACCAGATCACCGCACTTGACACGCCCGTCCCTGACAGCTTCATCAAGGGCCAAGGGAATGGATGCAGCGGAAGTATTCCCGTGTTTATCAAGGGTTATGACGATTTTCTCAGGCGCCAACCCGATCTTGCGAGCGGTTCCGTCAAGGATGCGCTTGTTGGCCTGATGCGGCACAAACCAGTCGATATCCTCGGCGCTCAGACCTGAAGCCTCCAGCGCCTCGGTGATGCAGGCGGCAATATTTACAACCGCGTGACGGAAAACATCGCGGCCAGCCATGCGCAAATGTCCCACGGTTTGGGTTCTTGAAACCCCGCCATCGACATAGAGCTTGTCCCGGTAACGCCCGTCTGAATGAATATGGGTGGTTATGATCCCCCGGGGAGATTCGGGATTATCTTCCTCCCGGGCCTCAAGGACAACCGCGCCGGCCCCATCGCCAAACAGGATGCAGGTTGAGCGGTCTTCCCAGTCAAGGATCCGGGAGAAGGTCTCGGCCCCGATCACAAGGGCGGTTTTATACTGGCCGCATTTGAGAAAGTTATCGGCGCTCGCCAAGGCAAAAACAAACCCGCTGCACACCGCTTGCAGGTCAAAGGCAACCCCGCGGGTTATGCCAAGCCCGTTCTGGATAGCGGTGGCGGTGGCGGGAAATGTATAATCCGGAGTCGAGGTGGCAAGGACGATAAGTTCAATCTCATTGGCCTTCATGCCGGCATGATCGAGCGCCCGGCGCGCGGCCTCCAGCCCCAAGGTCGAGGTGTACTCATCATCCGCCGCGATACGCCGCTCGCGGATGCCGGTGCGCTCGACTATCCACGCATCACTGGTATCAACAGATGCCGCCAGATCATCATTGGTGACGATTTTCGCGGGCAGAAAAGAGCCCGTTCCGCGCACGAGCGAACGGTAAGTTTTCAAGATTTTGCCGCCTTTTGTTTTGTCTTGTCGGCAGGCACCGTATCGACCTTGTGCGACAAGTCAATATCTCTTGCGATTTTTGTCACCATGTCAAAGCGGACCATGTTGACGCCCAGTTCAATGGCATTGGCAAATCCAATGGCGCTGGCGCCGCCATGGCTTTTGATGACCAGACCATTCAGCCCGAGAAAAACCCCGCCATTGGCGCCGGTGGGGTCGAGTTTTTCTTTCAAGGCGTCAAAAGCAGGCTTGGCCAGCATGTAGCCCAGCTTGGTGCGCCAGGACTTGACCATGGCGCGTTTTAAAAATCCCGTGATCTGCCTGACAGTGCCTTCCGCGGCTTTCAGGGCAATATTGCCGCTAAAACCTTCCGTGACCACGACATCGGTAGTCCCCTGCCCCAGGTCATTGCCTTCAACAAAGCCATGATATTCCAGCGGAAGATCCAGCTCGCGCAAGATCTGACCGGCCTGGCGGACCTGCTCTAGCCCCTTGACTTCCTCCACGCCGATATTGAGCAACCCCACGGTAGGTTTTCGCATCCCCAGCACGGCCCGCGCCATGGCCGCGCCCATGACGGCAAAATCAACAAGCTGCATGGCATTGGCGCCGATGGTTGCCCCCATGTCCAGCACGATACTGTTGCCGCGATTCGTCGGCCAGATTCCGGCAATGGCCGGGCGGTCAACACCGGGCATGGTTCTCAGGTTGAAAAAGGACATGGCCATGAGCGCACCGGTATTCCCGGCAGAGACAGCTAGATCGGCCTGCTTTGTCTTGGTGGCGTCAATGGCCCGCCACATGCTGCTTTCGCGCCGCCCGCGGCGCAGGGCCTGGGAGGGCTTTTCATCCATGCGCACCGCAATGGCGCAGTGAATCGTTGTTGAGACATTTGCAACACCAGGATAGCGCTCAAGCCATTTTGATATGTCTGCTTCATCCCCATAGAGAAGGAAATTCAGCTCCGGGTTACGCTTCAGCACGATATCCGCACCCGGGATGACGGTCGAGGGCCCCCGGTCCCCTCCCATGACATCCAGCGCAACTGTCAATGTCTTTGGCATATCCCCCCTGCTCATTGCCTCTGGCGCAACGCCAGTTCACCTGTTCATGAACGTAAAATGCCGATCATGGGACTGGCAACTGTTTTCATCACACAATATTGCAATTCTTTACAAGAAGTGACTTATTCGTCACCATTTTTCAACCCCTTTAAAACAAGGAACGGTGAAGGCCTATCCGCCTCCGTTTCGGGGGAGGCGTTGAGAAGATTGATCTTGGCATCTGTTTTCCTCGGGTAAGGATCAAGGGCCAGGGCAAAATACTCCAGAACCGCCTCTCCTATGTTGACCTGGTCATTTTCAAAGAGTTCAGGCGAATCATCAGAATTGATATCGCTGAATATCTCGCCATTCTCCTTCTCTTCGGGGAGCTCGTCAGCATATTTTTCCGGCCAGAACAAGGCCCGGAAAGAAGTGTCAATCTCCTCGGCAACCGGCTCCAGGGTAACCGTGCAGCTTTGCTCCAGGCGCGCATGAATCCGCCCGGCAAGGCTGACGCCCTTTTTGCGCCAGGAAGAAGCAATGCACCTTGCGCTCAAGGTTTCAAGGCGCAGTATGCCGAAACGCGCCGCAATGGCCTTGCAATCTTCCGGGTCGGGCTTGATCTGAAACTCCCGGTCCGCGGCATGAAGCTCGGCCACCGGCAGGATATAATCATGTTCTGTTCTAGTCTGCATACGTGGCTCCTGGGTCGGGAAAGGATACCGAACCGGTGCAAATCGAATCGGTATTCAAGGTTGCAAGATGCGTCTCGCAAGCGCGCATATATCCTGCCAAATAGCGGATTTCGGCCTTATCAGGGTCCTGTCCGGGAAAAACATTGCGGGCCAGCGCGGCGACAAGATCATTGGCTTCATCACTTTGCAAGGCGTTCTCATAAGCGGTTGCCCGCCCCAGAAAGGCTTTTGCCATGGTTTTCACCCGGCGCGGCACGCCCATGTCTGAAACGCCATTTTCTCTCAAGGCCCGATCGATCTCGCCCAACATTTTTTCCGGCAATTGCCTGACGATCTCTTCTTTATCCAGTTCGTCGCGCAGCCTGTGAACAACCAGGAAAACATGCAGCGCCAGAACATCAAAACGGCCATCAAGTGTATCGGGAATCTTGTAGACCTCATAAAAAACCGGCAGGCGAGCCTGTGTCATAATTTGCGCATAAAGCGACTCTATGGCCTTCTCATGAGGGTTTTTGCGGAATATGCGCCTGATAATCACAAGGATGTCCTTCTTCCAATTCCGGTCAGGTTGGCTTGCAAATCATGGCTTACCGGTATAGGTCAACACTCAACTGTTTAACATCCGCGGATGGATCATGAAAGACACTCATCATACAAGATCGCACCATGCAAGATTGCACCTTACGCGCACCTTGTCCTGCAAGGTGGCCAAGGGGGTGGTGCTGGCCCTGGTTATCGGCGGTCTGGGCACCGCATGCAGCCCGCTCCGGGATCATCGCGGCTATGTGATGTCCAAGGACCGCCTGAACCAGATCGATATCGGCTCAACCAAGGAGGAGGTCCGCGAGGCTCTGGGTTCGCCCTCTTCTACCTCAACCATTGACGGGCAGACTTATTATTACATTTCGAGCACCGTTGAGCAAAACATGTTCTTTGCGCCCAAGATTACAAACAGAAAGATCCTGGCCGTGAAGTTTGACGATACCGAAACGGTATCCAAGATCTCCAATTACGGCCTCAAGGATGGCGTGATCTTTGACTTTATCAGCCGCAAGACCCCAACCAGAGGCAAGGAGCTTACGCTTATCCAGCAGATGTTTGGCAATCTTGGAAAATTCAACAAGGCGGCAAAGCCCGGCGTCAGGCAGAAAAGATAGAGCTTGTTGAATTTAACCGGCGCCCGCCTTTGACATTTTTCAAGAGGGACATCTTTTTCAGCGCATAAAAAACCCGCGGAGAACTACCAGTTTTCCGCGGGTTTGTTATTGTTTGAGTTGTATCTAGAGCATTATCGTTGCCCTATCTTCTTGATGTAGATCAACTTATCTGCATTCAAGTGATTCCACTTGAATGCAGGTTGATCTAGTGCGCCAGAACGGCCAGCAGCAAAAGCGCCACGATGTTAGTGATTTTAATCATCGGGTTGACCGCCGGTCCGGCTGTATCCTTGTAAGGATCGCCGACGGTATCGCCGGTAACAGCCGCTTTATGGGCTTCTGAGCCCTTGCCGCCATGGGCGCCGTCCTCGATCAGTTTCTTGGCATTGTCCCACGCGCCGCCACCTGAAGTCATGGAAATGGCGACGAACAGACCCGTGACGATAACCCCCAGAAGCATGGCGCCAACGGCGGAAAATGCCGCGGATTTGCCACCTACAAAGTTAATCACGAAGAACATGACAATGGGAGCCAGTACGGGGAGCAGCGAGGGGATCATCATTTCCTTGATTGCCGCCTTGGTGAGCATATCTACGGCCCGGCCATAGTCAGGCTTGTCATCATAGGTCATGATGCCGGGTTTTTCCTTGAACTGGCGGCGAACTTCTTCAACGATGGCGCCAGCCGCCCGGCCCACGGCCATCATGCCCATGGAGCCAAACAGGTAGGGCAACAGGCCACCAATCAGCAGACCGACCACGACATAGGGGTTGGACAGCGAGAAATCAAGCACCACGCCCTTGAAATAGGCGAACTGGTCCGGGTTGCCGATGAAATGCTCCAGATCCTTGGTGTAAGCGGCAAACAGCACCAGGGCGCCAAGACCGGCAGAGCCAATGGCATAGCCCTTGGTGACGGCCTTTGTCGTGTTGCCAACGGCATCAAGCGCATCGGTGGTCTTGCGCACATCCTCGGGCAGATCGGCCATTTCGGCAATGCCGCCGGCATTGTCGGTCACCGGACCAAAGGCATCAAGCGCCACGACCATCCCGGCCAGGGCCAGCATGGTTGTCACCGCAATGGCAATGCCAAACAGCCCGGCCTGAGCGTAAGTTACCAGAATGCCGGCAACGATGACGAGCGCCGGAAGGGCTGTCGATTCCATGGATACCGCCAGCCCCTGAATGACATTGGTGCCGTGGCCGGTAACCGAGGCTGCCGCGATGCTTTTTACCGGGCGCTTGTCGATGGCGGTGTAATATTCCGTGATCCAGACGATCAGCGCGGTAACGATAAGGCCAGAGACACCGCACAGATAAAGATTCCAGCCGGTGAAGCTGGTGCCATCAACGCTCATGACCGTGTCAAAACCGACCAGCAGATAGGTGACCGGAAACAGGAACACCAGCGAGAGCAGGGCCGAGGCAATAAAGCCCTTGTAGAGCGCCCCCATGATGTTTTCGCTTGCGCCCAGCTTGACGAAGAAAGTCCCGATGATCGAAGCTGGAATACAGGCGGCGCCAATGGCCAGTGGATAGAGCATCATGTCTCCCATCAAGGCGCTGCCAGCAAAGAAAATCGAGGCCAGAACCATGGTGGCCACGATGGTCACGGTATAGGTTTCAAAGAGATCGGCGGCCATGCCGGCGCAATCGCCAACATTATCACCGACATTATCGGCAATGGTGGCCGGATTGCGCGGATCATCCTCGGGGATCCCGGCCTCAACCTTGCCGACAAGATCGCCGCCAACATCAGCGCCCTTGGTAAAGATCCCGCCGCCAAGACGCGCAAAGATGGAAATCAGGGAGGCCCCAAAGCCAAGCGCAACGAGCGCCGCAATAACGGTACGGTCCCCGGCGCCATAGCCCATGACGGCGGTCAGAATGGCATAATAAACCGCAACCGCCAGCAATGCGAGACCGGCAACCAGCATACCCGTGACCGCACCAGACTTGAAGGCAATGTTCAACCCCGCGGAAAGGCTGGTGCTGGCGGCCTGCGTTGTGCGCACATTGGCGCGCACCGAAACCAGCATGCCGACAAAACCGGCGGTGCCCGACAAGATCGCGCCGATGGCAAAGCCGATAGCCACCGTGATCGACAACGTGAAAGTTACAATGGCAAAAATCACGAGGCCGGTGATGGCAATGGTCGTGTATTGCCGGTTCAGATAGGCGCCGGCGCCTTCCTGGATGGCCTTGGCGATCTCTTGCATTTTCTCATTGCCGGCATCCGCCTCCATGATCGAGCGCACGGCCCAGATCCCGTAGACCAGGGCAAGCACACCGCTCGCCATTATCAGTAATATTGTAGAACTCATAAGTTCCCCCTATTTCCCTTATTTAGATTTTCGTATCTGTCTTCCCCATGGCGCATATTTTACGCCGTTACCCTCCCATAAAGCATTCTGACGGGGGCAGACATGACTAAACTCAAACGGTAAAGCAATATGCTTTACGTGCCTGCGAACAAACCAGAGCCTTTCGCATAGAGACTCAGGCTGCGCGCTTTTCCATATTAGCAAGCCAGAATATAAGAATCAAAGCCAGAGTTACGAAGGGGAATATCGTCAGGTTCACGCTCTGCCAGCCGAAATTCTGGAACAGGACTCCCGAGAGCAAGGATGCCAGCGCGACTGAACCAAACACACACAAGTCATTGATTCCCTGCACCTTTGCCTTTTCTATCGGGCGGTAACAATCGGTCACCATGGTGGTTGCGCCAACAAAGGCAAGATTCCAGCCCAGCCCCAGGAGCACCAGGGCGCTCCAGAACCGGGCCAGCGAAATTCCGCTCAGGGCCACGATTCCGCACGCCGCCAGCAAGATCAACCCCAGGGCAATTATCTTCTCAACGCCAAAGCGGGTGATGAGAAAACCTGTGAAAAACCCGGGTGCAAACATGGCTACAACATGCCATTGAATGACAAACGCGGCATCGGCCACGGAAAATCCGCAAGAGACGATGGAGAGCGGCGTTGCAGTCATGACCAGATTCATGATGGCGTAGCTGGTCATGGCGCAGATCACCGCCACGATGAACCTGGGATTACGGATAACCCGCCCGAGGGGGCGTGGCTTGCCGTCAAAAAGTTCCGCCCTTGTTTTGGGAATATCGACAAATAAAAGCACAATCTGGGCAATAGCGGACAATCCCATGGCGGCGGCAAAGGCTCCGGCAAAACTCATGGGAGCGAGGAGATCCTTGCTCCAGATAGCAATCTGGGGACCGGCAAAGGCTGCCGCCACGCCGCCCGCCAGAACCCAGGAAATGGCCTTGGGCTTGAAGGTTTCCGATGCGGTATCAGCGGCGGCAAAGCGGTAAAACTGGCTGAACGCCTGATAAAACCCGGCTATGAACATGGAAGCGACAAAAAGCGGAAAGCTGGCAAGATAAATCGCGACAACCGCCAGTCCGGTGCCGCTCATGCCCATGAACGCACCGGTCATGAAACCGGTGCGGCGGCCAAAGCGCTGCATATACATGGAGGCGGGATATGTACTCAGCGCCGCGCCCAGCACATAGGCGGTTATGGGAAGGGTTGCCAGCGCCTTGTTTACGCTCAGCATCTGGCCTGTCAGGGACCCCAAAGTGAAGACGATAATGGCCCCGGACCCGTAAAGCCCCTGGGCAATGGCCAGCACCAGCACATTGCGCCGCGCTCGCGTGTCTTTTCTTATGGCTGGAACGGTTGCGAACATCAGGCTCTTGAAAGGGGCTTTAAAAATGACGATAGGAGAGAACCTCTAATGACAGGTTTTGCGCATCCCGGCCAATGAATTTTACTGATGAATGCCCGGCCTCGATCTCGCCGATCCGGCTCAGCTTGTCGCCGCAATGCCCGGTAAAGGCGGCTTCATGCGCCGCGGGGATGGTACAGAGGATTTTATAATCATCTCCACCGGTCAAAATGGCGCTTATTAGAGCATTCCCGGTTTTGACAGTATCAAAACCGGGCTCCAACTCATTGTTTCTACCGCACTTCTTGTCGGAAAACCGGTCCCCAGTTTTCCGGAAGCGCTCTAAACCCGGCCTGTTCCGGATCAGTTTGCGCGCTGCCGATGAGAGCGGGACAGCTGATACATCCACAATTGCACCGGCCTTTGACGCCTCGCAAAGCAGGGTCAGATCACCTGCCAGACCGTCCGAGATATCCATGGCGGCACTGGCATATTCACGCACGGGCACGATCAGGGACGGATCAGGATCGGGAAGAAGATATTTCTGCAGCAAATAGTTTGAGTCTTTTGAATCGCTTAATTGCAATTCCTCCCTTGCAACCTTAAGTCCAAGCGCCGCGTCGCCTATGGGACCGGAAACGTAGATGCCATCTCCGGGACGCGCGCCGTCACGGTGTACCATCTTTCCTTCCGGGACTTCGCCGAACATGGTGACACTTAAAGAAAACGGGCCGGGTGTGCGCACCGTATCACCGCCCAGCAGACCAAGAGCATAAGTATCCTGATCTTTCTTCAGACCTGCGGCAAAGGCTTTGAGCCAGTCAGCGCCGATATCTGCGGGGAGGAACAAGGAAAGCAGATAACCGGCGGGTGTTGCGCCCTTGGCGTATAAATCCGAAAGATTGACCCGCAAGGCCTTGGCGGCGATCAATTCAGGCTTGTCATCGGCGAAAAAATGCACGCCGGCGACCAGCGCATCCTTGGTGACGACCAGTTCGTATCCGGGGCGCGGCGAGATCAGAGCGGCATCATCGCCCAGAGCAAAAGCGCCCGGGCTGTTCTTGCTCAGGGGGCGAAGTATGGTCTCGATGAGTGAGCGCTCGCTGAATCTTGTCACGAATCTGTTTCTTCATTCCCGGCTGTTTCTGGAGATTTTCGCCAGGTGATCGAGAACCCCGTTCACCATGGCCGGTTCGCCGCCGTCAAAGAAGGCGTGGGCGATATCCATGTATTCATTGATGGTGGCCTTGAACGGCACATCGCGGCGATACATCAACTCATAGGCTCCGGCCCGCAAAATGGCGCGCAAGGTGCTATCGAGACGCGAAAGCGGCCAGTCATCACGCAGGGCCTCGTGGATGGGTGGGTCGATCTGTTTCTGCCGCTTGACGATACCGGTGAGCAGATCGCGGAAATAGTCCGCATCAAGCTCGATCAGGGTTTCCTCATTCTCATGCAGGGGCGCATTGCCAAACTCGGCAATAACGGCGTTTACATCCGTTCCGGTCATATCCATCTGGTAAAGCGCCTGAACCGCCGCCAGCCGCGCCGCGCTGCGTGCTTTTATCGCCTTGTCCGCCATTGCTAGCCTGCCAGCTTTTCGCGAAGGGCGATCATGTCAAGGCAGGCCGCTGCCGCGCCGCCGCCCTTGTTCTTTTCATCAACCCTTGCCCGCGCCCAGGCCTGGTCGGCGTTTTCAACGGTCTGGATACCATTGCCCAGCGCCAGCGCATGAATAACAGACAGATCCATCAAGGCCCGGGCGGATTCGCCGGCAACCACGTCATAATGGGTGGTCTCGCCGCGGATAACCACGCCAAGGGTGACAAAACCGTCATATTCGGTCTCCGAATCAAGCGCCATGGCCACCGCCGCGGGGATTTCCAGAACGCCGGGGACAGAAATCCGGTCATGGCTTGCGCCGCGTTTTTCAAGCTCGGCCACCGCGCCGCGCACCAGCTCGTCGGCAAGCCCATCATAAAACCGGGCTTCAACAATCAGTATATGCGGTGTTTTGGCGCTCATGACTGGTCTCCGCTAATGGGGCGCTGGTCGACAATGCGCAGGCCAAAGCCTTCCAGGCCAACAATCTTGGGTTGCTCGGTATTGGAGAGCAGGATGAAGTCTTTCACGCCCAGATCGCGCAGGATATGCGAACCGGCGCCGATTTCCAGCAGGCGGTCCTCGGCGTGGCCCTCGTCCTTTTCCGCCTCGCCCAGCGCCCGGGACAGGCAGGCCGGGCGGCCATCGCGGATCAGCACCACCACGCCCCTGCCCTCCCTGGCGATCATCGCCATTGATTGCGGCACCAAGGACGCCTTTTCGGCGTCCAGCCCGAGGATATCATCAAGGATGTTCACCACATGGACCCGCACCGGCACCGGCCCGCCGGTGGTTACATCGCCCTTGACCAGGGCCAGATGTTCAGACTGATCCAGCGTATTGACATAAAGCTTCAGGTCAAATTTTCCGCCATGGACGCTCTCGACCTCGCGTTCCAGCCTGCGTTCGAAAATCCGGTCATTGCGGCGGCGATAGGCAATCAGGTCGGCGATGGTGGCAAGTTTCAGATCGTGTTCCCTGGCAAACTCAACCAGATCCGGCAGGCGCGCCATGGTGCCGTCGTCTTTCATGATCTCGCAAATGACACCGGCGGGCTGCAACCCGGCAAGACGCGCGATGTCAACGGCAGCTTCCGTGTGCCCGGCGCGCATCAGCACCCCGCCCTCGCGGGCGATGAGCGGAAAGATATGCCCCGGCGAGACGATGTCCCCGGCTCCCCGGGCCGGATCGGTGGCGATGGCCACGGTGCGCGCCCGGTCATGGGCGGAAATACCGGTGGTAATGCCTTCTTTCGCCTCGATGGAGACGGTAAAGGCGGTGCCGTGGCGCATCTCGTTGGAGCGGGCCATCATGTCGAGCTTGAGCTCCTTGCCACGCTCGGCGGTGATCGGCATGCAGATCAACCCGCGCCCGTGGCGGGCCATGAAATTGATCGCATCGGGAGTGGCCATCTGGGCCGGGATAATCAGATCGCCTTCGTTCTCGCGGTCTTCATCGTCCACCAGGATGAACATCCGCCCGTTGCGGGCATCCTCGATCACCTCTTCAATGGACGAGAGGTGTTTTCCGTACTCGGTTTCGGTCATCATTTTATCTTTCTTGCGACGCGGATCAGCCTATTTCACAAATCCGGTTTCAACCATGCGTGCTACATAGCGCGCCAGGATGTCAATTTCCATGTTTATCCGATCGCCGGGGCGGGTTTTGCCCCATGTGGTGACGTCCAGCGTATGGGGAATGAGATTGACGCCAAAGGTGTTCCCTTCCACTTCATTCACGGTGAGCGAAGTGCCATTCAGGGTGATGGAGCCTTTTTGCGCGATAAAGGGCGCTATGGATTCAGGCGCGCTGAAGACAAAACGCCGGGAATCGCCTTCCGGGTTCTGGCTGAGCACCTCGCCCACCGCGTCCACATGGCCGGTCACGATATGCCCGCCAAGCTCATCGCCGATCTTGAGCGAGCGCTCCAGATTGATTTGCACTCCCTGTTTCCAGTCGCCCAGACTGGTCTTGTCCAGGGTTTCAGCCGAGGCATCAACGGCAAACCATGCGCCCCCGTCCGCCTCGCCCTTTTCAACCACGGTCAGGCAGGCCCCGGAACAGCAGATGGAGGCGCCGATATCAATGCTGCCCGCATCATAATGACAGGCGATGACGAAGCGGGTATCGCCGCGATCCTCGCGCTTGATGACCTCGCCAATATCGGTGATTATGCCTGTAAACATGGGACTTTCCTTATGATTTCGCGTCAAGATTCACGTTTCGAACATAGCAGCGCAGGATATCGGCTCCAACGGATTGTGAAGACAAAAGGGTAAATTGAGCCGAATTGGTAACCTGCTCCAGATCCATGCCGTAAAGAGCATCTACCCCGTTTTCATCAATTTCAACCTCGGAAAAGAAAAAATCGGCCTCATCCACCAACCCGGCTTGCAAAAGCGATGCGCCAAGTCGTGCGCCGCCCTCCACAAAAAGGCTGGTAATGCCCTCTTCGGCCAGTTTTCCCAGGGCGCTTTGCAAATCCACATGCCCTTCCGGGGTTTGGGGGCAAGGGATGATCTTCACCCCGCAGCGGCGCAGGTTTTCGGCACGGTCTTCTGGCGGGTTTTGCCCGCTCAGCACCCAGAGCGGGACCGTTTTTGCGCCCTGGCACAGCTTTGAGCCGGTTTTGAGGGTCAAATTCGTGTCCACGACAACCCGCAGGGGCGAGTCGCCTTCCAGCCCCGGAAGGCGGCAGGTCAGCTCCGGGTCATCCGCCCGCACGGTCCCCGCCCCGACCATGATGGCGTCATGGCGGGCGCGCATGGCGTGAACCTGCGCCAGCGCCGCCTTGCCGGTAATCCAGATCTGCTTGCCGCCGCATCCGGCGATCTTGCGGTTCCTGGAGATGGCCAGCTTGAGCCTGACATGGGGCCGCTTGCGGGTGATGCGGGTCAGGTGACCGGCCAGATCGCGGCGCGCCTGTTCCGCGCCAACCCCCATCACGACCTCGATCCCGGCTTCGCGCAGCCGGGTAATCCCCCTTCCCGCCACCCGCTCATCGGGGTCTTCAAGGGCGCAGACAACACGCCTGATCCCGGCCTTGATGATGGCGGATGAACATGGCGGGGTCTGGCCAAAATGCGAACAGGGCTCAAGGGTGACATAAAGGGTTGCTCCCCGCGCCGCATCGCCTGCCTGTTCAAGCGCCATGGTTTCGGCATGGGGCCGCCCGCCCCTTGCAGTCCAGCCGCGTCCGGTAACGACCGGTCCATAAGGAGAATCCGCAGTGATAATACAGCCGACACAAGGGTTCGGCGAGGTTATCCCTGCCCCCCGGCGGCCAAGTTGCAGCGCGATCTGCATAAACGCATCATCGCTGTTCGCCTCCATCAATCCTCTCCGCTCAACTCGTCGATGAGGTTTTCAAAATCCTTGGCTTCGCGGAAATTGCGGTAAACAGAGGCAAAGCGCACATAGGCCACATCATCCAGCGCCTTCAGGCCTTCCATGATGAGATGCCCGACGCTCTGGGCCTGAATTTCGTTCTCGCCCTGATTCTCAAGCCGCCGGACCACGCCGTTAATCATCCGCTCCACCCGTTCAGGCTCCACCGGGCGCTTGCGCAGGGCGATCTGCACCGAGCGCATCAGCTTGTCGCGATCAAACGGCACCCGCCGGCCGGAGCGCTTGATGATGGTCAGCTCGCGCAACTGGATGCGCTCATAAGTGGTAAAACGCCCGGCGCAGGCCGGGCAATAGCGGCGGCGGCGGATGGCGGTGTTGTCTTCCGCGGGACGCGAATCCTTCACCTGTGTATCGTTGTTACTGCAATAGGGGCAGCGCATGATCTATCCTTCAGCCCCCGTAAACCGGAAAGCGGCGGCACAGGGCGAGAACCTCGTCCTTGACCTCAGCCTCGATCTTGCCATTGCCATCGGGGCCGTTTGCCGCCAAACCATCGAGAACCTTGAGGATCAGCTTGCCGATCCGGATGAATTCATCGGCGCCAAAGCCGCGGGTTGTTCCGACCGGGGTGCCGAGGCGAACACCGGAAGTCACCATGGGTTTTTCCGGGTCGAACGGCACACCGTTCTTGTTGCAGGTGATATGGGCACGCTCCATGGCCGCCTCGCTGATATTCCCGGTGAGGCTCTTGGGACGCAGGTCAACCAGCATCAGATGCGTGTCGGTGCCGCCCGAGACAATATCAAGCCCGCCCTCCATCAAGGTTGCGGCGAGGGTTCTGGCGTTATCCGCCACGTTTTGCGCATAGACCCTGAACTCGGGCCGCAGGGCCTCGCCAAAGGCCACCGCCTTGGCGGCGATGACATGCATCAGCGGGCCGCCCTGAATGCCGGGGAAGATCGCCGAATTGACCTTCTTGGCAATTTCAGGATCATTGGTGAGGATCATGCCGCCGCGCGGGCCGCGCATGGTTTTATGGGTTGTCGTGGTGACGATATGGGCATGGGGGAACGGGCTGGGGTGAACGCCGCCCGCCACGAGCCCGGCAAAATGCGCCATGTCCACCATCAGTTTCGCGCCAACCTCGTCAGCAATGGCGCGGAAACGGGCAAAGTCGATAATGCGCGGATAAGCCGAGCCACCGGCAACGATCAGCGCCGGCTTATGTTCGCGGGCCAGTTTCTCGACCTCGTCAAAATCAATCCGTGCATCTTCGCGGCGCACTCCGTATTGCACCGCATGAAACCATTTGCCGGACTGGTTGGGCGGCGCGCCGTGGGTCAGATGTCCGCCTGCCGCCAGCTTGAGGCCCAAAATGGTATCGCCGGGCTTAAGCAACGCCATATAGGCGCCCTGGTTGGCCTGTGAGCCGGAATTGGGCTGAACATTGGCAAACTCGCAGTTGAACAGCTTTTTTGCCCGCTCGATAGCAAGATTTTCGGCCACGTCCACATGCTTGCAACCGCCGTAATAGCGCCGTCCGGGGTAGCCTTCGGCGTATTTGTTGGTCATGATCGAGCCTTGCGCTTCAAGAACGGCGCGCGAGACAATGTTTTCAGACGCAATCAACTCGATCTCGTCACGCTGGCGGCCAAGTTCTGCTGTAATCGCCGCGGCAATCGCCGGGTCGGTATCTTGCAGGCTCGCCGTGAAAAAATCAGGGTAAAGGGCCTTTGGCGCGTTCGGGCTGGTCATTGATTCCCCACCTATCTCATAAATTTCATTTTCAAGGTCATTGCCGTTTTGCGAAAATGACGAATCCGGCTGAATGCAGGTTGCTTAACACAGGCCGGTATAAAAGACCAAGCCGAACACGGCGCTTCCTTGCCTCACCGGGCAGATTTCTTTTTACTCTGGACATAGCGCAGCTTGGCCAGCGCGGTGCGCTCAAGCTCGGCGCGCGGCGCATTGCGCGGTCCGGCGATGGAAACCTCCTCGCCGGTCACCGCATCAACAGCGCTTACCTTGACCATATGCCCGATGGGCACGAACTCCAGATAGACCTCGCCCTTGCGAGGCTTGTCTGTACTCACGCGGCGCGTTTGAGGGCCATCTTGCGCCACAAGGCATCAAGGGCCGTAATCAGGTGATCCATGTCGGCGTCCGAATGTTTTGGCCCCGGCGTGAGACGGATGCGCTCGGTGCCCCTGGCGACGGTGGGGTAATTGATGGGCTGGACATAGATGTCATATTCATCCATCAGGGCATCGGTGAGTTGCTTGCACAGCACCGGATCACCGATCATCACCGGAACAACATGTGACTCGCTGTCCATGACCGGCAGATTGGCCTCTTTCAGGCGGCGTTTCAGGGTAGCGGCGCGTTCCTGGTGGGCGGCGCGCTCAGACTGGCTTGTTTTCAGGTGCCGCACGCTGGCCAGCGCCCCGGCCACGATGGTGGGGGCAATGGAGGTTGTAAAGATGAATCCCGGCGCATAGGAACGCACCGCATCCACCATGGCTTTCGAGGCGGCGATATACCCGCCCATCATGCCAAAGCCCTTGGCAAGAGTGCCCTCGATGATGTCCACCCGGTCAAGAACATTATCCCGGTCGGCAATGCCGCCGCCGCGATTGCCATAGAGGCCAACGGCATGAACTTCATCGAGATAGGTCAGGGCATTATATTTATCCGCCAGATCGCAGATCTTCGCAATCGGCGCAATGTCGCCATCCATGGAATACACCGATTCAAAGGCGATTACCTTGGGATGGTCAATGTCGATTTCCTTTAGCAGGCGCTCCAGATCATCCAGGTCATTATGCGCCCAGATGCGCTTTGGCCCGCGTCCGCGGCGGATGCCCTCGATCATGGAGGCGTGATTCTTGGCGTCAGAAAGAATAATGCAGTCCGGGAACAGCTTGGCCATGGTGCTCAAGGTGGCGTCGTTGGCGATATATCCGGAAGTAAAGAGCAGCGCGGCTTCCTTGCCGTGCAGGTCCGCCAGTTCCTCTTCAAGCTGCACATGGTAATGGGTGGTGCCGGCAATATTACGGGTGCCGCCCGAGCCTGCGCCGGTGGTATCTATGGCTTCGTGCATGGCTTCAAGCACATCGGGGTGCTGGCCCATGGCAAGATAGTCATTGGAGCACCAGACGGTGATATCGCGCGGCTCACCATCGCCATAATAGGTTGCCCTGGGGAACTCGCCCCGCTTGCGGCGAATGTCGGCAAAAACACGATACCGGCCTTCTGTTTTTATTGTACCTAGAGCAGATTCAAGAACGGCATCATAATCAGGCATGTTTCCCCACCTTACAGCTACTTGTTGGACACTGTTTTTTTCACCGGCAATATACGTATATTTACGTACGCTTTGCAAGTGCAAATCCAAGGTCGGAATGTCGCACCTATCCGTAGAAATACGGATATGAAAAAAAACATCCCGTCCGGACCGTCCCGGCGGGTTATACTGGATTGCATTAAAGGGGGAAATGGTAGTCCCTAGGGGAATCGAACCCCTCTTTCCAGGTTGAAAACCTGGCGTCCTAACCGATAGACGAAGGGACCACGAGATTTGGTCTGGAGCAGCTTATAAGGCGATAAGAACGCCAATGCAAGAGGGCGAAATGAAGAATTATGCCAAGGCGACATCTTCGATGTGAAGTTTGATTTGCTCGCGCCCCTGCCAGTGATCCAGCTTCAGGGAGCCGGCGACATGAAGCGGCATCTGGCGCTCGGTGAGCAGGCAATTGCCCCACGGGGTATCGGCGGCGCGAAAAGCGATGGCTTGCAGCCTTGCGCCGTCTGCGGCTTTCAAGGTGCAGCGCACATGGTCCTTGCCAACGATATCGGCAAAGACAACATGATGGGCGGGCAAGACAAGACGGGGCCGGGCATTGCCGGCTCCAAAAGGGCCGGCCTGCTCCAGCGCGCCGACAAGCTCGGCGCTAGCGGCGGCGCGGGCGGTGATGGCGCCGTCGAGTTTCAGGACATTGCGGGCGCGGGCCTTGCGGCTATCGGGCCCCAGAGTCTCCACCATGAAGGCTGAGAATGCATCAACCTGCTCGGCCCGCAGGCTGAGGCCTCCGGCCATTTTGTGCCCGCCGCCTTTCAGGATGACCCCCTGCCCCGCCGCCTTGCTGATGGCCGCGCCCAGATCCACCCCTTCGATGGAGCGGCCCGAGCCCTTGCCCTCGCCGGTTTCATCAAGGGCAATGACGATGGCGGGGCGGTTGAACATGGATTTCAGCCGGCTGGCGGCAATGCCGATAACGCCGGGATGCCAGTTCTTTCTGGCGACAACGAGAATATCAAGATCCGGGTTATCCTGCAGGCGGTCCCCGGCCTGCAAGACCGCCTCGTCCACGACCTCGTCCTCAATTGCCTTGCGCTCGGCGTTGAGCTGATCGAGACGGGCGGAAATTTCCGCTGCCCGCGCTTCATCGGTTGTAAAAAGCAGTTCAGTCCCCAGCCAGGCCTCGCCTACACGCCCGCCGGCATTGATGCGCGGGCCAAGAACAAAACCCAGATGATAGGCGTCAATGGGGGAGTTGATACGCGCGACGGCGGCAAGAGCCGCCAGGCCGGTATTTTGCCGCCGAGCCAGAACCTTCAGCCCCTGGGCCGCAAAGGCCCGGTTCAGCCCGCGCAAGGGCACGACATCACAAACCGTGCCCAGCGCCACCAGATCGAGCCACTGGAGCAAATCCGGTTCCTTGAGCGCGGCGCCATAGGCACCTTGATCGCGCAAAACCCGGTTCAGGGCCACCAGAAGCATGAAGGTGACGCCAACGGCGGCGAGCTGGCCATACCCGCTGATGTCATCCTGCCGGTTGGGATTCACCAGCGCAAAGGCCGGGGGGAGATCTTCACCGGCGATATGATGATCCAGCACCACGACATCAACACCGCGGGCCCTCATCTGCGCCATGGGTTCAAAAGAAGACGTGCCGCAATCCACGGTGACGATCAGGCTGGTCCCGGAATCGGCAATCCGCGAGAATGCCTGCGTATTGGGGCCATAGCCCTCGGTTATCCGGTCGGGGATATATACCTTAGCGTTCACGCCAAGATGGGCAAGAAAGCGCCGTAACAGGGCCGATGAGGTTGCGCCGTCCACGTCATAATCGCCAAATATGGTGATCTTCTCCTTCGCCTTTATGGCAACGGCGATCCTTTTGGCGGCTTTTTCCATGTCCTGCATGACATGAGGATCGCGCAGATAGGCCCGCAAGGTAGGATTCAGGAAATCGGCGGCGGTATCAACATCTACACCGCGCCCCGCCAGCACCCGGCCAACAAGGTCGGCAACGCCGAGTTTCTGGCATATGGCCAGCGCCGGGGCGTCCTGATCGAGACGGCTTTGCCAGAACCGCCCGCCCAGAGAGTTTTCAACACCCAGAAAAGCCGTATCGGTGCTCATTGGCCTTTGGCATTGACATGGCGGGTGTTAATACGGCGCACGGTGCCCGTGCTGCTGCGCATGACAATGGTATCGGTTTCAATCCAGTGATTGTCAAACCGCACGCCTTCGAACATGGACCCGTCGGTGATGCCGCTGGCGGCAAAATACAGGTCGCCCCGGGCAAGGTCTTCAAGATCGTAAATCTTCCCCGTATCCTCGATTCCCACCGAACGGGCAAGAGCCGCATCACCCTGGTTGCGGATCACCAGCCGCCCCTGCATCTGCCCGCCAACACAGCGCAGGGCCGCCGCCGCCAGAACGCCCTCGGGAGCGCCGCCAACACCCATATAGATGTCAATGCCGGTCTGCTCCCAGCTTGCCGTGGCGATCACCCCGGCGATATCGCCATCGCCAATAAGCCGGATTGCGGCGCCGGTCTTGCGCACATCCTCGATCAGGCGCGCATGGCGCGAGCGGTCGAGGATGCACACGGTAAGGTCTTCCGGCGCGACATCACGGGCCTTGGCCAGGGCCTCGATATTTTCCCCCGGCGTGGCTTCGATATTGATGATGCGCGCATCATATTCGCCGCCAATGGCGATTTTTTCCATATACATGCCCGGCGCATGCAAAAGCCCGCCCTTTTGCGCCACCGCCATCGAGACCAGCGCATTGGGTAAATCCTTCACACACAAGGTTGCCCCTTCCAGCGGATCAACGGCAATGTCAAATTCAGGCCCCTCGCCGGCGCCGATCTTGCTGCCAACCGCCAGCATGGGCGCGTCTTCATATTCACCGATTACGATGGTGCCATTCATGGCCAGCGCGGAAAGCCCGTTATACATGGCCAATGTTGCAGCCTTGTCGGCGGCTTCTTCATCGCCGCGCCCGCAAAACCGCGCGGCGGCAATGGCGGTCTGCTCGGTGACCCGGGCAAATTCCATGGTGAAGATGCGGTCAAGTTTATCGTGATTCTGGCTCATGGGTTTGCTTTCAGGCCCTTTCGATCCGGATCATCTGCGGTTTTTCGCTCGCCGTGCCATCGGCAAAAATGGCGTCCAGCGCACCGCGCATCTCCAATTCGGTTGTCTCATGGGTAATCAGGATAACGCTCACGCTTACCGCTCCATCTTCTCCGTTTTCCGGTGCGCGTTGCACGATACTTTCCAGCGATATGCCATGCTCGGCCATGCGGGAGGTAATCGCCGCCATGATCCCGGGCTGATCGGGCACGGTGAGGCGGACGTAATAGCCCCCTTCATGGGTGCGCATCCGGGCTGCCTGATAGGGGCGCAATTCCTTGACCGGAACGCCAAAGACGGGCTGTTTGCCGCCGCGCGCCAGGTCAACAAGATCGGAGACAACCGAAGAGGCGGTCGGCCCCTCGCCCGCGCCGCGCCCCATGAGCATCAGCTCATCGATAAAATCACCATCAATCATGACTGCATTGAAGACATCATGCACCTCGGCAATGGCTGAATGCAGGGGCACCATTGTCGGGTGCACCCGTTGCTCTATGCCGGTATCGGTCTTGACGGCCACCCCCAGCAGCTTGATGCGGTATCCCAGGTTCCGCGCCGCTTCCAGATCCGCCGATGATATCCGCTCGATTCCTTCCACGTAAACGCTGTCAAAATCAACCCTCGTGCCAAAGGCCAGAGCGGTCAGCAAGGCAAGCTTGTGGGCGGTATCGAACCCACCGATATCGGCGGTCGGATCGGCTTCGGCATAGCCCAGATCCTGCGCATCCTTAAGGACTTGCGCAAAATCCTTGCCCTCGTCTTCCATCTTGGTGAGGATATAGTTGCAGGTGCCGTTCATGATGCCGTAAACCCGCGTGATATCATTACCCGCCAAGCTCTCGCGCAGGGTTTTGACGATCGGGATCCCGCCGGCAACAGCCGCCTCGTAATACAGGAAAACATTGTTTTCCTCGGCCAGTTCTGCCAGTTCCGAGCCATGCTTGGCCAGCATGGCCTTGTTGGCGGTCACCACATGCTTGCCGGCTTTTAATGCCGCCTGCACGCATTTGAGGGCAATACCGCCCTCACCTCCGATCAACTCGACAAATGTATCTATGCTGCCGGCTTGCGCCATGGCGATGGCATCATCGAACCACTCATAGGATGACAGCTCAACACCGCGATCACGCGTCCGGTCAAGATCGCAAACGCCAACCAGTTCAACCGGCCTGCCGGCCTTTTCAGCCAGCTTTCCGCCATGTTTTTGCAAAACACGAACCACGCCAACGCCAATGGTGCCCAGCCCGGCTATGCCTATTTTCAATGCATGATTATTCATTTCTCGCTTTCCTGCGCTGAAGAGTGTTGGGGAATAACATTGTGCAAATGCTCAGGCGCGCTGCTCATGAATTTCTTGATATTGCGCGCCGCCTGGCGGATGCGTTGTTCATTTTCAACAAGGGCAAGGCGCACGAAGCCTTCGCCATATTCGCCAAAGCCAAGGCCGGGCGAGACAGCGACCCCGGCCTTTTCCAGCAAGAGCTGGGAAAATCCGACCGAGCCCAGCCCGGCGAAAGGTTCAGGCACCGGCGCCCAGGCAAACATGGTGGCGGGCGGTGGCGGGATGTCCCATCCGGCGCGGCCAATGGCGTCCACCATGACATCGCGGCGTTCCTTGTAGATATTGCGGATCTCGTCGATACAATCCTGCGGCCCGTTCAATGCCGCGGCGGCGGCTACCTGAATGGGGGTGAAGGCGCCGTAATCAAGATAGGACTTGACCCGCGCCAGCGCCGCGATAAGCCGTTCATTGCCCACCGCAAAGCCCATGCGCCAGCCGGGCATGGCGTAGGTCTTGCTCAGGGAGGTGAACTCCACCGTCACATCCATGGCGCCGGGGACCTGCAAGACCGAAGGCGGCGGATTGTCATCGAAATAAATCTCGGCATAGGCAAGGTCAGACAGCAAGATGAGTTCGTGCTTGCGGGCGTAGTTGACCACTTCAGCATAAAAATCCAGATCCGCCACCCTTGCGGTGGGGTTTGACGGATAATTCAGAATCAGCGCGATGGGCCTGGGCACCGAATGGCGCATGGCGCTGTCAAGCGAGATCATGAAGTCCTCTCCCGGCTCGGCGCGCAGATCGCGAATCACCCCGCCGGAGATGATAAAGCCGAACTGGTGGATGGGATAGGTCGGGTTGGGCACCAGGATGACATCGCCCGGCGCGGTAATGGCCTGGGCGATATTGGCAAAGCCCTCCTTGGAGCCAAGGGTGGCGACCACCTGGGTGTCGGGGTCCAGCTTGACCCCGAAGCGGCGCTCATAGTAGCTGGCCTGGGCCTTGCGCAAACCGGGAATGCCGCGCGAGGCGGAATAGCGGTTTGTCCGTGGTTTCTGAACGGTTTCAATCAGCTTGTCGACAATATGCTGCGGGGTGGGCATATCCGGGTTACCCATGCCAAAATCAATGATATCCTCGCCCCTGGCCCGCGCCGCGGCCTTCAGGCGATTGACCCCTTCAAAAACATATGGCGGCAATCTCTTGATGCGGTAAAAATCGGTATTCATGGCAATGGCTCTGACCTGCTAGTTCTTCTCTTTCGGTTTCAGTCCGCGCGAATTCGCCCGGATCTGGCCTTTCTTGCGGTAGACATGATCGGCCTTGGCCCGCTCCAGCCGGCTTTTTTCCATGTTTTGGCGCTGCGGACTCAGAAAAGCCGGTTGAGGTGTTTTTATTTCACTGATTTTCGGATAGCCATCATCAGCCTGCGCACAGCCCAAAAGCCCGGCAAGAATTCCGAACCCTGCCAGACTTTTCATAACGATTGCAAAAACCCTCATCATTCCCTCGCAAAAATAATACTCTTGATGCCTGTTTTGCCCCTCCCCCTCTTATGGGTCAACAGAAGATTAAGGCTTTATTGAGGGACCTCGTATGGAGTGTATCCTTAGATACTGATTCTGGCCTTCGCGTTTTTGCCATCTTTTCCGTGCAAAATCAGTGGCTACGGGCTGTGATTAATCTGTATTTCTGGATTAATAAAAAAGAGCATTGAGTTGTTTTATATGACCATATTCCGCTTTTATGATACCGGGTTCGTGACGTTTAAAAAAAGTATTTTCTATGGCCTGATCGCGATTTCAGCAATTCTTTCTCCCTGCCCGATGCCGCAAGGCCTGGCGCAATCGAATCAAACCGGGAGTGCTTTTCCCGCCTTTCCCGGATCATCCAACAGCAAGGCGGCCATAAAAGCAGCCGTTTCAGGGAAATTTTCCGAGGCTTTCCGGCTGGCCCGAAACCATGCCCTTACCCGCAAGACCGTTGAGTGGTTTTATCTCAAGGCCAAGGCGCGTGATGCCGGTTTTGTGCGGATTTACGAGTTCATTCGCAAGAATCCGCATTGGCCAAGTCCCAAGACCCTGCGCCGCAAGGCAGAATGGACATTGATGCTAGAAAACCAGCCGGCGCGGATCGTGTTGCGGTATTTCAAATCCTATCCTCCGGTTTCGGGAAACGGCAAGGCGGCGCTGGCCCTGGCTTACCTGGCCGAGGGGAACAAAAAGGCGGCAAAAACCTGGATCCGCCGCGCCTGGCATTATGACTCGCTGGACAGCAAGGCGGAAACCAGGGTGATGAGTAGCGGTCTGCGGCGTTTCTTGAGTGCAAATGACCATAAAATCCGCATGGACCGGATGCTTTACAAGAGAGCCACGGCCTCGGCGGGCCTGCGGGCGGCCAAACGCCTGAACCGCGATTATGTACGCCTGGCGGAGGCGCGCATCGCGGTCATGAAACGCTCACGCCATGCGGCGCGGAAGATCGCCGCCATCCGGGGACCAAGATCCAAGAATATCGGCCTGCTTTACAACCGTATCCAGTGGAACCGGCGGCACAAGAACAGCGCCAAGGCCATTCGCTTGTTGCTGGGGGCGCCAAGTAACCACAAGCTGCTGAGAAACCCCATAGAATGGTGGACCGAGCGGCGCATCGGGGCGCGCAAGGCGCTGGCTGCGCGGAAATACCGCGATGCATACCGGATTGCCGCCTCACACGGGTTTTCTTCGGGATATTTTTTCTCCGATGCCGAGTTTCTTGCCGGTTTCATAGCCCTTCGGTTCCTCAAAAGGCCCAAGCTGGCGCTCAAGCATTTTACCCGGTTGGACCAGAATGCCAATAATCCGGACCGGATTACGCGAGCGCAATACTGGCTGGGGCGCACCAAGCAACGCCTTGGAGCAAAAGCAGAGGCGATGAACCATTTTGAAAAGGCCGCCATTTATCCCACCAGATATTATGGACAACTGGCGATTAATACGCTCTCGCGCAACACGAGGATTTCGTTTTCGCGACCTCCAAGGGCCAAGGCGGCAGTACAGCGGGCCTTCATGTCCCTTGAGACGGTTCGCGCCATCAAGCTGCTGCATGATTCAGGTTATGACCGGTTGGTCAATCCGTTCTTTTACCAGTTGACCAGCCGTCTCAAAACAGCCGGGGAATTTCGCCTCCTGGCGGAACTGGCCGACAAGCTCAATCTCAAGCATTGGGTGCTCAGGGTTGGGAAAATCGGCTTAAAACGCGGTTTTCCAACCCGGTTTTATGCCTACCCCAAGGGCGGTATGCCCGCCCTGCCCCGGACCAAACGGGTTGAAAAGGCGCTGGTTTATGGCCTGGTCCGGCAAGAGAGCGAGTTCAATGCCCGCGCCAGGAGCCATGCCGGAGCCCGGGGGTTGATGCAGATCATGCCCGGCACTGCCCGGCATATTGCCAAGCAGCATGGTTACCGGTACTCAAAAGCAAAACTCACCTCAAGTCCAGCCTACAACGCCAAGCTTGGCACGGTGCACCTGGATGATTTGCTGAAGCGGTTTTCCGGCTCTTATATCATGACGATCGCTGCATATAATGCGGGCAAGGGCAATATTCCCAAATGGAACCGGGCTTATGGCGATCCGCGCACCGGCAAGATTGATCCCATCGACTGGGTGGAGCTTATCCCGTTCACTGAAACGCGCAATTATGTTCAGCATGTGCTGGAAAATACACAGGTTTACCGGGCAAGACTCAACGGTTCCTCATCTCCCATCCGGTTGCAGGCCGACCTGCACCGCGGCGGTGGGTTGACCTCGTTGATTTCGCGCATTTCCGGCAACAGATAAAAATGCCGATGCATTCGCAAATGCCGGGCATTCGCCGCTCCGGCATTTTGCCGTTTGCATTTTGCAGCAAAGGTTACTTGCTGGATTCAACCTCGCCCTTATCGACGCGTTTTGAAAACTCGGTTTCCCCGCCTTCACTCAGGACCTTGGCCTGCGCCATCCAGTCATCACGGGCGATACGGCCCTTGAACTTGAGATGGTCATCCACCCAGGCCACATTCTCCGGGGTCCAGACAGCGATCTGGGCAAAATGATAAAAACCCAGTTCATTGAGGGTTTGCTCGAGCTTGGGACCAACCCCCTTGATCCGCTTGAGATCATCGGCCTTACCGCCCCTGGGCGCGGAAAGAATAACCGGCTCGGGCCCCGTGGTGGCGGCAAATCCAAGCGCTTCGGGTTCTGGCTTGGGCTCAGGCTCTGGTTTGGCCTCAGGTTCTGGCTTGGGTTCCGGTTTTGGCTCGGGCTCGGGCTCAGGCTCGGGCTCGGGTTTTGGCTCAGGTTCGGGCTCGGGTTTTGGCTCCGGTTCGGGCTTTGGCTTGGCTTCGGCGGATTTTACCGTTGAATCTGAAGCGGCGCTTGAGGTGGCTTGTTGTTTGGAGGTGCAGAACCAACGGCAAAGAAGGCAACCGACAAGATAGCCGATGACACCGGCAAGAAGCACTATCAGGATCGTCTGGAATACATACATCGTCATGGAAATTACTCCGTCTTGGAGAATGGGCAATATTCAGAATACTCGATACTCAGGCCGGTTTACGACAAAAGTAAAAGCCGAGGATCATGCCGACAACAAGGGCCAGGATAACCCATAAAAGGTGTTGCTCAAGAAGATACATCATGTTTTGCCCCTTTCCTATTGCTTGATTATAAACTCGATGCGCCGGTTATGCGCCTTGTTCTCCGGTGTGTCGTTTGACACCAGAGGTTTGGTTTCGCCATACCCAACCGCTGTCAGGCGTTCTGCTGCAATTCCCAGCTTTACCAGCGCATCCTTGACGGACCGGGCGCGTTTTTCGCTCAGAACCAGGTTCATCTTGTCATCACCATCTGAATCGGTATGCCCGCCAATCTCGATATGCGCCTTGGGGCACCTGTTCATGGTAAAGGCCACAACCTCGATGGTGCCTTTGCTGTCTTCTTTCAACTCGGCGCTTGCGGTCTTGAAATTGATCTGCTTGAGCTCGAAAATGTTATTCAGCAAGCTCTGGCAAACATCCAGTGTGACGATTTTGGCAGCTTCTGGTGGCGCTTTGGCCTCTTCTGCAGCCTTGGCAGCTTCGGCGGCTTTAGCCTCTTCCGCGGCCTTGGCAGCTTCTGCCGCTCTGGCCTCTTCGGCAGCCTTGGCGGCGGCAATTTCGGCTGGATCAGGTTCAGGTTTGGGCGGGGCCGCTATATTCACGGTCAGCTTGCCCCCCCCGGGAAGCTCAAGAGCGTTGAGCGTGGCCAAAGCCGCCTCGTCCCGCGCCGTGCCCTCAAGAACAAGCTCGTTATCGGTAAGCCTTGCTGCACCTGTCGTCATGCGGCCCAGATTTTCAAGGGCAAAAGCGGTGAGCTTGCCCCAGCCTTCGGGTGCGCCAGCGGCAAAGCCCATATCATCAACCACCTTATGCCCCCCGGCTACAAGCCGGGCCTTGTCCAGCACGGCCTTCAGCGTGGTTTCATCCGGGACATAGCCTTCCAGGACGAGCTTGTCCTTGTCGAGACTGGCCGACCAGGTAAAAGGGGTAATGACCGGGCGGGAAAGCTTTTTTGTCACGGTGACGCCCGACGGGGGATGCATGGCCTGCATGGCGTCATAACCCTCATTTGAGGCGGCCTCCCCGCTAATGGTAATTCCTGAATTGGAGATATGAATCTCCCCGGTTTTAAGCGCCTTGAGATGGTCAATGGCAAAGGTGATCCGGTCTTCCCAATCCGCAGGCTCACCCGAGGCCAATTCCAGCCGGTTGTCGATGCTGGCCCCGTTGGCCACGTCAACGACCATGGCTTCAATTTCCTCACGCGATTCGGCATTTGGCGCATAGCCCTCAAGGATAATGCCATCATCAGTCCGGGTTGCCGACCAGGTGAAATTGGCCACGCGCGGGGTTGAGACATTGGAGGCCAGGATATAGCCATCAGGCGCATCACCGCCGCCCTGAAAAGCCTCGGTCAGCGCCATGTAGGACTTGATATCCCTTGCTTCGCCTTCCATGCGCACGGCGTTTTCATCGACCACCACCGAACCGCTCTTGAGCTTGTCCATATGGGCAAGGGCAAATTCCACGGCATTGCTCCAATCCTCTTCCGGGGCACCATCGGCAAGCTCCATGTGGTTCTCAACGGCTGCACCATTGCTGACCAGTTTTGCCTTTTCCAGAATATCCGCCATCAATTCAGGAGATGGCACATAGCCTTTCAGGACAAGGCCTGTCTGCGTAAGGCTGGCTGACCATGTGTAGGGGGCAGCTTTTGCTTTCACGCTAGAGCTATCCTTGACAATACGCACTCCCGGCACCGCCTCAAGCGCTTCAAGGGCGCTTTCATGCAGGGCGCTCAGGGGAGATTGCCCGCCAAGTGTCAAATCCCGCCCCTGGACTTTCATTTTCACCCAGCCCTGATTGAACTGGCCCAGACTGGCAAATGAACGCAGGAGCAGGTCCGATTCGATCTTGTCCCTGTTACCGATAATTGCCACAACAGACAGGATTAGAGCAACAACCACTGTCCAGATCAATCCTTTAAAGAACATGATAACTTTCCTTGCCGCTTTTTGCGTTCACGCCCCGCCTCACAGACAATCAACCGAACCGGTTTTTTCCACAGGATGGAAATGGATCCCGGGCTTGATATGCTGTGAGAGATGGGTGAAACCGACATTAAGCATTTATTCCGTTCAAAACAAATTTATATAGCGTTACCGGTTTTGGCTGAATCAAAACCAGGCTCTAATTCCTTGCTTTTATCGCACTTCTTACCGGAAAACCGGTTCCCACTTTTCCGGAAGTGCCCTAATAGGCTGGCCATCCGCAATATGCTGGCGCATAGGGATATCCATAGCCGCAACTTGGCATATAGGCGCGGGGCGCTGGATAATATGCCGGAGGTTGATAATACCCCGCCGGGGGCGCCGCCGGGTAAGGGGCAAAAGCCCAGGGCGGTGCGATCATGTAACGGGGAATGGATGACGGGGCCGTTATTCGCTTTTCTTGTCCTGCCTTACCTGCAACGGTTTTGCTTTCAACCGGTTTTTTCTCATTCATGTTCTTTGCGGCAGGCTGGACCGTGGGTTCAGTATCTGAAGCCTTGATTTTTTCTGCGCCTTCATCGGCAGAGTTGACCGGAACGCTCATGGTCCCTTCCGGCTTTTCCTCCCCGGCGGGTTTCCCGGTTTCAGACGCCAGATTTTTCTTGACCGGCAAAGCGCTCCCAGGGTCAGCTTGTTTCAGCTCTGGTCCGGCAGTCAGGGGGGGCACGCCTTGAACTGGCGCCGCGGCCTGTTGCGGGGCTGCTGGTTTAACCGGCTTTTCCGGTTCGGCGGACGGGGGGGCCGGGCTCATGGATTCGTCACCTTGCCCGGCATCTTCATCAATGCTTCCCGCCTCGTCCGCCACGGACCTGATTTTTGTTTCTTCGGCTTTGGGACCTGGTTTTTCCGCCGCAGGCAGTGTTTCAGGTTTATCAGGCTCTCCTGATGTTACAGGCTCTCCTGATGTCGCAGGCTCTTCTGATGTGGTTTCCTTGTGGTTTTCCAGGGCCGAGGGCGCAATGGTATTCAGGGCCTGGCTGGCAATGCCCGCGGGGGGGTGCAGATCGCTGGAGAATGCATAATCATTGACGGTCCGGCCCCGGCTGGCGCGCAGGGCAATGACTTCAAAATCAAGGGCGTTCCAAGCCTCTCCCTCAACCTTGACCGAGCGGTCATTAAGATGAACCGCGCCATTCTTGAGGTATTTGGTATATTTGAGAATATTGTTGATATTCTCAAGCCATCCGGTTTCAGGCGCACCATCTGCCAGCACCATCTTGTCACTTACCGTGCGGTCGGAAATGATTTTTGTGATCTGCTCGCGAATGGCGGCCCTTGTATCTTCATCGGGAACAGATCCTGTAAGGGTGATTTTTTCCGGTGTAACGATAGCCGCCCAGACATAAGGCGAGACAGGATTTTTTACACCGATATCTTCATCATTTACATTGCGGATGCCATAAAGATTTTCGATCGTGTGGCGCGGCCATTCCTTTTGTGCTTTTACGGGAGCTTCGCCGGTCAAGGACAGGTTCCGCCCTTCGACATCCTTGACGCTTGCCCACTGCAGGCCATTATTGTGCAATGCGGCATTGGCCCGGTCGGCAAGATCTTGTTCGATATCATCGCCGCGGAACAAAACAGCCAGAACGCCGATAATAATCATGGCCCAAAACAGTAGTGTCCAGCCCTTTTCGCTGTCCATATCAGACAAACTCCCTGTAGATATCTTTTTTCTTAACGCATCTATATATCAGGAGTTGAATCAAAGCAATAAACCTGAAGTTGATCCGTGTGGCAAAGGTTTATAAACACGCGAAATTTACAGGTGGGAACGCTGTCTTGCGTTATTTCCCCTGGATCAACCTCAAGAAGATAGAGCAACGATAGTGCGTTCACTTGAACGCACATTGCTCTTTAATATGCATGACAGGAATATGCATGACAGGCATATCCGCCAGGCATAATGGTTGTGCCGGCTTGGCTATGAAACAGGCAGGTACAAGTTGAGGGTTTCAGGCTCCAGGCAAATCCGGTCGCTACAGGTTTGAACCTGGAGCTTCAGAAGGAGGGATTCTGCCGTGTTAGAGTTGCGATCAAGGACAGGCAGGCTCAAGGTAACCTGATCTTCGTAAAGCGCCATGGGACTATCGTTAAACCGCAAGCTTCGCACAACAGGCTCAGGGTAAACAACATCCCCCAGCTTCCAGCCTTCGGGCGCTTTCACGGTGAGTTGCGTAGCTATAAAATCAGGTTCAAGAGGCTTGTTGGCATTGATATGCCAGCCTTTTTTCATTCGAATGCGAAGCTCAACGTTTTTTCCGGTCCAAAACGCGCGGGCGTGCAAAACGCCTTTTCCGGCATATTGCGCCGGGCCCACCTCACCATATAGCAGAGCATCCGCCGCGCGCAGGGCATAGGCATGGCCATTTGGCGAGGACACGAGAAGCCCTGATAACGCGGCCAGAAGCGCCTGTGCCCGGATGGCGTAATCCGGGTTCCCGGAGCGGCGCGAAAGTTTGCCCAGAACATCAAGGGCTACGGAATTTCCCGAGGCAATTGCCCCATCATTCTTGAGCTTGGGGCGCCCCATCTTGCCGGGTTTTTCGACCAGGTAATAATCACCAGACTCATTGTCGGCAAAGCGCGCAATCATGGCATCGGTTACCAGCTTTGCCTTGTCCAGCCAATCTGCCTTGCCGGTAGCATCGTAAAGGGCTATCAGCCCCTGGGCCAGATAGGCATAGTCTTCCTGCTGGCCCTCAACGCTCACTTTACCATCAAAATACACCCGCCAAAGCGCCCCTTCGCCCCTGTGCATCTTGTCCCACAGCATGGCAGCGGCCTTTTCAGCAGCTGCAATATATTTCTCCTCACCCAATACATCTCCACCTTCGGCCAGAGCCGTAATCATCATGCCATTCCAGGCAGTGATGATCTTTTCGTCACGGTGCGGCGGGATGCGCCGGGCCCGGCTTTCAAGCAATCGCGCCAGCAGCGCATCGATTCTGGCTATAAACGGCCCTGCCTCCATTTTTTCTTCAGCGGCCCATGCAGCGAGCCCCTGCTCTAGATGGAGGATATTGGCGCCCTCGAAATTCCCGGCCCTGGTAACTTCGAAGAGTCTTGATATCCGTTTTGCATCGGATTTGCCCAGTGCCTTTTCCAGTTGCTCCGGCGTCCAGATGTAAAACAGCCCCTCTTCGCCTTCGCTGTCAGCATCGCGGGCAGAATAAAAACCGCCACCGGGGGCATGGAGGTCTGCCAGAACATAGTCCATGGCGCGCCGCGCCGTGCGGGAAAAATCCTTGCGCCCGGTCAGGGCATGGGCCTGCACATAGGCCCGCACGAGCTGCGCCTGATTGTAGAGCATCTTCTCAAAATGCGGCACAAGCCAGGCGTTATCTGTCGAATAGCGGTGGAACCCACCACCGACCTGATCGGTTATCCCGCCCCTGGCCATGGCATCAAGAGACACGGTCGCCGCTTCGAGAGACTTGCCGCCACCGCCTCTTGCGGCCCTCTGGAGCAAATACAGCAATACCGGTTCATGGGGGAATTTGGGTGCTTGACCGAACCCACCCTGCAAGCTGTCATGGGTTTCATAAATGGCCTTATCCGCCCTGGCGAATACCTTCGGGGTGAGCTTTGCCGCCTTGCTGGCCGAAGAGGTGTATTCCCGGATGATTGCCGCCAGCCGGACCGCGCTTTTTTCAAGCTCTGGGCGGTTGGCTTGCCATTCACGGGCAACGGCATTAAGAACTTTTGTAAACATTTCCGGGGGAAAATAGGTTCCGGCGTAAAACGGCTCGCCCTTTGGGGTCAGGAATACCGAGTTTGGCCAGCCGCCGCGCCGGGTGAGAAGCTGGGTTGCCAGCATGTAGATTTCATCGAGATCAGGACGGCTTTCCCGGTCAACCTTGATGGCGATGAAATGCTTGTTGATGATTGCGGCGATCTTTTCATTTTCAAAGCTCTCGCGCTCCATTACATGACACCAGTGGCAGGTCGAATAGCCGATGGAGAGGAAAATCGGCTTGTTTTGCGCTTTTGCGGCGGCCAGAGCCTCTTCGCCCCAGGGATACCAGTCAACGGGGTTATCCGCATGTTGGCGCAAATAAGGCGAGGATTCCTTGGCGAGACGGTTCATTGTTGTGGGGTTTTCCGTGGCCGAAAGCGGCTTGTCTGGAATCACTATAAACAAACCCAGAATGAAAAGCCAGAAAAGCGAACGCCCCATTGAACAAGCTCCCGTATCCTTCAACCGACCTCGAACTAGAGCAACGCGCGTTCAAGTGAACACACTACCGTTGCTCTAATTCCTTGTTTTTACCGCACTTCTTATCGGAAAACCGGTTCTCACTTTTCCGGAATACTCTAAAGGTTTTTTTACGGGCGATCATGTCAAAAGGATGTGATATGCGCCGCGGCAGGGCAATCGCATGATATTTGGGGAAGCATTTCAACAGCATTTTCACCCCAAAACATGAAATGCTATAATATATTCAAATACATATGAAAAAACAAATTCGTCATTCCTGCCTCCGCAGGAATGACGACCGAAAACTACGGAACTTCGCGGTATATTTCACCCGATTGCCTTGTGCGCCGCGGTGCCTGGTCTTGACACGAAGGAGAACCG
>CAZHLV010000161.1:0-7839 GCA_964533415.1 uncultured Hyphomicrobiales bacterium
AGGAAATAACGTGACTGATTCCCCTCTTGCCTCGCATTTCGAGGACAATATTCTCACCCTCACCCTGAATTGCCCCGAGCGCCGCAATTCGCTCTCCGAGGCCATGATTGATGCCTTGCACAAGGCCTTTCTTGAAGCTGGCGAGGACAAGGAGGTAAGAGCCATCATTCTTGCCGCCGAGGGGCATGTCTTTTGCGCCGGTCATGATTTGAAGGAAATGACCGCCGCCCGGCAGCACGGTGATCGTGGCCGGGAATATTACTGCAAGATCATGGATAAATGCGCCAGCATGATGATCGCCATGACAAAATGCCCCAAGCCGGTCATTGCCCGGGTGGACGGCATCGCCACCGCCGCCGGCTGCCAGCTTGTCGCCACCTGCGATCTGGCGGTGGCCAGCACGAATTCGAAATTCAGCACGCCGGGGGTTCATATCGGTCTTTTCTGCTCCACGCCGATGGTTGCGCTGTCGCGCAATGTCAGCCGCAAGCACGCCATGGAAATGCTGCTGCTGGGCGAAATGGTCGAGGCGGAAAAGGCGGCGCAGATCGGCCTTGTAAACCGGGTTTGCGCGCCTGAAGACGTAACCGGGGAGGCGCTGAAGATTGCCCGCACCATTGCCGGGAAATCACAAGTCACGGTCAAGTTCGGCAAGGAGGCCTTTTACCAGCAAATCGACATGAACCTTGAAGACGCCTATGCCCATACCTGCGATGTCATGGTGCAGAACATGCTGGCCAATGACGCCGAGGAAGGCATCAACGCCTTCATCGAAAAACGCAAGCCCGAATGGAACAACTAGATGGATCACGACGCTTACGATGATGCCTATATCGCATCAATCCTGAGATCCACCAGGACCATCGCCATGGTCGGGGCCAGTTCCAACACGGTCAGGCCGAGCTATTTCGTCCTGAAATACCTGCTGGAAAAGGGCTTTGACGTGATTCCCGTCAACCCCGGTCATGCAGGCAAGGAATTTCTCGGGCAAACCGTCTTTGCCTCCCTGGCCGATATCCCCCGCCCCGTGGACATGGTGGATATTTTCCGCAATGCCCAGGCCGCCGGCCCCATCACCGGCGAGGCGATAAAAATCGGCGCCAAGACCGTCTGGATGCAGCTTACCGTGCGCAATGATGAAGCCGCCGCAAGGGCAGAAGCCGCCGGCTTGCGCGTGGTCATGAACCGCTGCCCGAAAATTGAATACGGGCGGTTGTCGGGCGAAATAGGCTGGATGGGCGTCAACTCGAAAACCATCTCCAGCAAGCGCGGCCAGCTCTCGGGCAACCGCATGCAGAGCCTTCGCATTGATAAAACGCCCTGAGGCAAGGTTTTTTCCTTTGACCTGAAACATCTCTTCCCATTAAAGCGTGCCGCTTTCTTCGTGATTCACTTGACATGCTTTAAGTCATTGGTTTGGCGCATGTCTTTATCCCAAAACCGGTACCCACTTTTGGGAGACATGCTATAGTCTGTTTCTCAACAAAGAGGGAGACAGATCAATGAATGACGAGAATAAAGCCCCCGGTTTCGACACCCTGGCCGTTCATGCCGGCGCCCACCCCGACCCGGCAACCGGCGCACGCATCACCCCCATATACCAGACCAGCGCCTTTGTCTTCGAAGATGCCGACCATGCTGCCAGCCTGTTTAACCTTGAAGCTTTTGGCAATATCTACACCCGCCTCACCAACCCGACAACGGCGGTTCTGGAAGAACGCGTCGCCGCCCTTGAAGGCGGTACGGCGGCCCTGGCCGTGGCTTCGGGCCACGGCGCGCAGCAACTCGTCTTTCACACGCTTCTGGAGCCGGGTGATGAATTCGTCGCCGCCCGCCAGCTTTACGGCGGCTCCATCAACCAGTTCGGGCAGGCGTTCAGGAATTTCAACTGGAATGTCATCTGGGCCGACAGCACCGATCTTGAGTCGATGAAAAACGCTGTAACCGACAAGACAAAAGCCATCTTCATTGAATCTCTCGCCAATCCCGGCGGCGTCATCACCGATATCGCGGCGATAGCCGACATCGCCCATGAGGCCGGGATTCCGCTGATCGTGGATAACACCCTCGCCACGCCCTACCTGTGCCGCCCGATTGAGCATGGCGCGGATATCGTGGTGCATTCCCTGACCAAGTTCATGGGCGGACATGGCAATTCGCTGGGCGGCGTGATCGTCGATGGCGGCAGGTTCGACTGGTCGAAGAGCGGGCGCTACCCGGTATTGAGCGAGCCTTGCCCCTCCTATCACGGTATCAGGCTGCACGAAACCTTTGGCAATTTTGCCTTTGCCATCGCCTGCCGCGTTCTGGGATTGCGCGATCTTGGCCCCTGCATCTCGCCCTTCAACGCCTTCTTGATCCTCAACGGCATCGAAACCCTGGGGCTGCGCATGGACAGGCATTGCGCCAATGCGCTTGACGTGGCGCGGTTTCTCGATTCCCATCCCAGGGTGGACTGGGTCAGCTATGCCGGTCTGCCCGAAAGCCCCTATCACGCCCTGCAACAAAAATACATGCCCAAGGGCGCCGGCGCGGTCTTCACCTTTGGCGTCAAGGGCGGTTACGAGGCGGGCGTTGGCGTGGTGAGCAAGGTGGAGCTGTTCTCGCACCTGGCCAATATCGGTGATACCCGGAGCCTGATTATCCACCCGGCCTCGACAACCCATCGCCAGCTCTCCAACGAACAGCGCGCCATCGCCGGAGCCGGCGACGATGTTGTACGGCTGTCCATCGGCATTGAAAATGCCGATGACCTGATCCATGATCTGGACCAGGCCTTGTAATCACCTCGGACGGAAGCCTTGTGGCAACAAGGCTTCCGTTCATCCCAGTTTTTCACGCAATATCTGGTTGACCATTTGCGGATTGGCCTTGCCTTGCGAGGCCTTCATCACTTGCCCGACAAACCAGCCGATCATCTTGGGCTTTTCTTTCACTTGCCCTGCCTTGTCCGGGTTGGCAGCAATCAGTTCATCAACGATTTTTTCCAGTGCGCCGGTATCAGAGACCTGCTTCATGCCGCGCTCTTCAACGATTTTGGCTGGATCCCCGCCCTCGTTCCAGACAATGTCGAACAGCTCCTTGGCGATCTTGCCCGAAATTTCATTTGCCGCCACCATGCGCAATATGGCGCTATTGGCCTCGGGCGGAACCGGGATATCGGCAAAGGAAAGTCCCTGCCGGTTCATCCGCCCAAACACCTCGTTGATTACCCAGTTGGCCGCCGCCTTGGGGTCAACCCCATCGCTCACCGCCTCGTAATAGGCCGCCGCCGCCGCATCGGCCACCAGTACTTCAGCATCATAGGTGCTTAATCCCAGTTCATTGATAAAGCGCGCCTTTTTCTCGTCCGGCAATTCGGGCAACGTGGCGGCAATCTCGTCCACCCAGCTTTGCTCGAATTCCAGTGGCAACAGGTCAGGATCGGGAAAATAGCGGTAGTCATGCGCTTCTTCCTTCGAGCGCATGGAGCGGGTCTCGCCGCGATCGGGGTCAAACAGCCGGGTTTCCTGGACAATCTCGCCGCCATCTTCGAGAATATCGATTTGCCGCGCCGCCTCAAAGGCGATTGCCTGGCCCATGAAACGGATCGAGTTGACATTCTTGATTTCGCAGCGCGTGCCAAACGGCGCGCCGGGGCGGCGTACCGAGACATTCACATCAGCGCGCATGGAGCCCTGGTCCATGTTTCCATCGCATGTCCCCAGATAACGCAGGATCGTGCGCAACTTGCTTACATAGGCCTTGGCCTCTTCAATCGAGCGGATATCGGGGTAAGAGACAATTTCCATCAGCGCCACGCCGGAGCGGTTCAGGTCCACATGGCTGAACCCGTCGGCCCGGTCATGCACAGACTTGCCCGCATCCTGCTCCAGATGCAGCCGTTCAATGCCAATGCTCACGCTTGAGCCGTCCTCAAGATCAAGCCGCACCTTGCCTTCCCCGACAATCGGCTGCTTGAACTGGGAAATCTGGTAGCCCTGCGGCAAATCGGGATAAAAATAATTCTTGCGGTCAAACACCGACCGGCAGTTGACCTTTGCGTTCAATCCCAGCCCGGTGCGGATCGCCTGTTCGACGCATTTTTTATTGATAACCGGAAGCATCCCCGGCATGGCCGCATCGACAAAGCTCACATGGTCATTGGGCGCACCGCCAAAGTCGGTCGGCGAGCCCGAGAACAGCTTGGCCCTGGAAATCACCTGGGCATGGACTTCCAGCCCGATGACCAGCTCCCAGTCTCCCGTTGCCCCGGAAAGAAGGTTCTTTGCTTCCGTTTCACGTTTTTCCGCATACATATCGCTTGCCTGTCTTCACCCCTTGCGGTGCTTTTCAAGATGCCTTGATTCGTACTGGATAAACCAGTCCATCATCTGCCGCCATAGCCCCTCGGTCAGCTCCGGCGACACCCCTCTTTCAGCAGCGCGCGCCTTTACTTTTTCCAGGACATCTTCAACCCGCCACTGGACCAGCGCTTCCTCGCTGATCGGTTGTTTCAACCGCCACGCCCGGTCAATATAGCCGGCACGCTCTGCCAGAAGGTCCACCATCTCCCGGTCAATCTCGTCAATCGCAGCGCGGATTTCATCCATGCTCCGGCAATCGGCTGCGCTGATCCTGTCTTTTCGAGATTTCATGGCGTGCTTACTTTTCAATCCACCATTTTTCCGGCCGGGCCTCAAACCCGGCCGCCTCTTCCATGACCCCGGCGGTGCGCAACAAGGTCTCCTCGCCAAAAGGTTTGCCGATAAGCTGCAAGCCGAGCGGCAGCCCTGCACCGGAAAGACCGGCGGGAATCGAAATTCCCGGCAGGCCGGCCAGATTGGCCGTCACCGTAAAAACATCATTGAGATACATGGTCACCGGATCGGTAATCTCGCCCGGCGCAAAAGCCGCATTGGGCGTGGTCGGAGTGAGCAGCACATCGACCTTTTCAAATACCTTGTCGAAATCTGCCTTTATCATGGTGCGGACTTGCTGGGCCTTGAGATAATAAGCATCATAATATCCCGCCGAAAGCACGTAGGCGCCGATCATCACGCGGCGCTTGACCTCGGCGCCAAAGCCGGCGGCGCGGGTATTTTCATACATGGATATGATATCGCCGCCATCTACCCGGAGCCCATACTTGACCCCGTCGTAACGCGCCAGATTGGACGAGGCTTCCGCCGGGGCCACGATATAATAGGCCGGCAGGGCCAGATGGGTGTTGGGCAGCGAAACCTCGACAATCTCGGCCCCGGCGCTTTTCAGCCAATCCGCTCCGCGCTCCCAGAGAGCCGTGATCTCCCCATCCATCCCATCAACCTGGTATTCCCTGGGAATCCCCACTTTCAGGCCGCGAACATCTCCCGTCAGCGCCGCCTCGTAATCGGGCACATCAATATTTATGCTGGTGGAATCCATCGGGTCGAACCCGGCCATGACCCCGGTCATGATCGCCGCATCCCGCACATCCCGGGTCAGCGGCCCGGCCTGATCGAGCGATGAGGCGAAGGCAACAATGCCCCAGCGCGAACAGCGTCCATAAGTGGGCTTGAACCCGACCAGCCCGGTGAAAGAGGCAGGCTGGCGTATGGAGCCGCCGGTGTCGGTCCCGGTTGCCGCCGCACACAGCCCCGCCGCCACCGCGGCCGCCGAGCCGCCGCTGGAGCCGCCCGGCACCAGCGCGATTTCCTCATCCTCGCGCCGCCACGGATTGACGACATTGCCGTAATAGCTGGTCTCGTTGGAAGACCCCATGGCAAATTCATCAAGGTTGAGTTTGCCCAGCATGACCGCACCGGCATCCCACAGGTTTTGCGTGACCCGCGATTCATATTCCGGGACAAATCCATCGAGAATATGGCTCGCCGCCGTTGTCAAGACGCCGGAGGTGCAAAACAGGTCCTTGATCCCCAGCGGTATGCCCTCAAGAGGCCCCGCCTCTCCCGCGGCGATCCGCTTGTCACAAGCCCGCGCCATCTGCCGGGCCTTGTCCGCCACCGGCGTAATATAGGCATTGAGGGCTTTTGCTTCATCCATCGCGGCAAGATAGGCATCGGCAAGCTCAATGGCGCTAAACTCGCCTGCCCTGAGGCCCTCACGCGCTTTTGCGATTGTCAAGGAGGTCAGATCGCTCATCGCCCTACTCCACCACTCTCGGCACGATGAAATAATTATCCTCGCTCATCGGCGCATTCGCGACAATCTTTTCCGGATAACCGCCATCGGTAACCTTGTCCTCGCGCATTTCGCGCTGGACATGGACAACGCTGGTCATTGGCTCAACACCTGTTGTATCGACCTGTCCGAGTTGTTCAACCCAGTGCAGGATCGCGTTCAGTTCCCCTTCCAGGTGCTCAACCTCTTCATCCGTAACCGCAATGCGCGCCAGGTGCGCAATCCGCCGGACCGTGGCCTGATCGACCGACATGACCATATCCCCTATGCAAGAAAATCCAATTCAAGCGCGCCTGTTCTGGCGACAACGCTCTCATACCATTGCCGGAGCGCGGCGGCAACATGAAGCCTTGCCATGAAGACAAAATCAGGACCGGCAAATCATGTCCAGATAGCCATGAAGCTGCTTTCGCGCCTCAGCCACGTTCTTTTTGCCATGAAACGACATCCTGAGGCTTTCCTTGAACTGCGCCTGCATGGTGTTCATCATGTCGACAACCTTAAAATCGGCTCTCACGTCACCTTTTTCCTGCCCTTCACGGAGAATCTCTTCACCAATCCGGCGTAGTTTACTTGTCAATTTCTGGTATTCTTCTTCGCGGGTTTCGCTCCACAGCCAGCCTTGCGCGAACATGACCTTGCTCAGCTTTTTATTCTTCATGGGATCTTCCCAAAGCAGATCAAGCAATATCACAAGACGCTGACGCGTTGTCCCTTCCACATTGCTATGCTCTCCGATTTTCTGAATTTGAGAATTGAGAAACTCATTGTGAAGCCTCTCAAGAATTTCCGACTTTGATTTGAAATGCGAAAAGACACTGCCATGGGAAACCCCCGCCAGACGGGCAATGTCTCCTGAACGGGTTTCAAAATACCCCTTTGTGACAAAGAGGGTCTTGGCCGCCTCGTAAACACGTTCACGGGTCTGTTGCTTTTGCAAATCCCGCCTTGTCGGCTTATGGTTTTTTTGGAAAACGCGTTTTTGCGGCATTCGAAATAATCAACATTCCTAGTTTATAAATGATACAGGCGAGCGCAAACATGAATCCTCACCTGAATGCTTCTTACAGACTGCCAGTAACTCATATTTATTTGATCTGACCGAGATACCCAGATTCAAACATCTCAATTCCTAGAGCGTTTCCGGTTTTGATTGCAAGAAACACCCAAACACAACTCCTGCGGATTCAACACGAAATCCCGGAAAATAACAAGTACCTCTTTAGACTTAAGCCAAAGACTCAAGCCAAACCGAACCAGACACATCTCATTGACCAAAATCAATGAACTGGATATATTTTTTATTATTCTATATCGTGTTGTGATTCCTTCGTCATTTTCAGGAAGAAAAGTGGAAAAAAGGCGCGGCAATATCGACCCCCCTGAAAAGGGAACTATCGTGGGAGAACTCACCCGGAAGGCTGCTTGCAAACAGTTGCGTGAAAGCCTTATCCCGCTACAGTGGTTGGCCAAGAAAAACGGCTTCAAACGCGCCGCCCACCTGATAGAAAAAGCAATTGACGACGTCAGCAGCAAATGATCGCGTCTCTTGCAGGCTGATCTTGAGCAAATATCTTGACGAATCTCAGGCAGCTTTCTTGATATCCTCCCCGGAATCTTCTTCCTCAGCCCGAATCACATCGGAGGCAAAAAACTCCAGCATGCGTAAAAGCTGGT
>CAZHLV010000162.1:0-2320 GCA_964533415.1 uncultured Hyphomicrobiales bacterium
AGGGACAGCCCGTGCTTCTTCAAAAAGGCGCGGGCCGTCTCCCTTTTTTCACCGACATTGACCGTCAACACCGCTATCCCGTCCTTTTCCAGCGCGCTGGCCGCGCGTTGCAGGGATGGAAATTCCAAAATACATTGCGGGCACCAGCTTGCCCAGAAGTTCACGACCGTGACCCGGCCTCCAAAAGATATGGGAGGCCGGGGGACGCTGTCTATCGTGGACAGATTGAGGGCCGGGGCCACGGGACGCCCCGCCATTGGAGCAAGCAGGGTTTCCTTGTGCGAAATGTCCGGCGCGGCATCACCTGCGGCAGTTACCGGGGCTGGCCCGCAAATGGCGAAGAACAGCAGGATTGCAAATTTCGGGGCGCGAATCGACATGGATCTGTCCGGTGATTATTCCGGTCAACCGATATCCGGTTTTCCCGGAAGCTTCCTAGTTGGCAAGCGCGATGATCTTGCCTTCCCGCGCCAGAATGGACTGGCCCTCATTGCTACGAAGGAAATTGACGAACTTGCTGGTAGGCCCGGAAGGATAACCCCTGGTAACCACGAACAAGGTGCGCGATATCGGATAGGAACCGTCCGAGATGGTCTTTGCAGAGGCGGCGATCCCGTCCACCGAAATCACTTTCACGGCACCCTCGACCATTGAACGGCTGACCGGCGCAATAGCGTCCGGATCGCCCGCAACCGTCCCTGTGACCTGCCCCCCGAAAACCGGTCCATTTGAAAGTAGAATCTGTTCTGGTATTGTTCAAAGGAACGAGGAGAACAGAGAATGCGCAAATCACGTTTTACCGAGCAGCAGATTATCGGGATTTTGAAGGAATATGAAGCGGGGGCGAAGGTGTCGGAGCTCACGCGGCGGCATGGCATGTCGGACGCGACTTTTTATAACTGGAAGGCCAAATATGGCGGTCTGCAGGTCAATGAGGTCAAGCGCCTGAAAGACCTTGAGGAAGAGAACCGGAAGCTGAAGAGGCTGCTGGCCGACACGATGCTGGACAATGATGCGCTCAAGGGATTGCTGGCAAAAAACTTCTAACGCCCGCGAGCCGCCGCGGGGCTGTCAAGGTGCTCTGCCATGACTATCGGTTTTCCGAGCGGCGTGCTTGTGGGCTTGTTGGCATTTCCAGATCGAGCAATGGCTACCGGAAAAGGCTGGACCGGCATGTGCGGTTGCGTGAGCGGCTGATTTCATTGTCGGGCAAATACCGGCGCTACGGCTATAGAATGCTACATGCCAAATTGAGGCAGGAAGGTTTTGAGGTGAATGTGAAAGTGGTTGAGCGATTGTACAATGAAGAAAGGCTGGCTCTGCGACGCAGATCACGTAAGAAGCTCCCAAAAGGGGTGCGTGAAGGGGCCTGGTGTCCTGTTGCCGCCAATCAGCGCTGGTCACTGGACTTCACCATGGACAACCTGGCCAATGGCCGCAAGTTCCGCACGGCCAATCTGAAAGACGATTGCACCCGCGAATGCCCGGCGATCGATGTGGCCTTGTCACTGCCAGGCACCCGTGTTGTAGAGATGCTGGAACGGGTTGCGCGTGAACGAGGCTACCCGGATGTACTGACCGTTGACAACGGACCTTAACTTCGGGGTCGGGCGTTGGATGGCTGGGCCTTTGATCATGGTGTGCAGCTTTACTTCATTGATCCGGGAAAACCGACCCAGAATTCCTATATCGAAAGCTTCAACGGTCGGTTCCGCGAAGAGTGTCTGAACCTGAACTGGTTCACGACACTGGCCGAGGCGCAAAGGATTATTGAAGACTGGCGGGTAGATTACAATGAACAGCGTCCGCACAGTTCGTTGAAATATCAAACACCAAAGGAGTTTGCTGCCAGCAGGCCCTTTGCCAAACCGCAATGGGCAGCCGCGCCTGCGCTATTGGAGGCTCCGGCGCAGCCACCCATTGCTCAAGCCGCACAATAGTGGCAAAACAGAAGAGGAACAGAGTCTATTTATCAATGGCCCTAAAAATCGGGGCAGGTCACTCATACTAACCATATTTGTTTATTTCCTGCGTATTTCTTCTAATCTTTATTGTCTTTGATATCAGTTTCGATAGAATGCTGTAATCTGTCTCCATTTTGAAAAAGTCATTGTATTTTGAGCACCTTGATCCATCCATTCATCTTGTCAGGCGGTTCAGGAACCCGGCTCTGGCCATTATCACGCCGGGCTTATCCGAAGCAGTTCCTGAAGCTTGTCGGCGAACAAAGCCTGATGCAGCAGACGTGTCTGCGTCTTGCCGGTCCCATGTTTTTTCCGCCGTCCATTCTGGGAAATCACGAACACCGTTTCATCGTTGC
>CAZHLV010000163.1:0-7167 GCA_964533415.1 uncultured Hyphomicrobiales bacterium
AAATGCCCAGTTGCGCGACGTGCCGTTCAGGGGCGTGTATAACTGGGATCCGGGGGCGCATTTCGGCATCTACCGGCCCGATACCTTCTGGTATGAGGAGGGGGGCAAATGACTTCATATTTCATCCGCCGCGTGGCGACCATGGCGCTGACCATGCTGGCGATATCGGTGCTGGTGTTTATCGTCATCCAGCTCCCGCCGGGAGATTACCTGACTACCTATATTGAAGAACTGCGCTCGCAGGGCGAGACGGTTGACCCGAAAAAGATCGCCTATCTGCGCGCCCAATACGGGCTTGACCGGCCCCTGGTGGAGCAATATTTCGTCTGGCTCTGGGGTATGCTGCACTGGGATTTTGGCTATTCATTCGAGTTTGACCTGCCGGTTTCCGATGTGGTAGGCAACCGGCTGTGGCTCTCCATGGTGCTGAACTTCACCACCGTGATCTTTGTCTATGCAATCTCTTTTCCCATCGGGGTCTATTCGGCCACGCATCAATACAGCTGGTCGGATCACGGCATCACCTTGCTGGGCTTCCTGGGACTGGCAACGCCCAATTTCCTGCTGGCGCTGATTCTGCTGTATCTGGCGAATATCTTTTTTGGCACGTCGATTGGCGGGCTGATGGATCCCAGATTCATCAACCAACCCTGGAGCTGGCCCAAGGTGCTTTCGGTGCTGGAGCATTTATGGATACCTGTCGTGGTGATCGGCACGTCGGGAACGGCGGGGATGATCCGGCGGCTCAGGGCCAACCTGCTTGATGAGTTGCAAAAGCAATATGTCATCACCGGGCGCGCCAAGGGATTGCCCGAGCTTAAACTGCTGCTGAAATACCCGCTGCGCCTCTCGCTCAACCCGTTCATTGCCGATATCGGCTCCTTGCTGCCGCAAATCGTCTCGGGCGCGGTGATAGTCTCGGCAGTAATGTCGCTGCCCACTACCGGGCCGATGCTGCTCTCGGCGCTGCAAAGCCAGGATATGTACCTGGCCGGCTCCTTCCTGATGTTCCTGGCGCTGCTCACGGTCGTGGGAATGTTTGTTTCCGATGTGCTTCTGGCGGTGCTCGATCCGCGTATCCGGCTTGAGGGAGGGGTGCGGCGATGAGCGAACCTTTGGCCCATTACGTCTCCGATGCGCCGTTTAACCCGGTGGATGACGAGGCGCTGACCCCTGAGCAGGAACGCTATTACCTCGCCTCGCAATGGAAAATGATGTGGTGGCGGTTCAAGAAGCACAAGCTCGCCGTTGTGGCCGGGGTTGTGCTGCTCCTGAGCTATTCGACGATATTTCTCACCGAGATCCTGGCCCCTTACAACCTTCACTCGCGCAATTCCGATTTCATCTATGCGCCGCCGCAAAGCCTTCACCTGTTCCACAAGGGCGAATTTGTCGGGCCGTTTGTTTACGGGCTGAAATATCACCTCAACATGGATACGCTGAAGCGCGAATACACCGATGATACCTCAAAGGTTGAAAAAATCCGGTTTTTCTGCTCCGGCGATACCTATCGCTTCTGGGGGCTGGTGGATTCCGATTTTCACCTGCTCTGCCCCGCCAAGGGCGGAACCCTGTTTATATTGGGGACTGACCGGCTGGGGCGCGACATGGCCTCGCGGCTGCTTTATGGTGGACGCATTTCGCTGACCATCGGGCTGATCGGGATTTCCATTTCCTTCTTTCTGGGGATCAGCATTGGCGGGCTGGCGGGATATTTCGGCGGCTGGATCGACAATGCGGTGCAACGGGTAATCGAGATCTTGCGCTCCTTGCCAGAATTGCCGCTATGGATGGCGCTGTCGGCGGCCCTGCCCGCCAACTGGTCGCCGATCTGGATCTATTTCGGCATTACCATCATCCTGGGGCTGCTCGACTGGCCGGGGCTGGCGCGGGCGGTGCGCTCCAAGCTGCTGGCGCTGCGCGAAGAAGACTACGCCGTGGCGGCGCGGTTGATGGGCGCGCGTCCCACCCATATAATCGCCCGCCACCTGCTGCCCAATTTCATGAGCCACCTGATTGCCTCGGCTACCCTCTCGGTACCGGCAATGATCCTGGGCGAGACGGCCCTGAGCTTTCTGGGCCTTGGCCTGCGCCCGCCGGTGACAAGCTGGGGGGTGTTGCTGGCCGAAGCCCAGAATATCGAGGCGGTGGCGCTTTATCCGTGGCTGTTGCTGCCCATGCTGCCGGTGATCGTCACGGTGCTGGCATTCAACTTCCTCGGTGACGGCTTAAGGGACGCAGCGGATCCTTATCATTGATTGCGCTCGCGGCTATTCCTCGCTAACGCTCGGGCCTGCGCGGGCGCGGCGCAGCAGCGCCGGGCCGCAGTCGCGGCCGTGGGAGGGGACACGGAAAGATCGTGATAAATTCCCGACCAGGCAGGTTTTGGGCCTGGCCTGGCTTTTGTTCAACACCGTCCGGTTGTTTTTATGACTTCAGGCGGTAGCCGGAGCGGAACATCTGGTAGGCTGCCATCCAGAGGGCGGCATTGAGCAGGGCGGTGAAGATGACGCCGGTCATGATATTGCTGTCGGCATGGCCGGTAAAACCATAGCGGAAGCCGTCGATCAGGTAGAAAAACGGATTGACCCTGGCGATGTTTTGCGCAAATTGCGGCAGTTGGCCGATGGAGTAAAAAGTCCCGGACAAGAACGCCAACGGGGTGACAACGAAATTGGTCAGGGCCTGGATATGGTCGAACTTGTCGGCCCAGATCCCACCCATTATGCCAATCAGGGCCATCATCATGGCGCCTGCAAGGGCAAAATAAATAACCGCCAGGGGGTGCATGATCTGGAAATCGACAAAGAACCATATGGCGATCATGCAGGCTGCCGCCACCATCAAGCCACGGGTGATCCCGCCAAGGGCAAAGGCAAAAGTCTGCTCTCCGGCGGAAAGCGGCGGCATGAGCACATCAATGATATTGCCCTGAACCTTGGCAATCATCAGGGATGACGAGGTGTTGGCAAAGGCATTTTGCATCAGGCTCATCATGACCAGCCCCGGCGCCAGGAAGTTCAAAAACGGGATGCCCGTCACATCGGCCCGGATACGCCCCATGGCCAGGGCAAAAATCGCCAGAAACAGCAGCGCCGTGGTAACCGGCGCAAGGATGGTCTGGGTGAGAATCTTCACAAAACGGCGGACTTCCTTGACATACAAGGTCCACACGCCAAGCCAGTTTACGCGGCCAAAACGGCGAAAAGCGGGTTGCTGATGAAAAGAATTTGACTCGGTCATGGGGATTTTTTGCTTTTTGGTTTTTATTTGGGGAAAACTAACTTTTTTTTAACTTCGACTCTTGCGGGGGATTCGCCCCATATTGTAGTGTGATTTTAGTTAAATACGACATCTTGTAGGTTCGTCGCTTAACAAACAATATATACAGCGTATCCCATTTTTGCATGATTAAAATGGCGGATTGTGCATCGGGGTGGATTCCCGGCAGGCAACCGGCAATAAGAGGAGGAGTCCATGGCTTGGACAGATGATCGGGTGGAAATGCTCACGAAACTCTGGGCGGAGGGGTTGAGCGCCAGCCAGATTGCAACACGGATGGGCGGCGTGACCCGCAATGCGGTTATTGGCAAGGTTCACAGGCTGGGCCTTTCCGGGCGTGGGCGCCCTGCCCGCAGCACCCGGGCGAAAACCGTCAAGCAAAAACCCTCAATGCCGCGCGCACCGCGCAACCCCATGCCGGTGGTGGGGAACACGGCGCTGAAAACCGCGCCGGAAGCGGCGCCGGCACCAGAAGCCAAACCCGAACCTGCGCCATTGCGCGAGGTCGAGATCCCGGCCGGTGAGCGGCGCACCATTCTCACCTTGACCGAACACACTTGCAAATGGCCGATTGGCGACCCGGGAGACAGGAACTTTCACTTTTGCGGCCGCAAGAGTGAAACCGCCATGCCCTATTGCAAGGAACATGCAGCCATCGCCTACCAACCCAACCATGACCGGCGGCGTAAAAAAGCGGCATCCTAGCAGCCTGTCGGATTTGCCCGGCACTGCCCTTTTCCCCAAATTCCGGGGAAACAGGAGCACCGGCAGGGCAAGAGGGCCTTTCGGAAAATTATCACATCGCTTGGCGTTTGGCGCAATTGCGGGTAAAAGCAGGTATTGTCGTGGCTTTTTAAGGCTGTTGGGGAATGTACAAGCTAACGCTCGTGCTGTTGCGTATTCTCGTCGCATCACTTTTTGCAGGCGTGGCGCTTTCCTATTTCAACATCACCCCGGAGCAAATCTTCAGCGATATCGGGGTCAATTCGCAAAGCATCAAGGACGTGCTCCGGCGGCTTCTGGTCTGGGCCATGCCGCATATCGCGCTCGGGGCCGTGGTGATCTTGCCGATATGGCTGATTATCTATTTGTTCAAACCCTCGCGTGATTGACAAGAACCCGCGTTCAGCCTAGAAACGTTGCCTTGGATTTTGGCCGCCGGAGATCCCGGCGGCTTTTTGCTTTCATGCTGTTTTGGAAGGAGCGTTTCCGTGATTTCGCCGGTTTATCCAACCTATGCCCGCTATGAGCTTGTGCCTGAAGAGGGGAACGGGGTTTACCTGCGATGCGCAGATGGAAAGACTTATCTTGATTTTGGCGGCGGTATCGCGGTGAACCTCCTGGGCCATGCCCACCCGAAACTGGTGGAGGCGCTGAGCGCACAGGCCAACAAGCTGTGGCATACCTCCAATCTTTACCAGATTCCGGGGCAGGAAAAGCTGGCCCGGCGGCTGGTGGAGGCAACCTTTGCCGACACGGTGTTCTTCACCAATTCAGGGGCCGAGGCGCTGGAGGCGGCAATCAAGACGGCGCGGCGCTACCATTACGCGGGCGGGCAGCCGGAGCGGTTTCGGATCATTACCCTTGAAGGGGCGTTTCATGGCCGAACGCTGGCCACGATTGCCGCGGGCGGGCAGGCAAAATACCTGGAGGGCTTTGGCCCCAAGATGGACGGCTTCGACCAGGTCGCCTTCAATGATATCGAGGCGGTGAAAGCCGCCATCACGCCGCAAACCGCCGGGGTTCTTGTCGAGCCGGTGCAGGGTGAAGGCGGGATACGGGTGGCGGACCGGGCCTTCATGAAAACCCTGCGCAAATTGTGCGATGAGGAAGGCCTGCTCTTGATCCTTGACGAGGTGCAGACCGGCGTCGGGCGCACCGGGCACCTGTTTGCCTGCGAGGGATACGGGGTCACGCCGGATATCATGGCGATTGCCAAGGGCATTGGTGGCGGTTTTCCGCTGGGGGCCTGCCTGGCCACGCAAAATGCCGCAAGGGGCATGACGGTGGGGGTTCACGGCACGACGTTCGGCGGCAATCCGCTGGCCATGGCGGTGGGCAACGCGGTTCTTGACGTGGTTCTGGAAGACGGGTTCCTTGAGCATGTGCGCGACATGTCGCTCAGGCTCAAGCAGCAACTGGCGGAGCTTTGCGACACTTACCCTGACATCATCGAGGAGATTCGCGGACAGGGGCTGATGCTGGGAATGAAATGCAAGATCCCCAATACGGAGTTGATTTCAGCCTGCCTTGACGAGGGGTTGATGCTGGTGGGAGCGGGCGAGAACGTGGCGCGGCTGCTGCCGCCGCTGATTATCACGCCGGAGCATGTTGGCGAGGCGGTGGAGAAGATCGGCAAGGCTTGCGAAGCTTTGAAAAACACAGCCGGTGAGGGAGTATAGATCATGAGCGATATCACACGGAATTTTCTGGATATTTCCGCACTTGATGCGGCCAGCTTGCGGGGCATCATCGAGGATTCGGCCAAAATCAAGGCAATCCGCGAGAAAGATGGCACGCCGCAGCGACTCAAGGGCAAGATTCTCGCCATGATTTTTGAAAAAGCCTCGACCCGCACGCGGGTGTCGTTTGACGTGGGGATGCGCGAGCTGGGCGGGGAGACCATTGTCTTGCAATCCCATGACATGCAGCTTGGCCGCGGCGAGAGCATTGCGGATACGGCGCGGGTGCTCTCGCGCTATGTGGACGCCATCATGATCCGCACCACCAGCCATGACCAGATCCTGGAACTGGCGCAATATGCCAGCGTTCCGGTCATCAACGGCCTGACGGACAAATCCCACCCCTGCCAGATCATGGCCGATATCCTCACCTTTGAAGAGCATAAAGGCCCGATCAGGGACCGGGTGATTACCTGGAGCGGCGATGGCAATAACGTTGCCGTTTCATGGATCGAGGCGGCGGCGCGGTTTGATTTTGAACTGCGGCTGGCCTGCCCGCCGGAACTGCAACCCCCGGCGGACGTGATGGACTGGGCCAGGGCGCAAGGGGCGCGGGTGCAGCTCATGGAAGATCCGTTTGAAGCCGCCGAAGGCTCCGATTGCGTGGTGGCCGATACCTGGGTGTCCATGGGCGATACCGATGCAGCCAACCGGCATAACCAGCTCAAGCCCTACCAGGTCAATACCGCCTTGATGAAGGCAGCCAGGGAAGATGCCATTTTCATGCATTGCCTGCCGGCGCATCGCGGCGAGGAGGTGACGGCTAAGGTGATCGACGGGCCGCAATCGGTGGTGTTCGACGAGGCGGAAAACCGCCTTCATGCGCAAAAGGGCATCCTGGCCTGGGTGTTCGGGGCCGATGGAACCGGGACTGGCGGAGCAAATGCGTGACGACCTGATCCTGCCCTTTACGCTGGAGGGCGCCAATGTGCGGGGCAAGCTGGTGCGGCTTGGCCCGGCGATCAGCGAAATTCTGGAGGGGCATGATTACCCGCAAGCCATTGCCGCCAAGCTTGGTGAGGCGATCGTTCTGACCGCCCTGCTTGGCGGAACCTTGAAATTCGACGGCAAGCTGATCGTGCAGACAAGCACGGATGGCCCCTTGAAGATGATGGTGGCCGATTTCACCACGCCGGGAGATTTGCGTGGCTATGCGCGCTTTGCCGGCGAAGAGCAGGATTTTGCCAGGGGTCCCCTGCTGGGCAAGGGGCACCTGGCGCTGACCATAGACCAGGGGGCGCGGATGGAACGCTACCAGGGCGTCGTGGAGCTTGAAAGCGATGACCTGGCGGAAGCCGCAAACCGTTATTTTGAACGCTCCGAGCAGATCCCGACCCGGATCCGGCTTGCCGCCGGGCCGATCCTCACCAGCCAGAACAGCGCATGGCGGGCAGGCGGGCTGTTGATCCAGCATATGCCGGGC
>CAZHLV010000164.1:0-34334 GCA_964533415.1 uncultured Hyphomicrobiales bacterium
ATCTTCGAACACCTGATTTGACAGGTAGGTCTGACGAAGGAATTGCCAGATATTCTCCACCGGATTTAATTCGGGGGCGTAGGGTGGAATGAACATAAGGGAGAGATTTTCCGGCGCCTTCAGATCCTTTGCCTTGTGCCATCCGGCTCCATCCATCAGCACAACCGCATGGGCTTTTGGGCGAACGCATCTGCTGATCTCATCAAGATGTTTTTGCATGGCGGCGGTATCGGCATAAGGCAAGACAAGCGCAGCCCCCTCACCGCGTGCCGGACAGACAGCACCGAAGATGTAGCAAGATGCATAGCGCTGGTCTTTGGGTTGCCGGGGGCGGGTGCCTTTTTTCGCCCATTGATAGACCAGACCGTTTTTCTGCCCCACCCGGGCCTCATCTTGAAACCAGATTTCAATGGCTGTGTCCTTCGCGACATCCTTTATGGTTTCAGCCAGCCTGTCCGCGAAGTTTTTTATATTCCTCAATGGCCTGAACATCCTGTTTGGGATGTTGCGGGCGCGGACTGATATGAGAAAAACCAAGTTCTTTCAAGAGACTACCGATGGTCGTCTCATGGCATTCAACATCAAAACGCTCCCGGACAAGATGCACAAGATCAATGCGGCGCCAGCGGACCAGGCCAGGGACATGGTTTGCCGGCCCTTCTTCAACGATCTGCTCCAGTTCGCGTTTCTGAGCGGATGTGAACTTCGAAGCGCGCCCGGGCGGCTTGCGGTTGATAAGGCCATCGGGGCCTTTTTCGTTGAAGCGGATCACCCAGTCACGCAATGTCTGAGCTTGCATCAAACCGATGGCCGCCGCCTCTGCCCGGCTCTTGCCATCAGCTATACCTGCCAGCGCCATCAGACGCCGAGCCTGCGCCCCATCCCGGGCCGTACTTGCCAAACGGCGCAACTCATCGCCGCTGTAATCATCCCTAATCCTAATTGCTGCCGGCATGGTTTCCTCCGAATCAAAAAACAAGAAGGAGGGAATCTCAAACCAGAGAATAGGAAAAGAAATTTATATTGAGCCAGCCTTTTCGCTCGCTGGCATGACTTGAAGTTTCTCATACATAACAACAACATAACCAATCGCGCAAATCTGACAGCTTGCTAGGCCGCCAGGGGCAAGGCGGAGTGGCGTGAGCGGTAGCTCAAGGCTTCGGCGATATGCGGGCGCATCACCTGCTTGCATCCATCAAGATCGGCCAATGTGCGGGCAACTTTCAAAACACGGTGATAGGCCCTGGCGGAAAGGCGCATGGAGCTGGCTGCCTCGTGCAAAAGAGCTTGCCCCGGCGCATCGGGGCTGGCGATAGCCTCAAGGCTTTTGCCTTCCGCCTCGGCATTGCAATGAACATGCTCAAGCCCCATGGCGTCAAAGCGTTCAATCTGGCGCGCGCGCGCCGCGGCAACACGCCGGGCGACCTCGGTGGAGCCTTCCGCCGGAGGCGGCAGGACAAGCTCCGCAGCGCTCAGGGCCGGAACGTCGATGAACAGGTCAAACCGGTCCAGCAGCGGGCCGGAAAGCCGCGCCTGGTAATCAGCCGCGCAGCGCGGCCCGCGGCGGCAGGTGTATCCCGGCTCACCGGCATGCCCGCATTTGCACGGGTTCATGGCGGCGACAAGCTGGAAGCGGGCCGGGTAGCTCACATGGTGGTTGGCGCGGGCGATCACCACTTCTCCGGTTTCAAGGGGCTGGCGCAGGGAATCGAGCACACGCGGTGAAAATTCCGGCAGTTCATCGAGAAACAGCACCCCGCGATGGGCCAGGGAAATCTCCCCCGGTCTTGCCCGCATACCACCGCCCACCAGCGCCGGCATGGAGGCTGAATGATGCGGGGTGCGGAACGGACGCGCAGCGCTCAGGCGCCCGCCCGCCAATTCGCCGGCAATGCTGGCGATCATGCTGACCTCCAGCATCTCGCGCGGCTCCATGGGTGGCAAGATAGAGGGCAAGCGGGCCGCCAGCATGGATTTTCCAGCCCCCGGCGGTCCGTTCATCAGCAGGTTGTGGCCCCCGGCAGCCGCGATCTCAAGCGCCCGCTTGGCGCCTTCCTGGCCCTTGATATCAAGCAGATCCGGCAAATGTGCCTGTTCATCCGCGCTTAAAGCCTGCGGGCGGCCAAGAACCTGTGTGCCTTTGAAATGATTAATCAGCGCGATCAGGTCACGCGGCGCCAGGATATCCACCTCATCACCGGCCCAGGCCGCCTCAGCCCCGCAGCCGGCCGGGCAAATCAGCCCAAGCCCGCGCCCGTTGGCATAAATGCCCGCGGGCAATGCCCCGCTGACCGGCGCGATTGCCCCGTCGAGTCCCAGCTCACCGATGACGCTATAGCGCTCCAGCGCATCGCCCGGCAATGCGCCCATGGCGAGCAACAGCCCCAGCGCAATGGGCAGATCAAAATGTGAGCCCTCCTTGGGCAGATCGGCCGGCGCCAGGTTGATCGTGACCCGCTTGGCGGGCAGGGCAATGCCGATGGCATGAAGTGCCGCGCGGACCCGCTCGCGGCTTTCGGCCACCGCCTTGTCCGGCAATCCGACAAGGGTGAACGCGGGAAGCCCGCCCGCGATATGAACCTGGACATCCACATGGCGGGCTTCAACGCCCTCAAAGGCAAGCGTGTTGACATGCGCAACCATCGAGATTCCCCCTTCACTCTCCGGCGATCGACTTCGATCCACCGGAGGCAAGGGTAACGCAAAATCTCAAGATGCGCAAGAACAATACGAGAACTTTTAGAGAGTTCCCCGGAACATTCAGTCTGAATCTCCGCTCCAGATCTCCGGGCCGGCCTTCAGGCGTTCTTCCAGCGCCTTGCGCTCGGCCTCGATTCTCGGCGGCAGATGGGCGCCAAACCGGGCGAAATAACTGCTCAGATCGGTGGTTTCGGCCAAGCCTTCCTCGCGGCTGATCTCGGTAAGATGGGCGAACTTGTCCCTGGGAAAGTCCAGCCCCTTCCAGTTGATGTCCGTGTATTCAGGAACCACGCCAAACGGGCTTGTCTTGCCTCCGGCCTTGCCCTGAACGCGCTCGACGATCCATTCGAGCACCCGCATGTTCTGGCCAAAGCCGGGCCAGATGAACTTGCCGTTTTCATCCTTGCGGAACCAGTTGACGCGGAAGATCTTCGGCAGTTTCAAGCCGTCGATATTGGCTATATCAAGCCAGTGCTGCCAGTAATCACCCATGTTGTAACCGGCAAAAGGCAACATGGCGAAGGGATCGCGGCGAATGCCCGAGACGCCGATTGCCGCCGCGGTGGCTTCAGAGCCCATGCTGGCGGCAAGAAAGACCCCGTGATCCCAGGACAGGGCTTCATAGACCAGCGGGAAGGTTTTTGACAGGCGTCCGCCAAACAAAAAGGCGCTGATGGGCACGCCTTCAGGATCCTCCCATGCCGGGTCAATGGTGGGGCACTGGCCCGCCGGCGCGGTAAAGCGCGAATTGGGATGGGCTGCCGGGTGATCCATGTCCGGGGTCCAGTCATTGCCCTTCCAGTCAATGGCATGAGCGGGCGGCGGGCCCATGTCTTCCCACCATACATCGCCCTCATCGGTCAGCGCCACATTGGTGAAGATGCAATTTTCCTTCATCGAATCCATGGCCATGGGATTGGTCTTGTAGGATGTGCCGGGCGCTACGCCGAAAAAGCCGTTTTCCGGGTTGATGGCACGCAAGGTGCCATCGGCAGCGGGCTTGATCCACGCGATATCATCCCCCACGGTGAGCGCTTTCCACTCACCCATCTCCCTGGGCGGAATGAGCATCGCCAGATTGGTCTTGCCGCAGGCGCTCGGAAAGGCCCCGGCCACATAGGTTTTTTCTCCCGAGGGTGATTCCAGTCCAAGGATCAGCATGTGCTCGGCCAGCCAGCCTTCCTCGCGCGCCATGTTCGAGGCAATGCGCAGGGCGAGGCACTTCTTGCCCAGCAGCGCATTGCCGCCATAGCCGGAACCATAAGACCAGATCTCGCGGGTCTCGGGGAAATGCGAGATATATTTTTTCTCGATATCCGCCTCGCAGGGCCACGGCACATCCTCCTCGCCCGGCTCCAGCGGTGCGCCAACCGAATGCAGGCACTTGATGAATTCACCATCGCCCAGCGTATCGAGAACCTCCTGGCCCATGCGGGTCATGATGCGCTGGTTGGTCACCACATAGGCCGAATCGGTGATTTCAATGCCTATATGGGCGATCGGCGAGCCGATGGGGCCCATGGAGAAGGGAATGACATACATGGTGCGGCCGCGCATGCAGCCATCAAAGCTCGCCTTGAGCTCGGTTTTCATCTGGTCCGGGTCCATCCAGTTGTTGGTGGGACCAGCGTCTTCTTCATTCTTGGGGCACATGAATGTGCGGTTTTCCACCCGGGCGACATCGGAAGGATGGGAGCGGGCCAGAAAGCTGTTGGGCCTCAGTTCCGGGTTCAGCCGCGTATAGACACCGGCATCGACAAGTTCCTGGCACAGGCGGTCATATTCTTCCTGCGAACCATCGCACCAGTAAATGCGATCGGGTTTGCACATGGCCGCCACTTCATCGACCCAGTTTAAAAGTTCGGTGTTGCTGGTGCGGCTGGCGCCGTCATGAGATATGGTCATTCGCGGTTTTCCTCTTTTTCCGGACAATTTATGGAGACATTGAACATCGCCAGACGCGGCCCATATTATCGCAGCACCTGAAACGACTATAATGGTTAATGATTTCGCGAAGAACCTACAGGATATGACGAGAATCGCAAGTCTCATTACGCGACCCCGCCGCGCTTGTACCTATGGGCGCGCCGCTATACTGTGTTATAGACATGATGGAAAGATCATATTTTCCATGTGCAGATGCCAAGGTCTCATTTCGGCCTGATTTGAATGACCTGTTCCCATCTGCGCAGGATGACAACCTGGAGTGCCACGATATGGCGAGTATTTCCCTGGTCGATGACGACCGCAATATTCTGACATCGGTCAGCATGGCCCTGGAAGCAGAAGGCTACGAGGTCCGTACCTATACCGACGGGTCAACGGCGCTTTCGGGCTTGCAGGACAACCCCCCCGATATTGCCATTTTCGATATCAAGATGCCGCGCATGGACGGAATGGAGCTTTTGCGGCGGTTGCGGCAGAAATCCAATCTGCCGGTAATTTTCCTGACCTCCAAGGATGACGAGATCGATGAATTGTTCGGGCTGAAAATGGGCGCCGATGATTATATCTGCAAACCCTTCTCCCAGCGGCTGTTGCTGGAACGGGTCCGGGCGGTTTTGCGCCGCGCCCAGCCGCGCGAGGCGCTCTCCAGCCCGTCCGAGCAGACCGGGAAATCCTTTGAGCGCGGCAAGCTGGTGATGGATCCGGACCGGCATTTGAGCACCTGGAACGGGGTGCCGGTCACCCTCACCGTAACCGAGTATCTGATCTTGCAATCGCTGGCCCATCGCCCGGGGATCGTCAAGAGCCGCGATGCCCTGATGGATGCAGCCTATGACGATCAGGTTTATGTCGATGATCGGACGATTGACAGCCATATCAAGCGGTTGCGCAAGAAATTCAAGGCAGTTGATCCCGAGTTTAATTCCATCGAGACCCTCTACGGCGTTGGTTACCGCTTCAAGGAGGCGTAAGGGCATCATGAGAGCGGGCATCTTCATGCGCTTTGCGCAGGTCTCGGCTTTGGGTTAGGGCTGCCGGATGACCCTTGAGGCTGAACATGATGCAAGCTCTGCGGCGCCCGCGGTAACATCCGGGGAAAGCGGGAAAGACACGAAGACGCGGCAAAAACGGAGCCGCTGGGGGCTGAACAACTGGTTTTCCTCCCTGACGCGGCGCATCGTTATCCTGAACCTGGTGGCGCTGGCGCTGCTGGTTATCGGCATCTTGTATCTCAACCAGTTCCGGGCCGGGCTGATTGACGCCAAGGTGCAATCCCTGCGCACCCAGGCCGAGATTATCGCCGGGGCGATTGCCGCGTCGGCAACCATCGATTCTGATATCCTGAGCGTAGACCCGGAGGCGCTTTTATCCTTGCGCCCCGGCGAGTCGCTCTCTCCGGCGGAAGAAGAGATCAAATCGCTGGATTTTCCCATTAACCCCGAGCGCGCCGCGCCGGTTCTGCGCCGGCTGATTAAACCGGCCCGGGCGCGGGCGCGGATATATGACCGCGAAGGGGTGATCGTGGTCGATACACGCGATCTGTTCACCCAGGGGCAGATCTTGCGTTATGATCTTCCCCCGCCCGGTGATGTAAAGGTCAGCGCCTTGCGCAAAACCTGGCGCAAGATCAAGGCGTTTTTGCGCCGCGGTGACTTGCCGCTTTTTCGCGAATATGGCCCTGACGAAGGCAAGAAATACCCGGAAGTCACCGCTGCCCTTTCCGGGGCTTCGGTTTCGGTTGTCCGGGTCAATAAAAAGGGCGAGATGATCGTTTTTGTCGCCGTCCCCGTACAGCGTTTTCGCGCCGTCTTGGGGGCGCTGGTGCTGTCCACCAAGGGCGGCGATATCGATGCTATCGTGAGCGCCGAAAGATGGGGCATCCTGCGGGTGTTCCTGGTCGCCGCCGGGGTCACCATCTTGATGTCGTTCTTGCTGGCCAGCGCCATCGTGGGACCGGTCAAGCGGCTGGCGGCAGCGGCTGAAAGGGTGCGCAAGGGCCGCCATGTGCGCGAGGAAATCCCTGACTTTACCGATCGCCGCGATGAAATCGGTCATTTATCCGGGGCGCTTCGGGACATGACCTCGGCGCTTTATGACCGTATTGACGCTATTGAGAATTTTGCCGCCGATGTGGCGCATGAGCTGAAAAATCCTCTCACCTCCCTGCGCAGTGCAGTGGAAACCCTGCCTGTTGCCCGTGATGAAACTGCGCGCAACCGCCTGATTGAAATCATCCAGTTTGATGTGCGCAGGCTGAACCGGCTGATTACCGATATCTCGGCTGCCTCACGCCTTGACGCCGAGCTTTCCCGCGAGGAAATGGAACCCGTGGATATGGCGGAAATGCTGCAAAGCGTTGTTTCCATAGCCAATGAAACCCGCAAGAGCGGACCGGAAATCGTGCTTGATATCGAGGGCCAGGAGACTGCGGATGTGCATAGCTACAGCGTCATGGGGCAAGGCGCCCGGCTGGGGCAGGTTGTCCGCAACCTGATCGACAATGCCGTCTCATTCTCGCCCGAGATGGCAAAGGTTCATGTTTATATTCGCCGCCTGGCAAAAGAGCTGGAAATTGCCGTGGAAGATGAAGGCCCCGGTGTAAACCCGGATATGCGCCACCGGATTTTTGAACGCTTTTATACCGACCGGCCGCAAGAAGGAGCCTTCGGGCAAAATTCCGGGCTGGGCTTGAGCATTTCAAAACAGATCGTCGAGGCCCATGAGGGACGTATTTTTGTCGAAGACCGGGTAAATGCGGCAGGGGAATCATTATCCTCGGGTGTCAGATTTGTTGTCCGGTTGCCGGCCATGCCCCTGAAATCCCGGGAAAGCTAGGCCTGATATGACGAGCTTGCATGGCACATGTGTCGAGATCGCCGGTCTTGGCGTTTTTCTTCGCGGTGCATCCGGGTCGGGAAAGTCCGACCTCGCTCTTCGCCTGCTTGAAGGAACGGCTGATTTTCCGGCAAAACTCGTGGCTGATGACCGGGTTTGCCTGGCCCTGAACAAGGGTCGCCTGACAGCCTCCGCGCCGCCTGTATTGCGCGGTTTGCTCGAAATTCGCGGGCTTGGCCTGGTCAAGGTTCCGGTGTGTGCGCAGGCTCCCTTGGGGCTGGTGGTGGATCTGGTGCAAGAGGGCAAAATTGAAAGAGCCCCGGAGTTTCCAAGAGCCCAGGTTATCATCAAGACGGTGACATTGCCGGTTTTGTTTCTGAACCCGTTCGAGGCCTCTGCCGCTGCTAAAATCAGGATGGCCGTGCGCCAGATTCTTGTACTGGGCGGCAAACCCCAAATCTGATATGGCGTATTTGCGCAAATCATTTTAGGGTGGGGAAATGATTGGAATGGTATTGGTCACACATGGACATCTGGCGCGCGAATTTGGCGCAGCACTGGAGCATATTGTCGGCCCTGTCGAGAATATGCAGATGATTTCCATCGGCCCGGATGACGATATGGAAGAGCGCCGCAAAGACATACTGGCGGCGGTGGACAAGGTGGAGGCCGGCGACGGGGTTATTATTCTCACCGACATGTTTGGTGGAACCCCTTCCAACCTGGCCATTTCCCTGATGGGGCGGGAGGGGCTTGAGGTCATTGCCGGGGTTAACCTGCCCATGCTGATTAAACTTCAGTCCCTGCGCGGCGCGGCCTCTCTGGATGAAGCGGCCCGCCTGAGCCATGATGCAGCCCGCAATTATATTAACATTGCCAGCAAGATCCTTTCCGGTTATGACTGAAAATGCCGGAACAGTTTCATCCCGGATCATGACGATCCGCAACATGCGGGGACTTCATGCCCGGGCCTCGGCGAAATTTGTCAAATGCGCGGAAGTCTTTGATGCGCAAATTACGGTTTCACGCAAGGGCGAATGCGTCAGCGCCACATCCATCATGGGGCTGTTGATGCTGGCGGCGGGACCGGGAAGCAAAATCGAGGTAAAAGCCACCGGCCCGGACGCTGCCGCTGCCCTTCAAGCCCTGAACGAGCTGATTGATGATCGTTTTGAAGAAGAATAAAGTCTCCAAAGGCAAATAATCGCATGAGCAGCCATATAGGAGCGCGGGTTGGCGCCAATTCAACAAGAAATCCCCCTCTTAAAGCATGTTGCGTTCACTTGAACGCGCATTGCTCTAACTCCTTGTTTTCACCGCACTTCTTATCGGAAAAACCGGTACCCCTTTTGGGAGACATGCTATAGGAAAGATCATGTTAAGGACGCCACCGGTTCAGTGAAAAAATGAAGCTCATCAGGAGAACAGGCCCATGATGCAATATTTTATCGCCATCATCGCTTTTCCGGCGCTGGTCATCGGCTGGGTGCTGGTGCAGCAAGCGGCGCGGCGCTTTGCCCGGGCGCATCCAGAATTTGGCCCGCCGCGCGAGGAAGGTGGAGGTTGCGGTTCGTCCTGCGGCTGCATTTCAAAATCAAGATGCCGCAAGAAACCGGCGAAACAATAAGCCAGGAGAAGCTATTTGGTGCCATACATGCGATCACCCGCATCGCCCAGTCCGGGAACGATATAGCCAAGCTCGTTGAGATGGCTGTCCACGGCGGCCGTGATGATTGGCACATCCGGGTGCGCCTCCTGAAACGCCTCGATGCCTTCAGGCGCCGCCAGCAGGCACAAAAACCGGATATCTTTCGCTCCGGCCTCCTTGATGCGGGTCACCGCGGCAATCGAGGAATTGCCCGTTGCCAGCATGGGATCAACCGCGATCACGATGCGCTTGTCGATCTCGTCGGGAAACTTGGCGTAATATTCCACCGCCTGCAAGGTATCATGGTCGCGGTACATGCCAACATGCCCCACCCTTGCCGAAGGGATAAGATCCTGCAACCCCTCCAGTAAACCGTTCCCGGCCCTGAGCACCGAGACCAGCGCCAGCTTCTTGCCGGCCAGCACCTTCTGGGTGGTCGTGGTCAGCGGAGTTTCGATCTCTACATCCATGAGCTGCAAGTCGCGCGTGGCCTCAAAGCCCAGCAGCAGGCTGATTTCCTTGAGCAACTTGCGAAAATTCGACGTTGGCGTCGATTTCTTGCGCATCAGGGTCAGTTTGTGGTGAATGAGCGGATGGTTGATTACAGTCAAAGAGGTCATGGAGTTTTACCTTGCGCAAGAGGAATTGCCGGTCGCCGCGTACCGATTCGATTTTACAAATGCTAGGCGTTTACGCGTCTTACTTCCAGAGTGCTTCATCTTTTTAAGGCGTCCTGATACACATTTGTGCCAAGCGTTCCATAAAAAGTTTCTTGTTGAAAATGGTCGCGCAGTTCAACGGGAACTGTTTTACGATAGGCGTAATTGCCAGCTTTTACGAGTTTTTAGAAAAAATGGTGCCCAGGAGAAGACTCGAACTTCCACGTCCATACGGACACTAGCACCTGAAGCTAGCGCGTCTACCAATTCCGCCACCTGGGCTTACCGCGCGAGACTTAAGGGGCATGATCGAAATTGTCAATCAGCAATTGTGAATCCGGGCCATGAGGCTTAAAAGATATGCAAGGTCTATGTGATCTGGACGGAGATTTTGCACAAGGAGGGCGCAGATGGGCAGCCGGAATGATGAAAACAAGCTGATTACTGTTTTTGGCGGTTCGGGGTTCGTGGGGCGTTACGTGGTGCGCGCCCTGGCGCGGCGGGGCTATCTGGTGCGGGTTGCGGTCCGCCGCCCCGAGGATGCTCATTTTCTACAGCCCTTTGGCGGGGTTGGCCAGATTGTCAGCGTTCAGGCCAATCTGCGCGATACCGCTTCTGTCGCCCGGGCGATCGAGGGCGCTGGCGGTGTTGTCAACGCGGTGGGGATTCTTTTTGAACATGGCCTTCAGGAGTTTGACGCCATTCATCATCTGGGCGCCAAACGGGTGGCTGAACAAACCGCCATGGCGGGAATTAAGAATTTTGTGCATATCTCGGCGCTGGGGGCAAGCAATCTGAGCCCGGCTGAATATGCCCGCACCAAGGCGGCCGGGGAAAATGCCGTGCGTGCAGCCCATTCCACGGCGCAAATCCTGCGTCCTTCGGTTATCTTTGGTGAAGAAGATAATTTCTTTAACCTGTTCGCCGCCATGGCGCGAATATCACCGGTTCTGCCGCTGATTGGCGGCGGCAGGACAAAATTCCAGCCGGTATATGTTGCCGATGTGGCAAAAGCTGTCGTGAACCGGCTTGAGGCGAATGCGCAAGAAAGCCGGGTTTATGAACTGGGAGGCCCGGAAATCATGAGTTTCAGGGATATCCTTGAACTGGTTCTGATCGCCACGGACCGCAAGCGGCTGCTGGTTCCCATCCCCTTTGTGCTGGCGCGTTTTAAAGCCTGGTTTTTGCAAATGTGGCCGTGGAATCCGCTGCTGACCGTCGATCAGGTTCGCTTGCTGGAAAGTGACAACGTGATCTCCGGCGCGGCAAAAACCGAAGGGCGCATTCTGGAAGGAATGGGGATTGCCCCGGCCAGCCCGCAGGCTATCGTGCCGGGTTATCTTGCGCGCTTTCGCCCCATGGGACAGTTTGATGCCCCCTCCCGGCTTGGGAATGGGGCTGTTTAATAAAAATACACCCAGCCAAGCAACACCGCACCCAGCGCCAGGCGGTAGAGGACGAAGGGCAAGAAGCTCATGCGTTTTACCAGCGCCATCAGGAAGGTGATGGCGGCAAGGGAGGCAAGAAAGGAAAGCCCGGCGGTAATCAGGGTTTCAGGCGGGATGGTTTCATCGGATTTATAAAACTCGTAAAGCGTGAGAACCCCGGCGCCGGCAATGGCGGGCATACCCAGGAGAAAGGAAAACCGGGCCGATTCAGAACGCTCAAAACCAAGTGCGCGGGCGGCCGATATGGTGATGCCGGAGCGGCTGGTTCCCGGAATCAACGCCAGCGCCTGCGCACAGCCGATCATGATCGCCGGAGCAAGGCGCATATCCGCAATGGTCTTGAAGCGCGAGCCGAATTTATCGGTCAGATACAGCAAAATCCCGAAGATAATGGCATTCCAGCCGACAATTTCAGCCCCGCGGACCTGCTCCAGAAAACCGGTTTTTTTCAAAATCAGGGCAAAGATTACCGCCGGAATGGTAGCCAGGATGATATACAGCGCAAGGCGGGCATTATCGGTGAGAGAAAAGCGCACCAGATCCCCAAGCCCTTTGAGCAACCGCCCGACATCGCGCCAGAAATACACGATGATGGCAAACAAGGACCCGATATGCACCATGATATCCGTGGCCAGCCCCTGATCCGGCCAACCGGTGACCGCCGGAATCAGAATCAGGTGCCCGGAAGAGGATATCGGCAAAAATTCTGAAATACCTTGCACGATGGCAAGCACAATGATTTGTTCTATGGACATTGTATCTGGTTCTTTGAATGGTTATTTAAAAGCGGGGTTTTCGGCTTTGTTCTTGCGCTTTGAGGATTAATGATTTGTTAACGGCTTGCGGCAATTTAAATCGCTCAATTTCATACTCGCATAAATCAGGCTTGGCGGGACAGGATTAATGACCACTCTTTATCATTTTTTGCTTTGCCCGTTTTCCCGGCGCATCCGCCTGGCCCTGGATGAATATGGTTTCGAGTTTGAACTCAAGCCGGAAAATCCGTGGGACCGTCGCAAGGATTTCCTGGCCCTTAATCCATCCGGCGCCACCCCGGTCATGGTTGAAGGGCAAGGTCTGGTGGGCGGGGTTTATGCCCTGACGGAATTTATAGAGGAAACCGTGAATATCAAGGGCAGCGATGGAGGCCTGTTTCCCGATGCCTTTCCCGCCCGCGCCGAAGTGCGGCGGTTGATTGCCTGGTTCGATGAAAAATTCAGCGCCGAGGTTTCCGCGCCCCTGGTGCATGAAAAGGTTGTCCGGCGGCATCTGGATCCCGAGCAGGGCGGCGGTCCGCCAGACACTGCCATCGTGCGTGCGGCGGTGCACAATATCAAGGTACATCTGGACTATATCGGTTATCTGGTGGAGCGTCGCCGCTGGCTGGGCGGAGAGCAGTTCTCCCATGCCGACCTGGCGGCGGCGGCGCATCTGTCGTGCATAGATTATCTGGGAGATGTTCCCTGGACGCATAATGAAGCGGCCAGGGAGTGGTATGCACGGGTCAAATCACGCCCCTCTTTTCGCCCGCTTCTGGCTGACCGGGTGGCGGGCATGCCGCCACCGCCCAGCTATGCCGATCTTGATTTTTGATGACCGGGCTGAAATCCCGGATCATATCAAGAGCCCATGAGGCCGGATTTGACGCGGTGCGTTTCACGCGCCCTGAAACGCCTCTGCCGCGCAAGTCTGAACTGAGACAGTTTATTGAAAAAGGGTGCCATGGCGACATGGGCTGGTTCGCCGCCAATGAAGAGCGCCGGGCCGATCCTCATGTCTTGTGGCCGCAAGCGCGCAGCATCATCATGCTGGGGGTTAATTACGCGCCAAAAACCAATCCCCTCGATTCTCTTGGCATGAAGGATCATGGCGTGATCTCGGTCTATGCGCGGCGCAAGGATTACCATGATGTTATCAAGAAAAAACTGAAAACCGTTGCCCGCTGGCTGCATGGTGAAACGGGCGAGGACGTGAAGGTTTTTGTCGATACCGCGCCGGTGATGGAAAAACCGCTGGCCATGGCGGCGGGGCTGGGCTGGCAAGGCAAGCATACCTGCCTGGTTTCGCGTGAATTTGGCTCATGGCTGTTTCTGGGCGAGATATTCACCACCGTTGATCTGGCGGCGGATGAAGCGGGGCGCAATCTTTGCGGCTCGTGCCGGGATTGCCTTGATATCTGTCCGACGCGGGCTTTTATCGCGCCGGGCAAGCTTGATGCGCGGCGCTGCCTTTCATATCTCAATATCGAGTTCAAGGGGCATATCGCCCCTGATCTTCGCCGCGCCATGGGAAACCGCATCTTTGGCTGTGATGATTGCCTTGCGGTGTGCCCATGGAACAAATTTGCCAAAACCGCCAATGCCCAGGCCCTGGCGCTGCGCCCGGAACTGCATAATCTGCCCTTGCCGGATCTGGCCAGACTTGATGATAGCGCCTTTCGCCTGCTCTTTGCCGGAACACCGGTCAAGCGGACGGGGCGGGAGCGGTTTATCCGCAATGTGCTGATTGCCATTGGAAATTCCGGCAACCGGAAGCTTGGCCAGAGCGCTGTGCGTCTTCTGGGCGATCCCTCGCCGCTTGTTCGCGCCATGGCGGTCTGGGCGGCAGCAAGGTTGCTGGAAGGGTGCGAGCTTGATATTTTATCCCAATCCCATATTCCCCGGGAGCATGATTCTCATGTTCTGGCGGAATGGCAAATGGCAAGGGAGAAGGAAAACACAAAGCTATGAACAGGCTTTTTTGCTTCGGGCTTGGATTTACCTCCCAAACACTCGCCCACCGCCTGAACCCGGCGAATTGGTCCGTGGCGGGAAGTTGCCGGACACCGGCCAGCGCCGTCTCCCTTTCTGGTGGCGGAATAGACCCTTATGTCTTTGATGGTGCCCGCCCCATGGAAAATGCCCGCGAGGCGCTGGAAAAGACAACCCACCTGCTGATCTCCATCCCGCCGGACCAGGACGGGGACAAGGTTTTGCGCTATCACATGGCGCATGTGGCCGTTCAGGCGGAAGGCCTGGAATGGATTGGTTACTTGTCCACCATCGGCGTTTACGGCGATCATGGCGGAGCCTGGATCGATGAGGAGGCTCCCGTTCAGCCGGTAAGCGGGCGCGGCAAGGCAAGGGTTCTGGCCGAGACCCAATGGCTGGAATTTGGCGTTAAAACCGGGATCCCGGTGCATGTTTTCCGCCTTCCGGGTATCTATGGTCCCGGGCGCAATGCGCTGGAGAGCCTGAAGAAAGGCAAGACCCGGCGTATTTACAAAAAGGATCAGGTGTTCAACCGGATTCATGTGGATGATCTGGCGCAAACACTTGAAGCCTCCATGCAAAAGCCCAATGCCGGGCAAATTTACAACGTGGTGGATGATGAACCAGCGCCGCCGCAAGATGTCACCGCCTTTGCCGCCCGGCTGCTGGGGGTTGAGCCTCCGCCGCTTGTTTCGCTTGATGAAGCCGGGCTTTCGCCCATGGCGCGAAGTTTTTATGAAGAATGCAAACGGGTGCATAACCAGCGGATCAAGGCCGAACTCGGAATAAGCCTCGTTTATCCCGATTACCGGGCCGGACTCCGGTCACTTTACAACAATTCTACAAGATAGAGGGGAAATCGGGGTTTTATTTCAAAATGTTCGGCTTTTCTTGACTTGTGAACGGAGTTTTTTCATCTTATAGACTTAGATGCCTCTGGCGTGGCTGCCAGAGCCTTTGAAGCGCAACAACACATGGAGATATGAACATCGCGCGCAGACCTTTTAAATCGGCGCCGGTCCAGACCGGACCCCGCGCCAATGAGCAGATCGACGTGCCGGAAGTCCGGCTCATCGGATCAGACGGAACGAATCACGACATTGTCAGCATTGAGCGGGCGTTGGAGATGGCTTACGATGAGGGCTTGGACCTTGTCGAGATTTCTCCCAATACCAAGCCGCCGGTATGCAAGATTCTCGACCACGGCAAATTCAAGTACCAGGCCCAGAAAAAAGCCGCCGAGGCGCGAAAGAAGCAAAAAGTCATTGACGTTAAAGAAGTCAAGATGCGTCCCAATATTGATACGCATGATTATGACGTCAAGATACGCAATGCCCGGCGCTTTATCGACAATGGCGACAAGGTCAAGGTAACGATTCGTTTCCGTGGCCGCGAGATGGCGCATCAGAATCTCGGCATGCAATTGCTGATCCGGGTGCGTGATGAATTGAGCGATGTAACCAAGGTCGAGCTTCATCCCAAGATGGAAGGCCGCCAGATGATTATGATTCTGGCGCCAAAAGTTTAACACCGGCCTTTTCGGGAATTATTGTCGCTTGATATTGCCGTGGGCAGGCGGAGCGGGGCATGGTTTAAAAAGAGCCTGGCAATCACCCATTGGCGCTGAAAGCGGCGATGGCGGCCATGTTGACTAGCTCTGAAGCGGTGGTGTTCATGGGGCTGATCTGGGCGGATTTTTCCAGTCCGATCAGCAATGGGCCGATCACCGTGGTGCCGCCGATTTCTTGCAACATCTTGGTGGAGATCCCGGCGCTGTGCACCGCCGGCATAATCAGTACATTGGCCGGACCGGAAAGCCGGCAGAAGGGATAAGCCGCCATGGCCTCGCGGTTGAGCGCCACATCGGCCGCCATTTCGCCATCATATTCAAAATCCACATGGCGATGATCGAGGATCTCCACCGCTTCACGGACCTGCATGGAGCGCTCGCCCTTGGGATGTCCGAAGGTGGAAAATGCCAGCATGGCGACGCGAGGCTCATAGCCAAACAGCCGGGCAACGCCTGCTGCCTCAACGGCGATATCGGCCAGTTCCTTGGCCGTGGGCATATCATGCATGGCAGTATCAGCAACGAATATCGGGCCGGAAGGGCCAAGCACGATGGACAGGCCGATGACAACATGGCCGGGGCGCGGGTCGATCACCTTGCGGATATTTTCCAGCGCCACCGAATAATTCCGGGTCACGCCGGTCACCATGGCGTCGGCATCGCCCATGGAAACCATGCAGGCGGCAAAGATATTGCGATCAAAATTGACCAGCCGCTGGCAATCACGGCGCAGGTAACCATCGCGCTGCAAGCGATCATAGAGCATGTCGGCATAATCCTCGTTGCGCTCGGTGAGCAGTGAATTGACGATCTCGATATTCGAGTTGAGGTCAATGGCGTTCTCGGCAATGGTTCGCTTGATCTTGTGCTCGCGCCCCACGAGAATGGGGGTCCCAAGGCCGCTATTTGCATATTCATTGGCAGCCCGGATAACCTGCTCTTCCTCGCCCTCGGCAAAGGCGATGCGGGCCGGGTTCTGGCGCACCGACTGGAAGATGTTTTGCATCAGTCCGGCGATCGGGTTGAGCCTTGCATTAAGCCGCATCTCGTAGGATTCAAGATCGACAATGGTCTTGCCGGCAACGCCGGTATCCATGGCGGCCACCGCGACAGCCTGCGGGATGCGGGCGATCAGGCGCGGATCGAACGGCGCGGGGATAATGTATTCCGGCCCGAAATGGGGGCGTTTCTGGCCATAGGCGGCAGCCACCTCGTCGGGCACATCCTCGCGCGCCAGCTCGGCAATCGCCCGGGCGGCGGCGATTTTCATCTCGTCATTGATGGTGCGGGCGCGCACATCCAGGGCGCCGCGGAAAATGTAGGGGAAGCCCAGGACATTGTTGATCTGGTTGGGATAGTCCGAACGGCCAGTGGCCATGATCGCATCATCGCGCACGGCGGCAACCTCCTCAGGCGTGATTTCCGGGTCCGGGTTGGCCATGGCGAAGATGATCGGATCTTCCGCCATGCTCTTGACCATATCCGCGCTGAGCGCCCCGGCCACCGAAAGGCCAAAGAAGACGTCCGCCCCGTCAAGCGCCTCTTCCAGCGTGCGCTTGGCTGTATCGGCGGCATGGGCGGATTTCCACTGGTTCATGCCCTCCTCGCGGCCCTTGTAGATCACCCCGCGCGAATCGCACATGATGACATTGTCGTTTTTCACCCCCATGGCTTTCACCAGTTCAACACAGGCGATCGCCGCCGCGCCCGCGCCATTGCAGACCAGCGTGATTTCGCCCAGGCGCTTGCCGGTCAGGTGCAGGGCATTCAGCAACCCGGCGGCGGAGATGATCGCCGTACCGTGCTGGTCATCGTGAAACACCGGGATATCCATCAGCTCGCGCAACCGCGCCTCGATGATAAAACAATCGGGCGCCTTGATGTCTTCCAGGTTGATGCCGCCAAAGGCCGGCCCGAGATAGCGCACGCAGTTGATGAAGGCATCCACGTCGGTGGTGTCCACTTCGATATCCACCGAATCCACATCGGCAAAACGCTTGAACAGCACCGCCTTGCCCTCCATCACCGGCTTGGCGGCGAGCGGGCCCAGATCCCCCATCCCCAGGATCGCCGTGCCATTGCTGACCACCGCCACCATGTTGCCCTTGGCGGTGTAGTCATAAACGCTGTCGGGATTGTCCGCGATGGCCTGAACCGGCGCAGCAACGCCGGGGGAATAGGCAAGCGACAAATCCCGCTGGGTCGCCATGGGCTTGGTGGGCGAGATTTCAAATTTTCCCGGTTTGCCGCGGGAATGAAATTTCAGCGCATCTTCTTCGGTCATGGCGGCGTGCTTGGTGGGGGTGGGCAATGTCATTTCATCTCTCATACGACTAAGGTTTAATTCTTAAAGCGGCACCATAGTCAGACCGGCCCCATCCCACAAGTCTTCGTATCTTCTGGGGAAGGGCAATCACATGAAATAAACCGCGAAATTCCATAGTTTTCGGTCGTCACTCCTGCGAAGGCAAGAATCCAAAACGTGTTCTCAGCTTGTGGATAGCCTTTTTTGGTTTCCTGCCTTCGCAGGAACGACGAATTTGTTTTTTGATATGTATTTGAATATATTATGGCATTTCATGTTTTGGGGTGAAAATGCTGTTGAAATGCTTCCCCAAATATCATGTGATTGCCCTGTCTTCTGGGGACAGATTTGCCAAAAGACTGGCATCCGTTTCAGGCTGTGGTAATTTTCTCCCATGGCTGAGAGTGCAAAATCCCGCATCACGCCCATGATGGCGCAATACATGGAAATCAAGGCGGCAAACCCCGATTGCCTGTTGTTCTATCGCATGGGTGATTTTTACGAGCTGTTTTTTGAAGACGCGGTCAAGGCGTCGGCGGCTCTGGGTATCGTGCTCACCAGGCGGGGCAAGCATCTGGGCGAAGATGTGCAGATGTGCGGCGTGCCGGTGGTGCGGGCGGAAGAATACCTGCACAAGCTGATCCGGGCCGGCTTCAAGGTTGCGGTGTGCGAGCAAACCGAAGACCCGGCCAAGGCCAGGAAACGCGGCCACAAGGCAGTGGTGCGGCGCGAGGTGCAAAGGCTGGTCACCCCCGGCACCCTGACCGAGGATTCGCTGCTGGAGCAGCGGCGCAACAATTATCTTGTTGCCCTGCATGAAATACGCTGCGGCGATGCGGAAAATGCCATGGCTCTGGCCTTTGCCGATATCTCCACCGGCGAGTTTGGCATGCGCGCCACCAGCAGGACCGGGATGGCCAGCGACCTGGCCCGGTTCGAGCCCAGCGAGGTGCTGATATGCGATGCCTTGCTGGCCCGGATCAAGACCCGTGGACATGCAGGTCTGTCCGGTTTTCACCTGGTCCCCCTGCCGGCGGATAAATTTGATTCCGCCCGCGCCGAACAGCGCATCAAATCCTACTTTCAGGTCGGGGCGCTCGATGCCTTTGGGGATTTTACCCGCGCCGAGATGGGGGCTGCCGGGGCCTTGCTGGACTATATCGAGATCACCCAGGTGGGAAAGCGCCCCAGTCTCAAGCCCCCGCGCCGGGAGACCAGCGGCTCGACCATGCGCATCGATGCCGCCACGCGCGCCAACCTGGAGCTGGTCAGCACCCTGAAGGGCGAGCGGCGCGGCTCGCTGCTGGACCTGGTCGACAAGACGGTGACCGGGGCAGGCGGGCGCGAGATGGCGGCGCGGCTCACCGCCCCGCTCACCGACCCGGCGGCAATCCATGCCCGGCTCGACGAGATCGCGTTTTTCACGGACAATCCACAATTGCGTAGCGATATCCGCGTAGCGCTCAAATCCTGCCCGGAACTTGCCCGCCCGGTCCTGCGGCTCTCGCTGAAACGCGGCGGACCGCGCGATCTTCTGGCCATACGCGGCGCGCTGGACTGCGCGCTGGTTCTCGCCCGGCGCCTCGATAAGGCGGAAGATGCGATCTTGCAGCAGCCTGAAAACCTTGTCCAGATTGCCCGGACCCTGAAGTCGGCGGATAATGACCTGCGGCTTCTTCTCGATGCGGCCCTTGATACCGAGGCGCCCTTGCAGGCCCGTGATGGCGGGTTCGTACGCGAGGGATATTCAGCCGAACTTGACGAGTTGCGCAGGCTGCGTGATGAAAGCCGCAAGGTGATTGCCGCCCGGCAGGCCGAATATGCCGATATGACCAGGATCAAGACGCTTAAAATTCGTCATAATAACGTGTTGGGCTATTTCATCGAGGTTACTCCGCAACATGCCGATAAGCTGATGCAGGAGCCTTTGAACCAGCACTTCATCCACCGCCAGACCCTGGCCAGTTCGGTGCGCTTTACAACTGTCGAGCTCAATGAAACCCAGGCCCGCATCTCGCGGGCTGGCGAACAGGCGCTGGCGCTGGAACTGGCAGTTTTTGACGAGCTGGCGCAGGCCGTTCTGGCGGAACATGACCGGTTGGGCGAACTCGCCGGAGCCCTGGCGGATATCGACGTGGCTGCCGCCCTTGGCGAGCTTGCGGTGCACTGCAAGCTGACCCGCCCGGCGGTGGATCACAGCCATGCCTTCAGGCTCAAGGGGGCGCGGCATCTGGTGGTGGAAGCTGCTCTTGAAGAGCAGGGCGAGAGCTTTGTCGCCAATGATTGCGATCTCAATCCATCCCTTGAAGAGCGCGGCCAGATCTGGTTGCTTACCGGCCCCAACATGGCCGGCAAATCCACCTTTTTGCGCCAGAATGCGCTTGTTGCCATTTTAGCGCAAATGGGATCTTTCGTTCCGGCTGAATCTGCGCATATCGGGATTGTGGACCAGCTTTTCTCGCGGGTCGGAGCGGCGGATGACCTGGCGCGCGGGCGCTCGACCTTCATGGTGGAGATGGTGGAAACGGCGGTGATTCTCAATCAGGCCGGGGCGCGCGCTCTGGTGATACTCGATGAGATCGGCCGCGGCACCTCGACCTTTGACGGGCTCTCTATCGCCTGGGCCTGCGTGGAGCATTTGCATGAAAACAACAAGTGCCGGGCGCTGTTTGCCACCCATTTTCATGAATTGACCGCGCTTTCAGAAAAGCTTGACCACATTTTCAACGCCACGGTGAAGGTAAAGGAATGGAAGGGCGAGGTGGTGTTCCTGCACGAGGTGAGCGCCGGGGCGGCAGATCGCTCCTACGGTTTGGCAGTGGCCAAGCTGGCCGGGTTGCCCCCTGGCGTCATCAAGCGGGCAGGCGAGGTTTTAAAGGCGCTGGAGCAAACCGAACAGCATGAAACGGCGCAAAACCTGATCGACGATCTGCCGCTGTTTTCCGCCACCCGGCCTGAGGCCGCCAAACCGCCCACCCCGCGAAGTCCTGTCGAGGACATGCTGCGCGAAGCCCTGCCCGATCATATGAGTCCCCGCGAGGCACTGGATTTCGTTTACCAGCTCAAAGAGGAATTGATCGGGAAATAAACAACTCTATTTTGTCCTCTATCCTTCTTTCCAGCAGTGCGGTAGAAACAAGGGGTTAGAGCACTTCCGGAAAAGCGGGAACCGGTTTTCCGATAAGAAGTGCGGTAAGAACAAAGAGTTAGAGCCCGGTTTTGATTCAGTCAAAACCGGAAACGCACTAGGTTACAGATCTGAACCTGTCCAGATAACCTGTATCATTCGCTCTGCCCCTGGACAAGGCAGCGTTATCATAGGTCATGAGTTGCCCCGCCTACACCCGCATGGGCATCAGGACATAGATGGCCGAATCATCGTCGTGATCGGAGATCAGCGCCGGGGCGCCGCTGTCAGCCAGGCGGAAGCTGGCATGGCCGCTTTCTATCTGGGCGGTGATGTCGGCCAGGTAGCGGGCATTAAAGCCTATATCGAGGGGTTCATCATGATAGGAAACGGCGATTTCTTCCGTGGCGGTTCCGCTATCGGGATTATTGACCGTCAGGACCAGCTTGTCGGTGGAAAGGCTTAACTTGACGGCGCGGCCCTTTTCACTTGAAACGGTGGAGACACGATCAACGGCCTTGGTGAAAATCGTTCCGTCAAGCTCCAGTTCCCTGGTATTATCCGAAGGGATCACCCGCTCGTAATCGGGGAAGGTGCCATCGATCAGCTTGGAGGTCAAAACCGTTCCGTTAATCATGAAACGGATCTTGGAATCGGACAGGCTCACATTGACCTGGCCTTCAGGGTCTTCCAGCAGCTTGTGAAGTTCAAGCACGGTTTTGCGCGGAATAATGATCCCCGGCATACCTTCTGCACCTTGCGGCAAGGACAAATCGACCCGGGCGAGGCGGTGACCATCGGTGGCAACGCCGCGCAAGACCGGCCCCGAGGCGCTATCGGATTCATGCAGGTAAATGCCGTTCAGGTAATAGCGGGTTTCCTCGGTTGAAATGGCAAAGCGGGTTTTCTCGATGAGTTTTTTCAGATCGCTTGCCTCAAGTGTAAAGCCGTGGGTCATCTCACCGGCGGCAAGATCGGGGAAATCGGCGGCGGGAAGAGACTGAAGCTCGAAATGCGAGCGCCCCGAATACAAGGTGAACTGCCCCTCGCCTTCATCCTTGGAAAGTTCCGCCTGAGCACCATCGGGGAGCTTGCGAACGATATCATAGAGCAGATGCGCCGGCAGGGTGGTTGCGCCGGGCTGGTCAATCTGGATATTGGCGGTTTCAACGATCTGGATATCCAGATCGGTAGCTGTCAGTTCAAGGACGCCGTCTTTTGCCACCAGGCGGACATTGGAGAGAATCGGTATGGTGTTGCGCCGCTCCACCACGCTTTGCACGTGATTGAGTGATTTGAGCAAGGCGTTGCGTTCGATGGTAAATTTCATATCTGTCCCCGTAAAAGGGGGGCATTATATCAAAGGCGGGAGCAGTCTCCAGCCTTTTCCCTCCCGATTCACGGGAAAAACGATCGCTTCCGAGTTATCCCCAGACAGCAATCGTTCTTGTTCTCCCAAATTGTCCCATCAGGCTGCCGCATAACGGGGTTCAGCCGCCCAGGGAACGCTTGAGAACCTCGACGATTCGCACAAGCTCGGAATCATCCTTCATCAGGGTTTTAATCCGCCGCACCGCGTAGAGCACAGTGGTATGATCCTTGCCGCCAAAACGCCGGCCGATTTCAGGCAGGGAACGGGTGGTCAGTTCCTTGGCCAGAAACATGGCAATCTGCCGTGGCCGGGCAATGGAGCGATGCCGGCGGGTTGAGAGCAACTCGGCCCGGGTGATTTTAAAATGATCGATAACCGCACGGTGAATATCGTCAATGCGCACCTGCTCCGGGCTCTGTCCTGCCACCATGTCGCGAATGGCGCGGGCGGCCAGTTCCGGCGTGATCTGCCCCTGGGCCAGATCCCACATGGCGGCCAGCCGGTTGAGCGCGCCGACCATCTCGCGTCCCGAGCCCTCAATACGCCGGGCGATGAAGGCGATAGTCTCCTCGGAAAGCTGGAAATCGGGCTTGAGGACACGCATTTCCTTGATCTTTTCCTCCAATATGGCCTTGCGCTGGGCATAATCGGGATTGGCGATATGGGTGACCAGCCCGCCGGTGAGACGCGAGCGCATGCGGGTATCAAGCCGGTTCAACTCGCTGGGCGGCAAGTCGCCGGCCACAACCACCTGGCGGCGGGCGTCCACAAGCTCGTTGAAGGTGTGGCAGAACTCACGTTGCACCGTGGGGCCACGCAAGAACTGCATGTCATCAATCAACAAGACATCAACCTCGCGCAGATAGGATTTGAACGCCAGGGTATCGCGGGCCTTCAAGGCGGCAACAAAGCTGAACATGAAACGCTCAGCGGAAAGAAACAGGACGTTGAGATCCGGCGCCTGCTTGTAGATTTCACCCGCTATGGCGTTGAGAAGGTGGGTTTTGCCCACCCCGACGGAACCATGGATATAAAGCGGGTTAAAACCGACCGAACCGCTGCGGCCATCGGTAACGGCGCGCCGCGCGGCAATGCAGGACAACTCGTTGGATTCGCCCACGACATAGGTATCAAAGGTCATGTCCCGGTTAAAACCGTTGCCATTGCCCTGCTTGAGGATTGCCCGCCAGCTTCCGTCCTGGACGGTTTCCGCCGTCGCCGGGCTGGCGCCAGGCGTTTCCCCGGCCGGAGGGCAAGCTGTTTCGGTCCTTGTTTTTTTCTCACGTGAGTGCCCGTATTGCCGGACGAAAAGTTCAATATGGGCAATATGCTCGATTTCCTCGCGCCAGAGCGCGTTGAGCTTATCGAGATAATGCGACTCGATCCAGTTGCGCAAAAAACGCGTTGGCAGGGAGAGCACGAGAACGCCCTTTTCCAGGCGCTCCACTTTCAACCGCGTGAACCAGCTTGAATATACCTTCTCGCCCACGGACGCGCGCAGCCGCGCCTGCACCCGCTTCCATTTTCCATCCAGCGCCGCCGCGCTGATCTCCATGTCCAGTATTTCCGCATTCATCGTGTTGCCTCTGCTCTTTAACATGTGAGCCTGATATATATGTGTGAGCCTGACATATGGGCCTGTTTCCGGCTTTCTTTCTACGCTCCTTAGAGCGTTTTGCGCCCCTTAGAGGGTTTCCGGTTTTGATTGAACCAAAACCGGCTTTAACTCCTTGTTTTCACCGTACTTCTTATCGAAAAACCGGTTCCCGCTTTTTCCGGAAGTGCTCTGGCTCAGGAGGGCCTAACTCCCGGCAAGATTCACCAAAAAACGCTTCATGCTCCACTATCCAGCCAAACTCCCTTGCCACCGGAACCTGACAATCGTTCCGAGTGCTCTTGCCTGTCTTCCAGGTCCTTATCCAAAGACCTTTTTTATAATGATATTGTCTTATGCAGATACGCAAAAACTGGACCGCACAGACCTTAACACTTAGTATCTTTAAAACAAATCGCAAATAATGCGTTCTATTCTAAAGAAAACGCAACCCCATACACCACGCAATCATTAACCCTTTGCTTCAAAGAGAAAATTGGCTGTGAGCATAAAACTGCGCACTACGCTTAAAGGCTGTGGAAATACTGTTCAAGATGCCCCCCAGCTCTTTAATCTGAGGTTAAATTACAGCCGGATTTGGCGGGATGCAAGGGGAGAATTGCATTTAATACGTACACTGATTATGAATTATTTCCATCAGGAAATTCACCCTTCCGTCATTGACTCTTTAAGCTGTTGAGGATTCAAAGCAAAAAGCCGCGGTCCGGAGAAGCTTCACTTTTCTTGATTTCTAGAAAACTTGAAAAAACCATGACGAGAACCTTCTCATCAGATACCTGTTATAGGTGAAACCGGAAGATCTTGCGATGTCATTGTGCAAGTTTCTGATTGCAAACAGGATTTTCTGGTTAAATTTTGGTAAAAAAAAGCCCGGGCCAAGGCCCGGGCTCAATTCTTACCTTTAAAAGGCGCCGGTTCAACCGGCCGACATGGCTTTAACCCGTTGCGCCAAGCGGGAAATTTTCCGCGATGCGGTGTTTTTGTGAAGAATGCCCTTCTGGCTGCTGCGGATGATTTCCGGCTGCGCCTGTCTCAGCGCCTGCGCGGCTTCACCCTGATTGCCCGAAGAGATCGCCTCTTCAACCCGCCTGATAAAGGTCCGCATGCGGCTGCGCCGATTGCGGTTAACGTCGGTACGATGGGCGATCTTGCGAACCGCCTTTTTGGCCGATGCCGTGTTGGCCATGACTCTAATCTCGCTTTTTTCATAGGTCCTGCGCCATATGCCTTAGTCATGCCCTTTTCAGGCACAAGATCAGGCAACGCCGGGACGGGTTTCAAACTTGTTTTCACACATTTTCCAAATGCACATTATCCCCTGTGGACGTTGATAACGCGCAACAATGCTCCAGAGGCGAGCTTATAGCCAGCAATCGCGCCTTCGTCAACACTATAGCGAATACAGGAAAGGACAATCGCATGATATTTGGGGAAGCATTTCAACAGCGTTTTCACCCCAAAACATGAAATGCTGTAATATATTCAAATACATGTGAAAAAATAAATTTGTCATTCCTGCGAAGGCAGGAATCCAAAAAAGGCTATCCACAAGCTGAGAACATGTTTTGGATTCCTGCCTTTGCAGGAATGACGACTGAAAACTATGGAACTTCGCGGTTTATTTCATGCAATTGTCATGGAATACAGGAGGTGGCCTGTATGAAGTTCTAAAATTATTTGTTTTTAAAACGCGGGGTGCGTTTTTCAACGAAAGCGCCCATGCCTTCTTTCTGATCCTTGGTGGCAAACATGGACTGGAACAGGCGGCGCTCAAAACGAATGCCCTCGGCAAGGCTTGTTTCCTGGGCGCGATTGACGGATTCTTTTGCCATCATCACGATGGGCTGGGAAAACCCGGCGATCTTGTTGGCGACCTTGAGCGCCTCCTTGAGCAGGTCATCACCCGAGATGACCCGGCTTACCAGACCGGCCTGCTCAGCCTCGGCAGCATTCATCATGCGGCCGGTCAGGCACATCTCCATGGCCTTCGCCTTGCCTATCAGGCGGGTCAGGCGCTGGGTGCCGCCTGCGCCGGGCATAATCCCCAGGGTAATCTCGGGCTGGCCAAACTTGGCGGTTTCAGAAGCCAGGATAAAATCACACATCATGGCCAGCTCGCACCCGCCGCCCAGGGCGTAGCCCGAGACCGCCGCAATCACGGGCTTGCGGATATCCGCAACCCTGTCCCATTCGGACAGGAAGTTTTGCGTGTAGGCCTCGATATAGGATTTTTCCATCATCTCCTTGATATCGGCGCCCGCGGCAAAGGCTTTCTCGCTTCCGGTGATGACGATGCAACCGATTTTTTCATCAGCCTCAAAGCCTTTCAGGGCCTTGTTTAACTCGCCAATCAGTTCAGAGTTCAGGGCATTGAGCGCATCGGGCCGGTTGAGGGTAATCAGCCCCGCTTGACCATTGGTATCCACGATCAGGGTCTCATATGCCATTTTTCTCTCCCAGAATATTTTGAGCCTGTTTTTTACTCTCTGGCGGCGAACATGGCAACAGGGCCTTTTGATCCTATCTTTGGCAATGCGGACAAAAGAAACTGGAACGGCCCGACTGGGTGATTTTGGCAATCCGCGCTTTGCAGCCTTTAGTCCGGCATGGCTCGCCTTCCCGGCCATAGACCGTGAAGGCGTGCTGGAAATAACCCAGCTCGCCATTGCTTTGGGCATAATCGCGCAAGGATGAGCCACCCGCCGCAATCGCCTCGCGCAGAACCTGCGTGATGGCGCGGGCAAGGCGTTCGGCCCGAAGCCCCGGTCTTGCCCCCTGCCCCAGGGTGTGCGCCATGCGCCGCGGCGAGAGCCGGGCCCGGTAGAGCGCCTCGCATACATAAATGTTGCCCAGCCCGGCAATGATGCGCTGGTCCAGAAGAAAGGATTTGAGCGGCATACGCCTGTTTTGCGCCGCCCGGGCCAGGAACGCGCCGTTCATGGCGTTGCCCAGCGGCTCGATCCCCATGGATGCAAGCAGCCTGTGTTCCCGCCAATTTCCATCGCGGATCAAGTCCATGAGGCCAAAGCGGCGCGGGTCGGTATAGACCAGCCGTGTGCCACCTTGCATATGGAATATAATGTGATCGTGCCGGGTGCGGCTCCAGCCACCCTGTTCCGGCGGCAATTCCGGCGGCAATACGGTGAAGCGGCCCGACATGCCCAGATGGGCCAGCAAAAGCCCCTTGTTTTCCAACTCGATGAGCAAATACTTGCCGCGTCGCCGGAATGCATTGAGGCGCTCCCCTTCCAAATAGGCGGCAAAATCCTCCGGCAGGGGAAAGCGCAAGGATGTACGGTGCATTTCCACGCACCTTATGCGCGCGCCGCGCAGGGCCTGTTCAAGGCCGGCACGAACCGTTTCCACTTCGGGCAATTCGGGCATGGCTGAGGCAACCTTTGTAAAATGTCAGTTCTTTACGTATGACAAGCGTAGCGCGCAAGTTGAAGCTGCGCTATGTTCATTTGCCTTTTATATCTCGGTGGTGAGGAGTTCAGGATTTTGACGGCCAAGCATACAGACAAGACACAACCCGAAGAGACCCATTTCGGGTTCACCACGGTGGATGCCGATTCCAAGGAAGGGCTTGTTCACGAGGTCTTTGCCAAGGTGGCGGGCCGTTATGACCTGATGAATGACCTGATGTCGGGCGGGCTGCACCGGCTGTGGAAAGACGCCATGGTGAGCTGGCTGGCCCCGCCCATCGGCGCGCGGGCATGGAATCACGTCGATGTAGCGGGCGGAACCGCGGATATTGCCATGCGGACCCAGGAGCTGGCCGGGGCAGGCAGCCACTCTCTGGTTCTGGATATCAACCCGCATATGCTGGTTGAGGGACTGGCGCGGGTGCAAAAAACCGGGCTTGGCGGCAAGATTGGTTTTGCGGCGGGAAATGCTGAAAAACTGCCCCTGAGGGATAAGAGTGTGGATGCCTATACCATTGCCTTTGGCATTCGCAACGTTACCCATATAGACAGGGCGCTGACAGAAGCTTTCCGGGTGCTCAAACCGGGCGGGCGTTTTTTGTGCCTTGAGTTTTCGCAGGTGGATATGCCGGGGCTGGACAGGATTTATGATGCTTTTTCCTTTGCCTGCATTCCGGCGATTGGCAAGGTGGTGACCGGAGACGGTGCGCCGTATCGGTACCTGGTGGAAAGCATCCGCAAGTTTCCCGACCAGGAAGATTTTGCCGCGATGATCCGCAAGGCCGGGTTTTCACGGGTTACCTACCGGAACCTGACGGGCGGCATTGCGGCGCTTCATTCGGGCTGGAAAATCTGAACCGGGGGGCTGGTCTTGAGTATCTGGGGTGATGTTGCAAATCTTGTCCGGCTGGCCAATATGGGCCGGGTACTGGCGCGCCATGACGCCTTGATGGAGCTTGATGCCCTGGGCAAGCCGCCGCTGGCGGTTCGGGCAGGACGCAAGATCCTGCGTCTTTTCGCGCCCCGCAGCAAGGCCGGGAACAAGGATGGTCAAGGCCCGCTGGCTGCCGCCCTGACCGAGCTTGGTCCTTCCCATATCAAGTTTGGCCAGTTTCTGGCCACCCGCCGCGATATCGTGGGCGAGCAGATCGCCGAGGAGCTTTCGCATCTCCAGGACAAGCTGCCGCCCTTTGCCCATGACCTGGCGTTAAAGGAGATCGATAAAGGGCTTGGCGAGCCCCATGACAAGCTGTTCAGGCATATCGGTCCGGCGATTGCCGCAGCTTCCATCGCCCAGGTCCACAAGGCGCAGGTTGAAGATGAAAAGGGCGTGCGCGATGTGGCGGTCAAGGTGCTGCGGCCGGGGATTGAAGAGCGTTTCAGGCGCGATATCTCGGTTTATTTTACCGCGGCGCGGATTTTCGAGAAAATCCACCCCCCGGCCCGGCGCCTGCGTCCGGTTGCGGTGGTGGAAACCATGGCGCATTCGGTTGAACTGGAAATGGATTTGCGCCTTGAGGCCGCCGCTATCTCCGAGATGGCGGAAAACACCGCCGGGGACGATGATTTTGGCGTACCGGAGGTGGATTGGGAGCGCACGTCACGGCGGGTTTTGACCACGGCGTGGATCGACGCCATTCCCCTGAACCGGATCGAGCAGATCCGGGCGGCGGGCATTGATCTGAAAAAGCTTGCCAATACCATCATTCGCTCGTTTTTGCGCCATGCCATGCGCGACGGGTTTTTCCATGCCGACATGCATCAGGGCAATCTGTTTGTCGAACCGGGCGGCAAGGTGATCGCGGTTGACCTGGGGATCATGGGGCGGCTGTCGTTCAAGGACCGGCATTTTCTCGCCGAGATTCTTTACGGGTTTATCCACGGCGAATACATGCGGATTTCAAGGGTTCATTTTGATGCCGGTTACGTGCCAGGGCATCAGTCGGTAGCAACCTTCGCCCAGGCGCTGCGGGCCATTGGCGAACCTTTAATGGGCAAGCAGGCAGAAGATATCTCCATGGCCCGGCTGCTGGGGCAATTGCTTGCCGTGACCGAGCAGTTCGACATGCAAACCCAGCCGCAGCTTATCCTGCTGCAAAAGACCATGGTTGTCGTTGAGGGCGTGGCGCGCAATCTTGATCCCGATCTGAACATGTGGGCCGCTGCCGCGCCGGTGGTGGAAGAGTGGATGCGCCGCCATCTGGGGCCGGAAGGGATCTTGAAAGAGGCTAAAAACAGTGCTGCCGCGCTGGGCAATACGCTGATCCATATGCCCGATATTCTCGATGATGCCCGCGAGGGCATGCAGCTTCTGGCGCAAATGGGCCGCGGCGGCGGGGTTCATCTTGATGAAGCCTCCATCACGGCCCTGGCCAGGACCCGGGCAGATCAAAGCGCCGCAAACCGTCTTTCATTCTGGCTTGGCCTGGCCATTGCCCTCCTGACCGGTCTATGGCTGTTTTATTAAGCATGGGTACGGACATGCTTTGCAATTTTTCAGTGTATTTTCACAAAAAATTCCCGGAAATCATATTTCTGGCTTGATTTACGGTCAATTAGTGTGAATTATACAACCACGGCACGACAAGACAATAAAAACGATGAGTGAGGCGTGCGTGTTTGCGAGTAAACGCATATTGCTGGTTATTGGCGGCGGGATTGCCGCTTACAAATCCCTGGAGTTGATACGCGATCTGAAAAAACGCGGGGTGCAGGTGCGCGTTGTGCTCACCCGCGCCGCCAGCGAGTTTGTCACGCCGCTTTCCGCCGCGGCCCTTTCAGGTGAGAAGATTCATGATGATCTGTTTGACCTGAGTGATGAAACCGAGATGGGGCATATCAACCTTTCGCGTATTTCCGATCTTGTTGTGGTGGCCCCGGCAACGGCCGACCTGATGGCCAAGCTGGCCAATGGCCTGGCCAATGACCTGGCGAGCACCTTGCTGCTGGCCACCGACGCGCCGGTCCTGATGGCCCCGGCCATGAATGTGCGCATGTGGGAACATGCCGCGACAAGGCGCAATGTAAAGATCCTGCGCAGGGACGGGGTCCGGTTCATCGGCCCGGATGAGGGCGAGATGGCCTGCGGTGAACACGGGTTTGGCCGCATGGCGGAGCCGCAAGAGATCGCTGCGGCCATTGGCCGCGTGCTGGCGGAAACTCCGGCGGACCAGCCCTTGCACGGCAAACGGGTTATCCTCACATCCGGGCCTACCCGCGAGCCGATCGACCCGGTGCGCTATATCTCCAATCATTCCTCGGGCAAGCAGGGAGCGGCCATTGCCATGGCGCTGGCGGCGCGCGGGGCCAGGGTGGTTTTCATCACCGGGCCGGGGGCCGAGCGCCCCGCCCATGAGCATATCCAGATTATCCCGGTTGAAACCGCCCGTGACATGCTCGGCGCGGTGACCGATGCGCTCCCGGCGGATATAGCGGTTTTCGTGGCGGCGGTGGCGGACTGGCGGGTGGATGAGGTTGCCTCGGCCAAGAAAAAGAAGGGCGATGCGCCCGAGACGCTCAAGCTGGTGGAAAACCCGGATATCCTGGCCCATGTCAGCCAGCTTGGCGCCAATGAGCGCCCGGCGCTGGTGATCGGTTTTGCGGCGGAAACCGATGATTTGCTGGAAAATGCCCGGCAAAAACGCGCCCGGAAGGGCTGTGACTGGATCCTTGCCAATGATGTCGGCCAGCCCGGTGTCATGGGTGGAGACACCAACCAGGTCTATCTGGTTGACAAGAACAAGACCACAAGCTGGCCGCAAATGAGCAAGACGGATGTGGCCGAAAAGCTGGCGCAGAAAATCACCGAAACCCTGCTCATGCAAGAGACGGCCTCTTGAGCGGCAATACGCATATCCGGGTTCAGGTTCTTGAACATGCCAGGGGGCTGGAGCTGCCGCGCTATCAAACGCCGGGGGCCTCGGGGCTTGATCTTCGCGCGGCGCTGGGGCGCGATGAGGTTCTCGTGCTTGACCCGGGCGCGAGCTTACTGGTGCCCACCGGGCTGGTGATGGAAATCCCCGAGACCATGGAGGCGCAGGTGCGCCCGCGCTCGGGGCTGGCGGCGAAATTCGGCATTACCGTGCTCAACAGTCCCGGCACCATCGATTCGGATTACCGGGGCGAGATCAAGGTCATTCTCATCAATCATGGCAAGGCGCCGCAGCCGATCGCGCGCGGGATGCGCATTGCCCAGCTTATCTTCCAGAAAATAGAAAAAGTCCGGCTGGTTGAAACCGGCGAACTGTCTTCCAGCAAAAGAGGAGCAGGCGGTTTTGGCTCGACCGGACAGGGCAAAACGGAAGGGGAGGAAAACAATCATGCTACGGGTAACCCGTAAAACCTTGCTGGCGCTGGAGGCGGTCACCGATGTTGCCTATAACTCGCGCCCGAACCCGGTGCGGGCGCGCGATATCACCAAGCGGCAGGGGGTGCCCCAGCGCTATCTTGAACAGGTCATGCAGCAGCTTGTGCATGTGGGCATTCTTAAAGGGGTGCGCGGGCCGCAGGGCGGATATGTGCTGGCGCGCGAGCGCCGCCGGATAACCGCCGGAGACGTTGTGCGGGCGGTAGCGCATCTTGAGATTGAGGATGAGCCGAAATTCACCGACAAATCTGACTTGGGAAAACTGGTTGTTCATCCGCTGTGGAAGTCCATGGAGCAGCAGCTTCTGGAGGGGCTTGACAGGATTACCATTGAGGATTTGTGCCAGAAGGCAAACCAGCTCAGGATCGGCATTCGCGGCGATGAAAAGAACCAGCCTCAAAAAGGAACCGATTATTCAATTTGACGCCTGCCCGTGCAAGGATACATAGTAGGCGCAGAACTCGTCATACTGGCTGGCAGGACACTGAAAATCATGACGCAGACAACTTTATCCCAATCGCAGACGCCAGGACATAACCGGATCTATGGCTCCATCACGCAGCTTATCGGGAATACGCCAACGGTCCAGCTTGGCAAGCTGGCGCTGGCGGAAAAGGTGACGGCGCGGATATTGCTCAAGCTTGAGTTCATGAATCCGCTCTCCAGCGTCAAGGATCGCATTGGCCTGAGCATGATCGAGGATCTGGAACAATCTGGAAAGCTGAAACCTGATTCGGTCATTATCGAGCCAACATCGGGCAATACGGGCATTGCGCTTGCCTATATCTGCGCCGCCAAGAATTACAAGCTGATCCTGACCATGCCAGACAGCATGTCGGTTGAGCGGCGGCGGATGCTGGCTTTTCTGGGAGCGCAGATCGTCCTGACCCCGGCTGCTGACGGTATGCGCGGCGCGGTGGACAAGGCCAGCACCCTTGTGGAAACCACCCCCAATGCCATCATGCCGCAACAGTTTGAAAACCCGGCCAACCCGGCCATTCACCGGATTACCACCGCCGAAGAAATCTGGGCCGATACCAATGGTGAGGTTGATGTCGTCGTGGCCGGGGTTGGCACTGGCGGCACGATTACCGGGATCGGCGAAGTGCTGAAACCACGCAAGCCGGAGCTGAAAATGGTGGCGGTCGAGCCTGAAGACAGTCCCGTATTATCAGGCGGCAATCCCGGCCCGCACAAGATTCAGGGCATTGGCGCCGGGTTTATTCCCGGCGTCCTGAAGCAAAACCTGATTGACGAGGTCATCACTATCGGCAACGAGACCGCTTTTGAAATGGCGCGGCGCATGGCCCGGCTGGAAGGCATCCCTTGCGGCATTTCATCCGGCGCGGCGGTGGCGGCGGCGGTTGAAGTGGCCCGGATGCCCGATATGTCGGGGAAAACCATTCTGGCGATCCTGCCCTCCATGGCGGAGCGGTATCTCTCCACGCCCTTGTTTGAAGGGGTATAGGGGTGGTTTATACTTTTATCGAACTGGCCCCGGCCAGCTTCCCCGCCCGCTCCGGGTTAAACCTGAAAGCCTCCAGCGCCCTGAGGCCGGTGAGATGAGTTTTAGCGATGAGGAACTGGAGCGCTATGCGCGCCATATCATCTTGCATGATGTAGGCGGGGCAGGGCAGCAAAAGCTCAAGCAATCGAAGGTTCTGGTTATCGGGGCCGGAGGGCTGGGTTCGCCGCTGCTGATGTATCTGGCGGCGGCCGGGGTGGGAACCATCGGAATCATTGATGATGACCATGTTTCGCTTTCCAATCTCCAGCGCCAGATCGTGCATCAAACAAAAGATATTGGAATCCCCAAGGTTGAAAGCGCCGCGCAAAGCCTCAAGGCGCTTAATCCTCATGTCCAGGTTATCACCTATGCTGAACGCCTGACGGCGCAAAACGCCATGGAGATTATCAGTGGATATGACCTGGTGGCCGATGGTTGTGACAATTTCAATACCCGCTTTTTGGTGAATGATGCGTGTTACTTTGCCAAAAAACCGCTGGTTTCGGCGGCCGTTGCCCAGTTCGAGGGGCAGATTTCCACCTACCGGGCCTATGAAACCGATGCTGCGGGAAATCCCAATCCAAGTTACCGCTGCCTGCTGGCCGAAGCGCCGCCGCCGGGCATGGTGCCGGGTTGCGAGGAAGCCGGGGTTCTGGGGGTTTTGACCGGAATCATCGGCGCAATGCAGGGCCTTGAGGTCATCAAGGAGTTACTGGGGATTGGCGAATCGCTGGTGGGAAAATTGCTGATTTATGATGCCCTGAGCGCCTCTTCCACCCTGATTGGCATTCCGTGGAATCCGGATAACCCGCTTAATGGCCGCAACCGGAGACTACATGACCTTGGCATTCACGAAACGCAAGGGGCAGATGAGATCTGCCCGGCGCGCTTGTAAACCCTTATACCAGCGAGCGAAATCACTAACCGATATTGACCCATTTACGAGATGCAATTGATGTTATGCGCCGGGGCTCTTTCGTGAGATTGTTCCAGGCTTTGCAGCAGGCCTCGACGATTTTGTCATAATCTTCGAACACCTGATTTGACAGGTAGGTCTGAC
>CAZHLV010000165.1:0-3498 GCA_964533415.1 uncultured Hyphomicrobiales bacterium
ATCAAAACCGGGCTCTAACTTCTTTGTTCTTACCGACTTCTTATCGGAAAACCGGCCTCCGCTTTTCTGGAAGTGCTTTAAAGCAAAAAGCCGCGTTCCATGGCCTTGAAACCGGCAAAGGCGCCGGCAATAATGGCCAGCAGGGCTAGCACCGAGCCAAGCGCGAGAGTGGATATCCCACTCATGCCCTGACCAACCGTGCAGCCCAGTGCTGTCACGCCGCCAACGCCCATCAGCACCGCACCCATGAGATGGCGCACCAGATCATTCCTGTCGGCGAAGCCGTTGAACTTGAACTGGCCGGCCAAAAGCGCGGAGACAAACGAGCCGAGAAGCATGCCAAAGACGGTCGCGATACCAAAATTGATCGTAGCGCCGGTATAGGTCATCAAGAATTGCATGGTCTGGCCCGTGGGGGCGATAAAGGTCAGGGACATAACCGGCACAGGCTCAAACTCGTCCGCGCCCAGCACCCCGGTCGCCCACCAGGCTGCCGCCACCAGAAGGCCGATGCCCAAACCGGCGAAAACATTGCGGGCCGATTTAAGAAAACTCCTGTCCATGAAACAATAGACAAGCATCAGCAAGACCGTACCCGCGCTGGCCACCAGTATGGATGTTGTGGCGGAAAGTCCGGAGAGCTTGGCGACAATGCTGCTTAGCCCGGTATCGGGCAGGGAAAGGCTGCCCATGTCCACCGAGGCCAGCCCGTTCAGCCAGACCCGCGCCGGGGCGATAATCCCGCGCAAGGTCATATAGGCGGAAAAACCCACCACCAGAACAACGACGAGACCTTTCAGATCGCCGCCGCCAACCCGGATCAGGTTACGCGCCCCGCAGCCGCTGGCAAACACCATGCCGATACCAAACATCACCCCGCCGACAATAAAGGACAGCCAGTTAAAAGACGCGCCCAGATAGATGGAGTCTTTCAAATCAAGAAATCCGAAATACTGCATGCCCTGCGCTCCGGTAATGGCCACGGCCATGGCCAGTATCCAGGCGCGAAACCGGTGCCAGTCGCCAAAAGCGTTGATATCGGACAATGCCCCCATGGTGCAAAAATTGGTCCGGTGCATGAGCGCCCCGAGTAAGGCCCCGATGACAACCCCGGCGATGCTGACCCGCAGCCCCACCTCGCTTTCCATCACCGTAACCCAAAGCTCTGCCAGATTATCCATGTAAAATTCCCCATTCTCGTTATCTTGTTGTTTAGATCAACCTGCGTTCAAGTGGAACCACTTGAATGCAGATAAGTTGGTCGACATTAAGTAGATAGAGCAACGATTGCCCTTCAACGGTAGTGCGTTCACTTGAACGCGCGTTGCTCTAGTTTACGCTCAAAAAAAGACTGTTCTGCTTTTTCACGTTTTTTTTTGAAGTTTTTTGCCGGGAACGATCAGGCAGGTTCAGGCTTGCTATCAAGCCCCTGACTTCCATGCGGGCCGCCAGATGTGACATGCACGGGCGCACGCCATCAGGGGTCTCGAAGATATCGGATAACGTCAGTCCCCTTGTAAAAAGCTCACGGTAAATCACCCGTTCGCCAAGTCCGTCCGCGGTTCTGAACCTGTATCTTGATTTGGCCTGTTCAAGGGCATCACGCATGGCGCGCTTGTTGCGGGCATCGAGTGCCGAGAGGCGGTTGCGGATGACGATCCAGTCAATTTTCCCGCCATCGGCAGCCAGTCGCTGGGCCTTGGCCTGCCGGACCATGCGGGTATATTGGCTCTCTTCCACGATCATGGAGGCCTCCGGCGAGAATTTCGCGATCACGTCAAGATCAATAAAGCTGTCATTTATGGGGCTTAGTAGGGTATCGGCCATGGCATGGCCGAGCCGGCATAAATAACTGTCATGTCCGGGCGTATCAATCACCAGGAAATCATAATCATATTCAAGCCGGGAAACCGCATCGGCGAAAACCGTGTATTCGTAATCCTCACGCGCAGAGATACTTTGTTCCGTGCTGCCTTTGAGGGGGATATGATCGGGTATGTTGAGAGCAAGGTTTTGCGCTTTGGCCCAGGCCTCCCGGTTTTCAATAAACCGGGTCAGGGATCGCTGGCGGGTATCAAGGTCAAGGGAGGCCACGCTTTGCCCCGAATTGAGCAGTGAAATAATCACGTTCATGGCCAGGGTTGACTTGCCTGATCCGCCCTTTTCATTCCCCAAAACAATAACATGTGCCGGTTGCCTGATCGTCATTTGCTGAAATTGCCCATATATTTTCTTCACTTCCCATCCCGTTTCCCGGTCAGAAACCTAGCATGGAGTTCCGGTGCGGATTGGAAAAACTTAAAAATTGGTAAATATGATGAGTTGCCGCACCGAAGATTTTACAAGTATATGTAGCCCAGTTGTTATCACCTGCGGGAACCCGGTAAAACATGAGCACCCCGAACATATCAGACATACCAGTTGTCAATTCTGTTAATGCGCTGCGCGGCAAGGTTGGCGGCTGGAAAGGGAAGGGACAAAGCATCATGCTGGTGCCTACCATGGGCGCACTTCATGAAGGGCACCTCTCGCTGGTCCGCCTGGCGCGGGAAAAGGCCGACAAGGTTGTCGTGTCCATTTTTGTGAACCCGGCCCAGTTTGCCCCCCATGAGGATTTTCAGGAATACCCGCGTGAGCTTGAGCGTGACCGGGCGAGGCTTGTGGATGAAAATGTTGACCTGATTTATGCGCCCACACCCGGAGTCATGTATGCCCCGGGTGATGCCACGAGCGTTCAGGTCAAAGGGCTTTCCGAACCCTTGTGCGGTATCACGCGCCCGCATTTCTTTGGCGGTGTGGCCACCGTCGTCACCAAGCTGCTGATCCAGTGCGCCCCGGATATGGCGATTTTCGGGGAGAAGGATTACCAGCAACTTCTGGTCGTTCGCCGCCTGGTGCGTGATCTGAGCCTGCCGGTAAAAATTTGTTCCGGGCCGATTATCCGTGAGGAAAATGGTCTCGCCCTGTCTTCGCGCAATGCCTATTTGAGCAAGGCGCAGCGGCGCATAGCGCCGCTTCTCAACCAGCTTATGCGAAAGGCAGCCCAAAAGATCAAGGACGGCGCACCGATCCCGGCAGTTCTGGAACAGACGACAACAGCGCTGGTCGAGGCCGGTTTCAACAAGGTTGACTATCTGGAGATCCATGATGCGGAAACCCTGGAACCGGTAAGCACTGTTTCCCGCCAAACGCCAACCCGCCTGTTTGCCGCCGTCTGGTTGGGACAAACCCGCCTGATTGACAATATAGAGATTTAAGAAAGATTTACTGTTGAACTGCCTCCTGGATTGTTCTGGTGATTTTTTTTTCTGCTTTTAGGGATTGCGCCATATCTTGTGAAAGGCTAGAAACACCAAGCATTTCACCCGTGTCGGAGCGTAGCGCAGCCCGGTAGCGCACTTGTCTGGGGGACAAGGGGTCGTGGGTTCGAATCCCGCCGCTCCGACCAATTATTTCAATAGGTTAGGCTATTTATTAGAAAAGATAAAAAGAAGCATA
>CAZHLV010000166.1:0-15854 GCA_964533415.1 uncultured Hyphomicrobiales bacterium
AGAGCAAAAAATTGGAGGTCTTCATGCTCATCCGGTTCGTTGTCAGCGTGGCCCTTCTCGTTTTTGCCGGCGGCGGGGTGGCGGTCAGTTCGGCGCTTGAACTGGTTATGTTCGATTCGCCAGATTGCGAGTGGTGTGAAACCTGGGAAGAGGAGGTCGGGGAGGGGTATCACCTGACCTCGGAGAGCAGGGCGGCGCCCTTGCGCCGGGTGGATATCGAGGACCAGGAAAAGGTCAAGGGTCTTAAGCGACCGATAACCTATACGCCGACCTTTGTCTTGTTGTCCGGCGGGGTTGAGTCTGGCCGGATTTCCGGGTATCCGGGAGCCGATTTTTTTTACCCCTTGCTGGATAATCTTATTGCAAAGGCGCAACGTCCGGCCTCTTGAATTTCTTGAAACTTGTTTAATTTCAGATGGGTAACCTCATGTTGCACCTGTTGTAGGCGTGCGACAATTTGACGGCTGAAAAGTCAAGGAAATTAACTTACATTAGAGATTGTTAATGTATAATCTTCGCAATTGAAGATTCGTGGCGAGAGGCCTCACCGAGATGAAAACGTTGTTCGCAAATTCTTTTTTTGGCGCGATGCTGGCCATTATGGCCGCCGTGGTGGTTACGGGGTCCGGCAGTTCCGTATCGGCAGCCGAACTGGTCATGTTCAAGTCTCCGGGCTGCACCTATTGCGTGATCTGGAACAGCGAGCTTGGGGGCGTGTACTCCAAGACCTCCGAGGGGAAGCGGGCGCCCTTGCGCCGGGTTGATATTTCGGACCAGAAAAAAACGAAGGGCCTGAAGATGCCGGTTCGTTTAACTCCAACCTTCGTTCTCATGGAGAAGGGGAAGGAAGTGGGCCGGATCCAGGGCTATGGCGGCGAGGGTGCATTCTGGATGATGCTGGACGAGTTACTTGCCAAGCTCAAAACCCAGAAAAGCCATCTTGCGCTGAATGTTCACACCGCCAAATAGGCGCCGTTTATCCAAAGATATCTTTTGTGACACCGGCATACCAGCCGCGTGCTTCCCTGGCGGCGCGGCGGCGGGTTTTGCGGGTTTCTTCGGTTTGCGAGGAATAAACGCCGGTGGTGATGAAGTGATCCTTGCCAGCCTTGTAGCTGGCGCCAAGGGCAACGGAATCATCGGGGGCTATGAGGCTCCAGCAGGCGTTGCGGAATTTGGGTTCAAAGGCGGGTGATCCGGTCAGCTCGGCGCGCAGGATCATGGCAACGGCCTTGGCTTGCGAGTTGGCGGCCACGGCGGATTTGGGCATGGCGGCGGCATCCGCGGCATCGCCGATCACGTGAATGTCCCTTGCCAGTTTCGATTCCATGGTGGCGGGGTGGATCGGGCACCAGCCGGTCTCATCGGTCAGCCCGGCGCGGTGGGCGATCAGCCCGGCCTTTTGCGGCGGGATGATATTGGCGGCATCGGCCTGAAAAACTTCATCCTCGGTGATGATTTCCATGGATTTGGGATGAACCGCCTTGATTCCGCCGGTGATATCCATGGGCAGCCATTCGATCATGTCCGGGTAGTGGGTTTCCCAGCCTTCTTCAAATAAATCCTGCTTGGAAAACTTGTTCTTGGAATCCAGGATAATGATTTTTGCCGCCTTGTTCTGGTGCCTGAGATACCAGGCGACCATGGAAGCGCGTTCGTAAGGGGCGGGCGGGCAACGGTAATGGCCGTTTGGCGGGCAAAGGATGAAAGTGCCACCTTCCTTCATGGTTTGAATCTTGCGCTTGAGCAGCCGGGATTGCCAGCCGCCGCGATAGGCATGGGGGATATCGGCCAGGGAATCGGGGCCATAACCTTCAATATCTTCAAATTTGAAATCAATTCCCGGCGCGACCACGAGCTTGTCATATCCCAGGGTGCGGCCGAACTTGGTTCGCACCAGATGGGCGACCGGGTCAATTTCCTCGGCCCGGTCATGAATGAGATTAACCTGGTAACGCTCCCTGAGAGGCTTGTAGCTGTGGGTGATCGACTCGAAGGTATTGAAACCGCTCAGGTAAAGGTTGGAGAAAAAACAGGTGGTGTAATTGCGCTTGGGCTCCAGCAGGACTACATCGAGTTGTGGGGCGTCACGCTTGAGATAGCGTGCAATGGTGGCTCCGCCCGGCCCGCCGCCAATGACAATGATCCGCGCTTTGGGGGCGGCAATGAGGGCTGGCGCACAAAGGCTGGCGCCGCCCGCCAGAACCAGCTTGCCAAAGCTTCGCCGGTTCAGGGTATTCTTGAGCGGGCTCACATGCTCCTCCCTTGTGATTTCAGGCTGGCGAGATAAAGGGCAAGCGCACGGATTTCATATTCGGAGAGGCTCTTGGCGATATTTTCCATGACCTCATGCTGCTCGACGCTTTCTTTATATTCCATCATCATCTCGATCATCTTGTCGGCCTTGTAGCCAAGGATGGGGGGGATGCCCTCAAAGGATTTGTCGGGTTGGTGGCAGGTTGTGCACATGGAAGCAATATATTTGCCCTGCGCCAGCAAATGCGGCCTTGTTCCGGGGCTATCGGCGCGAAGGGCCGATGAAATCAAAGTGCTGGCAAGGGCGGTCAAAACAAACAGGCTGGTTATCCTTGTCCAGATTGGCCGTTTGCGGGGTGGGCTTACAAGGTTCATTCACTCTCCTTTTTTATGCCCCGAAGATAAACATAATTTCGGGGAAAAGAAAAGCGGGGCCGTGAAGCCCCGCTTTCCCCTGTTTTTAAACCGGTATGATCTAGAGTGTTTCCGGTTTTGATCGAATCAAAACCGAGCTCTAACTCTTTGTTCTTACCGCACTTCTTATCGGAAAACCGGTTCCCGCTTTTCCAGAAGAGCTCTAGGGCAACGCGCCTTCAAGTGAACGCACTATCGTTGCTCTATCTCCTTGATGTCGATCAACTTATCTGCATTCAAGTGATCCCACTTGAACGCAGGTTGATCTAGCCGAAGATATCGCTGGTAATATTCTTGAACCAGCTATGGGCATAGACCATTTCGCGTTTGCGGGTTTCGGCTGAAGCGTTTTTCGCGGTCAGCCCACCTGAAACCTTGACGATCTTGGAGCCATCTTCGGCAAGACGGTAAACCGCGGCAACGGAAATGCCGTAGTTTTCGCCAACAATAGAATAACAGGTGTTGACGAAAGATGGGGCAGGAACCGATTTGCCGCTCAGCATGGCCGCCACCGCCACGGCGCAAACCTTGGCTTCGGAATTGGCGGCATAACCGGATTTGGGCATGCCCTTGGCGATTGAGGCGTCACCGATGACGTGAATGCCCTTGTGGATGAGCGATTCAAAGGTGTGCAGGTTGATCGGACACCAGCCCTTGTCATTGGTCAGGCCGGCGGTGAAGGCGATCTTGCCCGCTTTTTGCGCCGGGATGATGTTGAGAACATCGGCCTTGACCTCGTCGAACTCGGTTTTCACCGTCATGTTGGCGGCGTCCACGCTGGCCAGCACGTTATCCGATGCGCCCTTTGGCGTGCCGCGCCACTCGATCATCGAGTTGTCGGTGCCATAGCCGTAAAGATCGGTCCAGCCTTGTACGAACAGTCCCATCTTGGAGAATTTCGGCTTGGGATCCAGGATGATGATCTTGGATTTGGGCTTGTTGGCTTTCAGGTAATGGGCAATCTGACTGGCCCGCTCGTAAGGTCCGGGAGGACAACGGAACGGGTTTGGCGGCGGGGCGATAACCACGGTGCCGCCATCCTTCATGGCCACAAGCTGCTTGCGCAGCATGATGGTCTGGGGACCGGCCTGCCAGGCATGGGGGATTTTCTGGGCGACATTCTGGTCGTAGCCTTCGATCTTGTCCCAGCGAAAATCAATGCCCGGCGCCACGATGCAGCGGTCATAAGTGTATTTTTGACCACCGGCCGTGGTGACGACTTTCTTGGCGGCGTCGATGCCTGAAACCATGTCGTGAACAACAATCACGCCATGTTTGGCCAGGCCTTTATAGCCGAACTTGATGGAATCGATCGAACGTCCGCCACCAAGATACTCATTGCTGAGATAGCAGGTGTAGTAATGCTTCTTTGGTTCGATCAGCACCACCCGGATGTTCGGGTCGGCGCGGCGCAAATACTTGGCTGCTGTTGCGCCGCCCGTGCCACCGCCGACGATGACCACCTTCTTGGTGGCGCCGAGGGCAATCCGGGGCATGCCGATGGCGCTGGCGGCTGTAGCTGCGCCAACACCTTGTACGAATTTTCTGCGATTAACGTTTGTGCTCATGAAATGTCTCCTTCGTGTCTTTTTATTGCTGGCTTGCATAGTAGTTCAGCAAGGCGTCAACGCCGGCCTGGCCTTTTTTGCTCAGCATTTTCTTGAGCCTCTTTTTCATCTTTTTCGTCGGTTCGCGCTTGTCGCCCTCACCGTCTTTCACGAAGTTGATGTAGTCATTCAAGGTCCATTTCAGATACGGGGTCCACTGGCCGGCAAGAACACCGGAATCATCTTCCTTGTTGTTGCCGCCATCGGCATGGCATTTTTCGCAATACTTGTCGTGAATTTTTGCGCCCTTCTTGGCCAGTTTCTTGTCAAAGGCCTGTTTCGCATGGGCAAATTTCATTTTGCCAAAATGCGTGGCCATGGCTTTAAACTCATCGTCTGTATATCCCTTGGCGATGCGGGTCATGATGGTTGAGGGGATTTCGCCGGATTTGAAGCCTTGCATGGTCTCAACGAAATATTCGACCGACAAGCCCGAGATTGAAGGCGTTCCGGGCCCCTTGCTGGCCCCGTCCGTGCCGTGACAACCGGCGCAGGTGTTGGACAGCATGGAAGCAGATGCACCGGACATGAGTTTTTTCTCCGCAGCCATTACTGCAGATGAAATACCTAGCGCCAAGCCCGCGGCGAGCACAGTCTGTGAGAGTGTTTTTATTTTCATGGGTGGTTTTTTCCCTCCTGTTTGACATGAAAATGGTTCGTAGTGGGTTTGGAAAAGCAGTGTGTTGAAAAATGAAGGGGGGTTGAAAAAGAGAACCCTTGGATCCGGGGACCAGTCCAATATTCACCTTGTCTGCAAGGCGTGGAAAGAATCTGCCCCGATAAAAAATCCGTTTTGTGCAGGTTCTGAAAAAATGTCATGTTCTTTTATCCCGAGCCTTTCGTGAGCAGGTCCAGTATTTCCTGATCGCCGCGTCGTCGGGCGGTGTCGGCGGCGGTTTTTCCGTCATTATCTTTTAATGAAGCGTCCGCGCCAGCAGCCAGAAGGAGCCGGATCAATTCAAGATTGCGCCCGGCAACCGCTTCCATCAGCGGTGTAATTCCGTCACTGTCGGCCTTGTTGACATCCGCGCCATTGGCGATAAGCAGCTTGACGGCCTCGATCTGCTTTTCCGAGACCGCGATGAGAAGCGCGGTGGCCCCGTCATTATCGGCGGCGTTGATCTTGGCCTTCATGTCCAGCAGGCGCTGGATTGTTCCGGTCTGGCCCTCTTCGGCGGCCAGGATCAGGGCCGTGTCGCCATTTTTGTCACGGGCTTCAAGGTTGGCGCCATTTGTTCCCAGCAAGGTCGTGGCCTCCTTGTGGCCGTATCTGGCGGCCTGCATGAGCGCGGTGCGGCCCTTCTTGTCGGGAACATCGAGTTTTACGCCCTTGTAGATGAGCTGTTGCAGGATTTGCCGCCGGTTGTTGCGGGCGGCGATCATCAAGGCGCCCCAGCCGGCGCGAGAGCGGGCTTCCGGGTCGGCGCCGCGCTCCAGGAGCATGGCGGTCAGGGCGGCATTGCCGTTCCCGGCGGCAGTGGTCAACGCCGTGCAACCGGCCACGGTCCTGGCGTTCACATCTGCCCCGTGGCTTATCAAGATGGCGGCGGCGGCGTAGTTGTTTTCCTGGATGGCCATGAACAAGGCCGTCTGGCCGAATTTATTGGCGGCGTTGATATCTGCTCCTTCTTTCAGAAGGTCCTTGAGCAGGTCGGCATCCCCGATGGTGGCGGCGATTCGCAGGTCAACACCAAGGTCTTCCCCGGCGCGGACCGGAGCGCCCGATATCAGCAGGGCAATCGCCAGAAGGGCGGGGATATGCAAGGATTTCTTGATTCTGCCGGTCATTGGCGTGGGGCTTCTCACTCGCTTTTGCCTCCGGTTTTTTCTGCGGGGGCTTGGGGCTCTTCAGGTTCTTCTGGTTCGTCTGGCTCCTCATGGGCAATGCCCTGGTGGCAGTCTATGCAGGTCTTTCCCTCGTCCCGGGCGCGGCCATGGCGCTTGCGGGCGCTGCGGGCCTGCTCTGACAAGTCCATGGCGTCCCAGGCATGACAGGAACGGCATTCGCGCGAATCAGTGGCGCGCATCTTGTCCCAGACCCGGTTGGCCATCTCCCAACGGTGCGATTCGTATTTTTCCTTGGTATCCAGCGTGCCGAGGATTTCGTGCATGACATCCTTGTAGGCCAGAACCTTGGCGACCATTTTGGGGAAGAAGGCCTTGGGTACATGGCAATCGGCACAAGTGGCGCGAACGCCAGAGGCGCTCTTGTAATGGGGTGTTTCCTTGTATTCCTTCAGGTTGACCTGCATGGAATGACACGAGGTGCAAAACCCCATTTCATTGGTAAAGGCCAACCCGGTGTTGAAAATGGCGGTAAAAGCTATCCCGGCGCAAAATACCGCCCCCAGAATCAGTGTCCATTTCAAAGAAAACCTAGCGCCAAACAGCGTCATATTTTTCTTTCCCTTCTTGTTTTCTCAAACTCCCCTTGACGATCCTGCCGGACCGTCCCTCCATTTTTGGCTTGATCGGGATGCTGGTTTATTACATTAGAATATTATAATGTACTAATCTATTATACTTTCCTTGTGGGTGAGCTCTGCCAGACTGGAAAAATTACGAAAGCAGATCATTGTTACTTTATCCATCGAACAGCCAAAAACATATAATTTTTCTTGAATATGACCTTTGTTAACCCTTTCACATATTCCTTACGTAGAAATATTTCTTGATATCGCCTGATGAATATGGAATAAGTTATTTCAGACCGGATGATAATACAAGATATTTCTGGTAAAAAAGAATCGCGGTCCTTGAAAGGTCGCCAGGAAACATAACGCGGAGAGAAGCCGCGGCTTTGCTGGCGACGGCATATTTTGAATCAAGGGTCAAAGGATCAACACGGGGATGGAGGACACTTTGCCAACACCGTATAATAGAATTTTCAAGGGTTCATTTGCTGCCTTGGCGCTTGGCGCCGTGATGGTGGCCGCGCCGGCTTTTGCCGGGGAACTGGTCAAGTACACGATTACCGGCACGGAACACGAGTCGGCGATTGAAAAGTCATTGACCGGCAAGGCGGGAGATCCTGTTCGGGGGCGCAAGCTTGCAATCAACCGCAAGAAAGGCAACTGCCTTGCTTGCCATGAGGTGACGGTTCTCAAGGATCAGCCATATCATGGTGAAGTGGGGCCCTCGCTTGACGGGGTTGCGTCCCGCTACAAGCCGGGGCAGTTGCGGATGATGCTGGTTAACCAGAAGGTTTATTTTCCCGAGACGATCATGCCGGCCATGTACAAGGTCAAGGGGCTGACGCGGGTCAAGGGCAAGTTCAAGGGCAAGCCCATTTTGACGGCGCAGGAAATCGAGGATGTTCTGGCTTTTCTCCTTACCCTCAAGGAAGGCTAGGCCCGGCAGCCAAAAGCTGAAAAAAGCAATCTTTATTACATTACAACAGGAGACGTGAACGTAATGACAAAACGTTTTGAAACTTCCGATTTCAGCCGCCGCAAGGTGCTGGGGCTTGCCTTTGGCGCAGGCGCTGCGCTGGGTTTGGCCCGGTTTGGAATCGCGCCCGCCATGGCCACCCCGAAGGGTGACGCGGCAATAGCCAAGATTCTTGGCGGCAAAACCCCCAAGGAAGGCGGCATCAAGCTTGATGTTCCTGAGATTGCCGAGAACGGCAATACGGTGCCGGTGGGCTTTAGCGTGGACAGTCCCATGACCAAGGATAACTATGTCAAGAAAGTCTATGTTCTTGCCGATGGCAATCCCTCGCCGCTGATTGCCTCTTTCGAGTTTACACCGATGAGCGGCAAGGCCAGCGCCTCAACGCGCATGCGGCTGGCCAAGACCCAGAACATCATCGCGATTGCCGAGATGAGCGATGGCTCCCTGGCCAAGGTTTCATCACAGGTCAAGGTAACCATCGGCGGCTGCGGCGGCTGAGCTAACATCATTTAAGACGGAGAATTTTCCAACATGGCTAAACCCAGAGTCAAAGTGCCCAAAAAGGCGAAAAAGGGTGAGATCATCAAGATCAAGACCCTCATCAAACACAAAATGGAATCGGGCCGCCGCAAGAACAAGAAAACCGGCGAACCCATCCCGCGCAAGATCATCAACAAGTTCACGGCAACGTTTAACGGCAAGCCGGTGTTCACGATGAATATCGAGCCTTCGGTTTCGGCAAATCCGTTTATCCAGTTCAATATGCGGGCCGAAGAATCCGGTGAGTTCGAGTTCAAATGGACCGATGATGACGGTAAGGTTTATTCCAAAAAAGCCAAGCTGACGGTTGAATAATAAAAATCCCAAGAGCGGCAGGCTGGAGTGGCCTGTCCGCTTGAACGGGGATGGAGGAACATTACATGAGAATAATTAACCTCATTAGTCTGGCGGCAGTCGCGCTTGTGCTGGGGCTGAATATCACGGTTGCCGAGGCGGCCAAGAAGCCCGTCATCAAGGCGCAGCCGGGAAATCCGCTCGGGGAGATATATTCGGGCTATAACATGCGCGATCCCAAGACCCAGGCCATGCAGGATGATGATTTTGAAAATCCGGGCATGTTGTGGGTCGAGCAGGGAGCGGATCTGTGGAACAAGGTTGATGGAAAGGCCGGGAAATCCTGCGCCAGTTGCCATAATGAGGCTGAAAAGTCCATGAAGGGCGTTGGCGCCAAGTATCCGGTTTACCGCGAGGATCTGAAAAGCGTTCAGAATCTTGAACTGAAGGTCAATGAGTGCCGCACGAAGCAGATGCAGGCCAAGCCGTGGAAATATGAATCCAACGAAATGATGGGCACGGTGGCGTTCATCAAGTTCCAGTCACGCGGCATGCCGGTTAACGTGACCATCAAGGGCGAGGGCGCCAAGGCCAAGTTTGAACTTGGCAAGAAGTTCTATTACCAGCGTCGCGGGCAGCTTGACATGTCCTGCGCCAGTTGCCACGAACAGCATCAAGGGGTTCATATCCGGTCGGATTACCTCACCCAGGGGCAATCCAACGGGTTCCCGACCTTCCGCCTGAAATGGCAGAAGATGGGCACCTTGCATCGCCGTTTCAAAGGCTGCAACAAGAATATTCGCGCCAAGCCCTACAAGCGCGGAAGCCAGGAATATCTTAATCTTGAGTATTACCTGGGGTGGCGCGGCAACGGCCTGCCGGTGGAAACACCCTCGGTGCGCAACTAGTCACACGATATCAAAACCCGGCGCGTGAAATTTCTGCGCCGGGTTTTCTATGCAAAAATGTATTGATTTGTCTTGCAGGAGTTATGAGCCATGCTAACGCGCCGCGATTTTTTACAGGTGGCAACGGCAACAGCCGCGCTAACCGGTCTTTCCGGGCAATTTACCCGAGCCTCCGCCAGGCAGGCGATCACGCAGGATGATCTGCTGAAATTTGACGCCAAGGGGCAGGTGACCTTGCTGCACATGACCGATTGTCATGCGCAGATCGTGCCGCTCTATTTCCGTGAGCCTTCTATAAATATGGGGGTTGGCGCGGTAAAGGGGCTGCCGCCGCATATCACGGGCAAGGATTTCCTGCATAAATTCGGCATCGCGGCGGGGACACCCGAGGCCTATGCGCTGAGTTCTGAGGATTTTGTGTCCCTGGCGCGGACTTATGGCAAGGTTGGCGGTTTTGACCGCATGGCGACACTGGTCAAGGCGGTGCGTGCCGAGCGACCGGGCAAGACGCTGTTTCTTGATGGCGGTGATACCTGGCAGGGTTCATATACATCGCTCAAAACCGGTGCGGAAGACATGGTACAGGTTACCAATGCGCTGGGAATCGACGCCATGACGGCCCATTGGGAGTTTACTTACGGGGAGGCGCGGGTCAAAGAGCTCGTCAAGAAGCTCAATTTCCCGTTCCTGGCCGGCAATGTGTTCGATACCGAGTGGGAAGAACGGGTTTTTGAGGCGATCAAGTATTTTGAGCGCGGCGGGGTGAAAATTGCCGTTATCGGGCAGGCCTTCCCTTATACGCCGGTGGCCAATCCGCGTTACATGATCCCCAAATGGTCGTTTGGCATCCGCGAGGACCAGGTGCGCGAATATGTTGAAGAAGCTCGCGGGGCAGGGGCCGAGCTGGTGGTGTTGCTCAGTCATAACGGCTTTGATGTTGACCGGAAACTCGCTTCACGGGTGGATGGCATCGATGTTATCCTGACCGGCCATACCCATGATGCGTTGCCCGTTGCCATCAAGGTCAATAACACCTTGCTGATTGCTTCGGGCTCGCATTCCAAATTCCTTTCACGCCTTGATCTTGATATCAAGGGCGGCAAGGTGGCGGATTACTCCTACCGGATTATTCCAGTGCTCTCTGACGTGATTACGCCGGACCCGGAAATGGCGGCGCTGGTCAAGGGGATCCGGGCACCGTTTGAAAAGGAAGTCAGCAAGGTGCTGGGTAAAACGGAAGATCTTTTATACCGCCGGGGTAATTTCAATGGCACTTTTGATGACCTGATCTGCAAGGCGCTGATCTCCGAACGTGATTCGGAATTTTCGCTCTCGCCGGGCTTCCGCTGGGGCTCCTCGCTCCTGCCGGGGCAGGAGATCACGCTGGACCATGTGCACCATCTCACCTCGATCACCTATCCCAATGCCTACCGCTCGGAAATGAGCGGCCAGACGATCAAGGATATACTCGAAGATGTGGCCGATAACCTGTTTAACGCCGATCCCTATTACCAGCAAGGTGGCGATATGGTCCGGGTTGGCGGGTTCTCCTATGCGATTGATCCGAGCAAGAAGATCGGTGAGCGCATCTATGATATGCGGGCTATCAAGTCGGGCCAGAAAATCGAGGCCAGCAAGAAATACGTGGTCAGTGGCTGGGCTTCGGTGAACGAGGGCACAAAGGGGCCACCGGTCTATGATGTGGTGGCCGATTACATTACTAAAGAGAAAGTGATTTCACTTGGTGAGATTCCTCAGATAAAAGTGCGCGGCAGGTAATGCTGTTGCTTGTCACGGGAGATTTCTGCCCGGATAGCTGATGGCGAGATGATGAGATGGGCAGCGTTCCATTGTTCTGGATACAGGCCGCGCCCGAGGAGGGGTTATGAGTTTCGAGGTTTCCTATCTGGTTGCGCTGCTTGCGGGGCTTATCAGCTTTCTTTCGCCTTGCGTGTTTCCCCTGGTTCCACCTTATCTTTGTTATCTGGGCGGGACATCGCTTGACCAGCTTGCCAAGTCAAAAGATGTGGAACCGGGGATTTCCCGGCGGGTCTTTTTAGCTTCCTTGATCTTCGTGTTCGGGTTTTCCACCGTGTTTATTGCGCTGGGGGCCAGCGCTTCGGTGCTTGGCGGGTTTATCAGCCAGCATATTGATACGCTGGCGATGATCGGCGGCGTGATTATCATCATTTTCGGGTTGCATTTCCTCGGGCTGTTCAAGATCGGCTTTTTAATGCGCGAGGTTCGTTACCAGGGACAGATTTCCCAGGTGGGGTATTTTGGCGCCTACATGATGGGGCTGGCCTTTGCCGCCGGGTGGACACCCTGCGTGGGGCCGATTCTTTCGCCGATCCTGATGATTGCCGGCTCCAAGGAAACGGTCATGCAGGGGGTTGTCCTGCTTACCATCTATTCCATGGGGCTGGGGATTCCCTTTATCCTGGCGTCCTTGTTTGTCAGCCCGTTCCTTGCCTTCATGCAGCGCTTTCGCAAGCATCTCGGGCTGGTGGAAAAGCTGATGGGAGCCCTTCTGGTGCTGACTGGAATCTTGTTCCTTACCGGCTCGATGACCATGATCGCCGGGTGGGCGCTTGAAACCCTTCCTGATCTTGAAGGCATGGTCAGCAAGTTCTTTAACCTGCATGTGCAGATGAAATAGGCAATCTGCGGCAAATTACCCCTTGTGCCGACCGATGTCTCCAGAGCAGAATATGTGCAGGTTTTTCAGCAATGGAGGGGGAATTGCACATGAAGAATAAATTATTACGTTTTCTTGGCTTTCACATGCTGGTCGGGATTTTCCTTGGCTGGTGCTTTGCCGGATTTTTGTTCTATACCGATTATGCCGGGATATGGACCTTGATTACGCATTCATCAATCGGCGGCATAGCTGCAGTGCTTCTTCTGACCGGGTTTGCCATTACCTTTGGTTCGGTCGGAATGGGATTGGCGATCTTTTCCCTGGATTATGATGATGAAGGCGGCAAGGGCGGCAGGCGGGAACACTCATCCTCCTGGAAGGCGTTATTCCAACCGTTACAGGAATTGAAACCGATCCGAATCAAACCGCGACCCGGGGATTGTCGTTAGAGCAATGCGCGTTCAAGTGAACGCACCATCGTTGTTCTAGCTCTTTGTTTTGCTGCACTTCTTGTTGGAAAACCGGTTCCCACTTTTCCGGAAGTGCTCAAGAGGCCTTCACGTTTTGCCGGGTAAAAGCCGTGGAGCAAGGCGTTGTTGAGGCTACCGGGCTGAGGCGACAGGGGAGGCATAACCGCTCGATGCGGCATTCAGGGTGTTGCCGGTTACGGTGATGGCGGCAAATCCTGTCAGCAGTGTACAGAATACCAGGCCGGCGAGCATCCGGGTCAGGGCGCGTTTGTCGGCTTTTTCTGTATCCATGATCTGGCTACCCCTGCTAACCTGCAAATATTGTTTTGGCCATTCGTGACCTTGTTTATACAAAAACGTAAATGAATGTCAGCTTAACAAAACTGATTTTTTCAAACAAACCAATCAGGCAATACCTGCACGCAGCAGGTCGTGGATGTGCACAATGCCGATTGGTTTGTTCTTGTCAATCACAAAAAGCGAGGTAATGGCCGACTGGTTTATCAATTCAAGCGCTTTTGAGGCCAACATGTCAGGTGGTATGGTTTTGGGCGAAAGGGTCATGATATCCCGGGCCTGCTGCTCCAGCAGGTTTGGTGACATTTCCCGGCGCAGGTCGCCATCGGTAATGATACCGGTCAGTGTACCGTTTTCATCGGTAATCCCGAGACATCCAAAACTCTTCTTGGACATAATCAGGAGGGCTTCCGACATGGGTGTATCGAGCCCGCAAAGCGGGACTTCCTGATCTTCGTGCATCAGGTCGCGAACATAGGAAAGCGAAGCGCCGAGCTTGCCGCCGGGATGAAATTTGCGAAAATCGCTGGCGGTGAAGCCCTTGTATTCGAGCAGGGCAAGCGCGAGGGCATCTCCCAACGCCAGTTGCATGGTGGTGGAGGTGGTCGGCGCCAGGCCATTGGGGCAGGCTTCAGCAGCGGAAGGCAGGGTGAGGACGATATCGGCAGCCTTGCCAAGGGCGCTGTTCTGGTTGGCGGTCATGGCGATGAGGGTGACCTTGTGGCGGCGCGAAAATTCGATCATGTCCTTCAATTCAAGGGTTTCGCCTGACCAGGAGAGGGCCAGGATAATATCTTCACTGGTAAACATGCCCAGGTCACCATGGCTGGCCTCGGCGGCATGGACAAAATAGGCCGGGGTTCCGGTACTGGCGAGCGTGGCGGCGATTTTTCGCCCGATATGGCCGCTTTTGCCGATGCCGGTCAGGATGATTCTTCCCTGAACCTTGCTTATCCGGTCAATGGTTTTAAAAAAGGCTGCGCCCAGCTCACCATCCAGGAAATTCATCAGGGCATCAAGGCCTTGACGTTCCTTGAGCAGGGTAGTCTTGGCGCTTTTAATGAGGAGGGAGGGGCTGGAGGGCATTTGTCAGGACTCGTCTCTTTATGAATTTAACCTGCTCTATAGCGGGGATCGGTAAAATAAACTACTTGTTAACCATAAATTTCGTAAAATTTTAAGCTGTGGAACCCGTGTTGTTGGAGAAGTTTTCAAGGGCAGGGCTTTCGCCGCCCAGAGGTGCCTTTGCTCAGACATGTTATCATAACCGGAATTGCTGTCAGCCTTTGTGCAATCACGGGGGGGGTAAAAACGGCTGCGCAGGAAGTTGTCTATGTGTTGCCGGTGCCCGCGGGGCCAGGCGCAGGTGGGCAGGCGGGAGAAAATTCGGGTAATGGGCAAAATCCCGATGCGAATATACCGCGTTTTGAAGGTTCTGAATCTTATGAAGCGGATCTCCGCCGCCGTGGATTGTGGCGACCTCGTGCGCGGCGTGATCTTTTTTCCCGGCCGGGAAGCCGCACGGGGCCGGATTCAGACCCTGGGCGGAAAAAAGGCATATATGACGAGGGTGGGGCATCGGAAAGCTCCGGTTCTTCTGAACGCACAACGCGAAACTTGCCCGTCGATGGTAACCTGAATGGCTCACGATTGCGGTCTGGAACGATGGCCGGGGGAGGTGGGATTCGGCGTAGGGAGCAAAGATTCGGGGCGCAGGGCATCACGGAGGCCTATTCGCCAACCCGGCGGAGTGAGAGGGGCGGCGAAGCCTCCGGCATTTCTGAAATGACAGAAGGGGGAAGTTCTTCCCGAACCGGTTTGGCTCCGATGACTGGAGATACTCGCGCCCCGGCACAAAGGCGAACGGCTTTCCGGCCTCCAGCCTCTTCCCGAACGGCGGTTTCCGATGCGCCGGAAAGAGATGATGTGAATTATGGTCCACCGGAAGATTTTGGCGTTACGGCGCAAGGGGCGCTTGATCCGCTAACCGGCGAGGTTCTCCCCGCCCGGGCCCCGGCGGTGACCGGGACAGCCGGGCAGCCACCCCAACCGGCTTCTCAGGCTACAACCTCAGCCACGCTCAACAGCGCGGTGGGGGCTGCCGGGACCAGCACAAATACACTGGTTGAGGGAGCCATTACCACGGTTCGGGACCGTCCGCGCCCGGACTGGGATGCGTTGGGGATCCGGGCAGGGCGTTTCCTGGTGCGGCCTTCTGTTGATATTGAAACGGAATATACCGATAATGCATCCCTGAGTTCATCGAACAGAAAAAATGATATACGGGTGGTTTTGCGCCCTTCCATCCGGGCCGATTCAGATTTTTTGCGTCATGGTCTGAGCCTTAATCTGAGCGGCGAGGTGGCGCGCCATGCACGAATGAAATCGGAAAACTACGTGCAGTTTGACGCTTCGTTGCTGGGGCGGATTGATGTGCGGCGCAACACCACCATAGATACCGAAATGCGTTATGGGATTTCGCAAGAAGAGCGAAGCGCGTCTGGTGCGGTGGCCGGGGCAAGCAGCCGTCCGTTTGTTTATACCTACCATGCTTCGTTGCGCGGGACACAGCGTTTCAACCGGCTTTCGGTTTCCCTGCGCGGGGCAATCGATGCCACCGATTATGCCGATACATCCTTGAGTGTTGGCGGGGTTGTGAGCCGGGATGACCGGGATTACCGCGATTACAGCGCTACGGCGCGCCTGAGTTACGATGTACGGCCTGGCGTGGTGGTATATACGCAGGCAGTGTATTCGGCGCGGCGTCATTCCCAGCGTTTTGACAATAGCGGAACGGCGCGCAATTCAGATGGGGTAACCGCGGAGATTGGTGCTACCCTGGCGCTGGGGCGGCATATGCGGGCAGATCTGGCGGCCGGGTATATTTACCGGGATTACGATGACCGCTCGCTCAGAAACGTATCGGCATTTTCCGCCAATGCGGATCTGGCCTGGAATATAACCGAACTCACCACCTTGCGCGGCGCAATTTCAACCACGGTCGATGAAACAACGATTGCCAATGCTTCGGCCA
>CAZHLV010000167.1:0-2564 GCA_964533415.1 uncultured Hyphomicrobiales bacterium
ATATGGTGATAAATTCTCCCCGGCCTGACCATTCCAGGACCGATTTGCCCGGCATGCCCACCAGTTGCAAGCCTGAAGGGATCCGCAAGTTCCCCGCGATAACCCGCCCGGGGGGCAGCAAAACCGGGCGACCCCGGGCGGCTGAATCATCGATCAGCCGTTGCAGGGCGCGGCTTTGATCGCGCCCGCTATCAGCCGCAAGCGGTGCGCCGGGGTGCGGGGATGCTGCGTTCACGGCGGTTGGCGTCAGCCCCGCGCCAGCCCCGGCGGAAAAGGGAAGCAGGGCGCCTGACAAAAAAGAACGGCGATTGATCGGCATACCGGAATGTCTCCTTTCGGGAATCACGAGGGAATATCAGCAATAGCTATGCCAGATTGCTCGAAATCGGCAAATGCTTCTGGTATGGTGCAAGCAGGTTCTGATCGTGAGGAGTGAAAGACAATGGAAATGGTGCTGACGGTAATCGCCAAGGACCGCCCCGGACTTGTCGAGGCCCTGGCCAAGGTCATCAGTGGCCACGGTGGCAACTGGGTCGACAGCGCCATGTCGCGTCTTGGCGGTGAATTCGCCGGGATCGTGAAAATCTCCCTTCCCGAAGATCAGGTTGAAAGCTTGAAATACGACCTGGCGGCGCTGGCCAATCAGGGCATCAGGGTAACCTATGAAACCGATACCATCTGCCCGATACCCAAGGGAATCCGCGCCCGGCTTGAGGTCATGGGGCAGGATCACAAGGGGATCGTGCGCGATGTCAGCCGGATCCTGGCAGACAAGGATGTGAATGTGGAAAGTCTCAACACCAATGTCTTTACCGGCTCCATGTCCGGCGAGGCCATGTTCAGCGCCAAGGCCGATATCGTGCTGCCCGATGCGCTGGGGCTTGACGAGCTTTGCGAGGCTCTTGAAGATATTGCCGGGGATTTGATGGTCGAGGTCGAGCTGAAAAAAATGAAGTAGATTCAGCAGGACAATCGGGTGAAAAAAACACCCGTTTCCCGGTGAATTCGGACGTCATCCTGCCTCCGCAGGAATTGTCTGTTGGATATATGGTTGCTCGGTTCACTAGAGCACTTCCGGAAAAGTGGGAACCGGTTTTTTCGATAAGAAATGCAGTAAGAACAAAGAGTTAGAGCCCGGTTTTGATTCAATCAAAACCGGGCTCTAGGCAATCAGTCCTCCGAGCAGCACTGGCCGATTTCGCCGTTTTCCCATTTCGTCTGGGTGCTCGGGCATGGCACTGTTCCATATGAACAAAATACGCAGCAATCGCCCTTGAGCGGTTTCAGGATTTCTCCGCAGGATTTACACTCGTAAAAGATTACGAAGTGATGTTCCGGCATGGTTTCAACAGATTTCGTCCCGCATTTCGGGCAGGTGATTCGAGATTTGAATTCCAGCATTAACGTGTTCTTTTTGTTGTTTGATAACGTCTCAAGGCGACCCTGCCAGGACAGTTTTTCATCAAAACTCTTAACAGAAGCTATACATTCCCGAGACGGTAAAGTTTTTCCGCCGCCAGTACCGGTAACAGGCTTCCCTCGCGCACCTGGGTCTCGATCTCGCACAATCCGGCCTTGACGCGTTTGCGGGTCTTGAAGCCCTGCAATAATCGTTCATCAAGCATCGACCACATCCACCTGACCTGCTGATCGCGGCGATTGGCATCAAACTCACCACTCTTTTTCAGGGCGTCATGGTGTTTTTCAATCGCATTCCACAATTCATCAAGCCCGCGATTATCGAGCCCCGAAACACACAAGACCGGCGGTTGCCAGTTGGCGCTGCGCGGGGTGAGGATATGCAACGCAGCGAGATATTGCGCCGCTGCGATCCGCGCCGGTTTGACATTGTCCCCATCCGCCTTGTTGACGCAGATAATATCCGCCAGTTCCAGAACCCCCTTCTTGATGCCTTGCAATTCATCGCCCGCGCCCGGCAGCATCAGCACCACGAAAACATCGCACATGTCAAAAACGGCAGTTTCCGACTGGCCCGCCCCCACGGTTTCAACGATAATCACGTCAAAGCCCGCCGCCTCGCACAGCAACATCGCCTCGCGGCTGCGCGAGGCCACCCCGCCCAGGGTTCCCGAACTGGGGGAGGGGCGGATAAAGGCGTTTTCATCTGCCGCCAGCTTGGCCATGCGGGTCTTGTCGCCAAGGATCGAGCCACCGCTGCGCGGCGATGAAGGATCAACCGCCAGCACCGCCACCTTGTGCCCGGCCCTGGTCAGGTTGCTGCCAAAAGATTCAATCAGCGTGGATTTGCCCACCCCCGGCACACCGGTAATGCCGACCCGCCGCGCCTTGCCGGTATGAGGTAAAAGGCTTTGCAGCAGTTCATGAGCCAGCACCTGGTGATCTGCCCGGCGGCTTTCCACCAGCGTAATGGCCTGCGCCAGCGCCGCACGTTCTCCGGCAAGAAGCCTTGCGCCCAGCGTCTCGATACCGGGCCGGGCAGATGATGAAGATACAGTCATGAAAATTCCATTACATTGATCCCATGAGTGATACGCGATTCAGCGTCCGGAGCAAAATTGTAATTCACCGCTCCCCCAAACTCA
>CAZHLV010000168.1:0-9010 GCA_964533415.1 uncultured Hyphomicrobiales bacterium
AATTCTGGCTTGCCCTTTGATCCCACAGAGCTTTTTCAAAATATTGGAAATACGCCCGGTATGACCGGCATTTCGAAAAAGCTCTGTGAAATCAAATTTCTGCGCCATCTCTTGATCTCCTCATGAATAATAGGGGTTAAATGGTTGTTGAGGCGGCATCTGGAAATGTGGTGGATTTAGACATTCCGACATGGCGAGCGGGTCATCGGGGATGGAATATGGCCAATGAAAAGGAGCCGTTCAACGTGGTTCTTTTTGGTGGTTCAGGTCCGGAAAAGATCTTTCAGAGCTACCCGGCGAAGTGAGTTGCCGAATATCCGGACGAACATGACAAGGGCCGGGATGAAGACGAGCATCTGGGCGCTTAAGGTTTCAATGGTGGGATAAAGGCCAAGCCATCTGATTTTCGGTAAACCGGCGATCATGGTTTCCGAGATCAGGTGCGCGTCTTGCAATTCATGCACACCCTTGCCTGCATAAATGAAGGCAAGCCCCATAAGCAAACCGGCGGTCACGGAGAAAAACAGGCCCAGGGGAAGTTGCCGGGTGGCGCTATGCATGACCGCGTAAATGATGGCAAGACCGAGGGCTGCTGCGATGAAACCGGCACCGATGGCGCTTATCTGGCTTGGAGCGTCGGTGACCAACGCCTGATAAAACAATACGGTTTCCGCGCCTTCGCGGTAAACCGCCAGAAAGGCGGCAAAGCCAAGGGCGAGCATTGAGTTGGTTGTAACCGCCTTGTTGACGTGATCGCGAATATAGGATTGCCATTTTCCGGCCTGCGCGCGGGCGATGAGCCAGAAGCTGACATAAAACAAAACCACTGCCGCCAGCACCATGCTAGCGCCCTCAAGAGCTTCGCGCATCTCGCCGGAGGATTGCAAGACCGACTGGAGCAGGTAGGCGGTGGCAAGAGAGGCTGCCACGGCCCATCCAGCGCCTTGATAGATTATGCGGGTTTTGTCTGCGGCTCCGGCCCTTTGCAGCCAGGCAATCAGGGCGGTGATGATGAGAATGGCTTCCACGCCTTCCCGGGTCAGAATGAAAAAAGACTGGAGGGCGAGACCCCAGAACCCGGCTCCGCCGGTTTCGGCGGCCAGTGCGGGGCCAGAGAGAATTGTGAAAATGATGAACAGGGCGGAGCGTGTTTTCATGGCGGTTGAGCTTTCAATCCCGAAGAGCGGGCGTTGTGACCAGATGTGATTGCGCCTGTTGAAAAGACAGTACGCTTTAGACTGGTAATAACGCAATTAAGAATTAATAGCAATAAAATATTATCCGGCACAACAAGAGAGCTTGGCGATATCCTGGCTAAAACCCTGGGCGGCGAGTTTCAGCCCCTCGACATTGGTCAGGTAGGGGAAGATCATGTCGCCCAGCTCTTCAACGCCAAGCTTCTGCCGGATGGCCAAGGCGGCACACTGAATGCTGTCCGCGCCTTCGGGAGCCAGGATATGTGCGCCCAGCAACGTGTTTGAACGGGCATCGGCAACCAGTTTGATGAGACCGCGTGTATCGCGCGCCGCCAGAGCGCGGGGCAGGGCGTCAAGTGGCAGGGAGGAGGTTATGACCTCAAATCCTTGCGCCTTGGCCCTGTCCTCGGTCAGGCCGACGCTGGCCACTTGCGGATCGGTGAAAATCACCTTTGGCATGGCGCGGGAATCATAGTGCTGGTTTTTGCCGCAAACGGCGTTTCGCGCCGCGATTTTTGCGCCATATGCCGCCATGTAGACAAACATGTCCCGCCCGGTTACATCGCCGGCGGCGTAGATGTTTTTGTGCGTGGTTTGCATATGGGCATCAACGAAGATGCCGCCAAAGGGGTTAGGTTCTAGAGCGTTTCCGGTTTTGACTGAATCAAAACCGGGCTCTAACTCCTTGTTTCTACCGCATTTCTTATTGGAAAACCGGTTCCCGCTTTTCCGGAAGTACTCTATGCCCAGATTGTCCAGATCAAGTCCGTCCAGATTGGGTTTTCGCCCGGTTGCGGCCAAAAGGTGTTCGGCGCTGAGCTTGAGCTGCTTTCCGGTGAGCTCATATGTCAGCCTGATTTCATGAGCCTGGCAGATTGAGAGATAAGCTGCGCCGCAGATCACGTTTATACCTTCATCGGCAAGATAGCGTTGCAGGGCTTTGCTGATTTCGGGTTCCTGGTCGGGCAGGAGGCGGGAGCGGCATATCAGGGTGGTTTTTACGCCAAAACGGGAAAACATCTGGGCCAGCTCGCAGCCGATCACGCCGCCGCCCATGACGATCATGGACTTGGGCAGGGTTTCAAGCGCCAGCGCCGAGGTGCTGGTGAGACAGGAGATATTTTCAATACCCGGAATGGATGGTAAAGCGGGGGATGAACCTGTGGCTATGATGGTTTTTCGCGCCTTTATGTGTCTGCCGTTAAGTTCAATGCCGCCGTCCACCGGTTTCGCCCGGCCTTCCAGGTAGGTGAGCTTGTCATATCGGGGGAGTAAATCTTCATATTTATTCTGGCGGAGCTGCGTAACCAGTTCGGTCTTGCGGGCCATGAGCGCGGACCAGTCGGAAATTCCGGCACTGGCTTTGATCCCGCCAAAGCGGTTGGCGCTGTTGGCCTGATGGATGGATTCGGCGGCCCGGATCAGGGCTTTTGATGGCACGCAGCCAATGTTTACGCAAGTGCCACCGATTGTCCCGTATCCGGCAAGCACCACTCGGGCGCCATGTTCAGCAGCCGTGATAGCGGCTGAAAAGCCGGCTGACCCCGCGCCGATAACGGCAAGATCATACCGGGCCTCATCCGGCGCATTTCCTCCGCTGGATGTGCAGCAACCGGTCGTAGTTTTCATGGTTTGCCGGGCGCCGAGGGGTATCCGGCTTTCGTTGTGGCCCGGGTGAGGGCCGCGATACTGGTTTTTGCGTCATCAAAAGTGACAATGGCGGTTTTGTTTTCAAAAGAGACGGAAACCTTATCGACGCCATTTACGCCGGACAGGGCTTTTTTCACCGTGTAGGGGCAGGCGGCGCAATACATGTTCTGAACGGCCAGTTTGATGGTTTTTTGTGCGGCATTGGCCGGAAGGGCTGTGAACAAAGTGAGGATCGCGACCAGTTGCAAGATCGTTTTCATATCAGGATTTCCTTGTTTTCTAGGGCGTTTCCGGTTTTGATTGAATCAAAATCTGGATATAACTCCATGTTTTTACGGCGCTTATTATCGAAAAACCGGTTCTTGCTTTTCCAGAAGCGCTCTAGTTCAGGTCGCCAAGCAGGTAAGGGGCCGCATAGGGAAACAAGATGGTAGCAAGAACAAGAACGGTGGCCAGCCACAAGGCAGCTTTGACGAGCTTGTTCGGCAAGGGGCGGGCGCAGGCCTTGTCCGGCGTGCAGGTGGTTTTTGGTTTTGCGTAAACGAGATAAAATCCGTATCCAAGCAGTCCAATCGTCATGGTGATGATATAGGGCTTATAGGGATACAGGGCGGTCAGATTGCTGATCCATGCGCCGGAAATGCCCAGGGAGAACAAGACCAGCGGGAGGATGCAGCAGGATGAAGCGGCGATGGCGCCCAGGATTCCGCCTGCGGCGACAAGCTTTGACGTGCTCTTGTTATCGGGCTTGATGTTCAACTCATGTCCGGTCGGATTGTCTTGCGCCATTTCCATGTTATCGCGGCTCCTTGTTGTCTGGCGTTGAAGGGGGTACTCTCGAACCTGTAGTTGCTACAGATGCAAGCTGTTTCTTTCTTTCCGGAGATCACAAAAATGCGAGCTTTCAAGATCGGGGAGGTTTCCCGCAAAACCGGGGTGGGGATTGAGGCTATTCGTTATTATGAACGTATCGGGGTCATGCCCGCGCCGGACCGCAGTGCGGGAGGGAGCCGGCTTTATGTGCTGGAGCAGGTCAAGCGGCTCCATTTTATCAAGCGCAGCCGTGAGCTGGGATTTTCCCTCGATGATGTCCGGCGCCTGCTTCGGCTGGCCGATGGCGGGCAAAGCTGCGGTGAGGTAAAAGCCCTGACGCAAAAGCACCTCGCCAGCGTGAGGGCGAAAATTCATGATCTTCGACGGCTGGAGCATACGCTTGGCGAGGTTCTGGCGAAGTGCGGTGATGCGGATGCGCCGGAATGCCCGGTTATCGATGCCTTGTACGAGGCCGCGCCGCGCGGGTGAGGGGGCGGATATGTTTTACCTTGCGCTCAGGGCGGTAATCCATTTTCGGAAAATCTCCAGAGGCGGATATTTCTTGCGGTGCCGGGGCCAGACCAGATAGTAGGAATCCTTGCTTTCCAGGGGCAGGTCAATGGCCGGGACAAGCTCGCCATTTGCCCGTTCGCGCTGCATCAGGAATTCGGGCAAAAGGGCAATGCCAAGGCCGTGCCGGGCGGCCTGAACCGCGGTTTCAAACTGGTCGAAAACCATTCCGGAAAGGGTTTGCGCTTCGGCGGCGTGGACGAGAAACCTGTGTGCCCAGGCATTGGGGCGGCTTGAGGCTGGATCATTCCATTATGGAATGATTTGTTGAGGTAAGAGTATTTGCCTTTTGACCTGGTTTCGTGGTTTGAATGGCGTAGTGAAACCGTTCAAACTGTGCAAATTACAACGCAATACTCATGATCGAGGGAAAAGACGATGTTGAACAGGGCGCCGGCTCCTGAAATTGACGTGGATGAGGTTCTTGAGAAGGGGGAATATCCAGACGAGGCGCGGCAGATTATTGCCGCGGAGAGGCTGTTGCCCGGCGGGCTTGTCAACCGGCTGCATCGCCAGTTTTTGCAGTATTCTTCCCTTGCTCGGACCACGCCGCCGATTTTCAAGGGCCAGGAGAACTATACCGGGCTGAAGGGGTTCCGCCGGGTGGTGGAGATTTTGCGCGGCGCGGGGATTGATATCGGGCATGTTGATGAGCGTGAGCTGTTCATCGAGGTTTACCGTTTTCTGGCCACGCGCCATACCCTGAACAGCATTGACTGGACCAACTATGAGGCCGATTCGGTGTTTCAACTGGTGTTCCCCCAGCCGGGAATGATTGCCGGGGATGTTGTCCAGGATTACCTGGCGGCTTCAAAGGGAGCGGAGCGCACCAAAGTTGCCAGTGAATACATGAAAGCCACCAACCCGCATGATGGCAATCAGCAGCTTAACAAGCCGTGGTTCAAGAATGAGGACGGGGGCCTTGAGGTTTTGGCCGGATCCCAGCATAAATATCCCCAGACCCAGCTTATATTCGATAAATCCACCCAGCATTGCTTTTCGTTCTGTACCTATTGCTTCCGTCATGCGCAGGTGCGCGGTGATGAAGACATGTTCCTGCAACATGATATTGCGCAGATCCATGAATATCTGCGCCAGCACAAGGAGGTTACCGATCTGCTGATTACCGGCGGGGATGGGGGCTTCATGCCGCCTGAGCGGCTGGCGCAATATGTCGAGCCCTTGTTCGAGGACCCGGAATTGCTGCATATCCGCACGGTGCGCCTTGCCACGCGGGTCTTGACCTTTTCGCCGGAGCTGGTGTTGACGCGCAAATATGAAAAGATGCTCAGCTTGTTTGACAAGATCCATGAAAATGGCATCCAGCTTGCGTGGATGGCGCATTTTTCTACGCCGAAAGAATTGCTCAATCCCATGGTGATTGCCGCCACCCGGCGCTTGCAGGGGCATGGGGTGGTGATGCGCTCCCAAAGCCCGATGATGAAGCATATCAGCCTGTTCGCCAGAGATGACGGATCGATTGATATCGACAGGTCAGCGCAGAACTGGATTGATCTGGCCAATATTCTGGGCACGCTGCATATCGGCTTTCATTCCATGTATTGCGCCCGGCCCACGGGTGAGCATCATTATTACACCGCGCCGTTGGCCGATGTGGTGCGGATATTCGACCAGGTTTACCGCTCGCTCCCCTCCATCAACCGCCCCTCGCGGCATATTTCCATGACCACATCGGCGGGCAAGATGTCGCTAATGGGGTTTGCGCAGATCAATGGCGAGACGGTCTTTGCACTCAAGTTCAACGAGGCGCGCAACATGAAATGGATGGATACGGTGTTTCACGCCAAGTATGACGCGCAGACCAATAATGTCTCGCTGCTGACCCCGGTTGAGGGCAATGGGTTTTTCTTTGAAGAAGAACTGGCGGAGATCGAGGCGGAACTGGAGCGCTCCCTTAATGATGCCATGGCGTCGGCCAAGACCATCCATATGGACCACACGCTCCAGGTTGACCAGTCGGCGGAAAGTGATTTTCCAACCGCGCATTAGAGTTTTTCTGGAAAAGTGGAAACCGGTTTTTTTGATAAGAAGTGCGGTAAAAACAAGGAGTAGAGCTCGGTTTTGACTGAATCAAAACCGGAAACGCTCTCCAGATCAAGGAGGTAGAGCAATGATAGAGCGTTCACTTGAACGCGCGTTGCTCTAGATGTTGAAAAGGGAAGGGGGCATGAGGCGGTCATCATCGCAAAAGAGCGCGGCCTTGTTTGAGCGGGCGAAACAGGTTTTGCCCGGCGGGGTGAGTCGTAACACCTTGCTGCGCGGTTCGCACCCGCTTTATGCCGCTTCTGGCAAGGGGTGCCGGGTGTGCGATGTTGACGGGGGGGAGCGGATCGATTTTGCCAACAACATGGCGTCTCATATTCACGGCCATGCTTATGAGCCGATTGTCGAGGCGGTAACGGCGCAAGTGCAGCGCGGCACGGCCTTTACCCTGGCGACAGAGGCCGAAGTTTGCTTTGCCGAGCATCTTTGCGCCCGCTCTGCGGCATTTGAGAAAATCCGCTTTGTCAATTCGGGCACCGAGGCGGTGATGGCGGCGATCAAGGCAGCGCGCGCCTTTACCGGTCGGTCGAAGATTGCCAAGGTCGAGGGCAGCTATCACGGGGCTTATGATTTTGCTGAAGTTTCCCAGGAATCCTCGCCGCAAAACTGGGGCGAGGCGGCGCGTCCTGAAGCGGTGCCGCTGGCGGTGGGAACACCTGCCGGCGTTGCGGCGGAGATGGTGATCTTGCCGTTTAACGATGCGCAAAAGGCCACCGCGATTCTGGATGCCCACAGGCAGGATATCGCGGCGGTGCTGATTGACCCCATCCCGCACCGGATCGGCCTGGTTCCGGCGGGGCGCGGTTTTGTTGACGCGGTGGCAAAATGGACGCGTGATAACGGCGCGTTATTGATCTTTGATGAGGTGATTACCTATCGCAGTGAACGAGGCGGTATGCAGGCGCGCCTTGGCGTGCTGCCCGACCTGACAGCCATGGGCAAGATGATTGGCGGCGGCTTTCCCGTCGGGGCGCTGGCCGGGCGCAGCGCGGTCATGGATGTGTTCGTGCGCGGGGAAAAGGGCTTGCGGCTTCCCCATTCGGGTACATTCTCGGCCAATCCGGTGACCATGACGGCGGGGCTTGTGGCCATGGAGCATTTCGATGAAGCTGCTGCGGCGCGCCTCAACGCGCTGGGCGATTATGCCCGTGAAGGGCTGGCCGAGGCGATAAAGACGGCGGATGTTGCGGCCAGCGTGACCGGGACAGGTTCGCTTTTGCGGCTGCATCTGAAGGCGCAGCCGCCGCGCAATTACCGCGAGGCGTATCTTTGGGGCGATGAAAAACATGCGCTCAGCGCCCTGATCGAGGCGCTTTATGATGAGGGCGTGATTATGATCCATACCGGGGCAGCGGCGCTTTCCACCCCCATGGGGCGGGGGGAGATTGACCAGCTTCGTGATGCGGTGCTGAAGTCGCTTGTATCCGTCAAGCCGTTGATTGACAAGCTTGATTCTTAAATTGTGGCCTTGCCCTGCCGGGCTGTGCTGGAGGAACGGGAAATGAACCATCGGGAAATTCTTGAAGCTGCCGGTTTGACCGAATATGAAGTGACGGGGGGAAAACTCAAGTGAAAAGATTATATCATCTGGCCTTCATCATACTTCTGGCAGGCGCGGGAAGCTTGCAAAACGCCCTTGCAGCAAGTGAGGCGGCAAAAGATACGCTCCCCCCGGATCCGGCTGCGATGTTTGACCAATGCGCTCAATTCCTCAAGGGTCAGGGCGTTGTCTTCACCCGGCTTGAACCTTTTACCACAGACAAGGGTTGTACAATAAAAGACCCGGTAAAGGTGACCGGCATCTTCCAAACCAATAAAACCATCAATCTGCCGGCAAGACCCGTGCTCAGTTGCCAGTTTGCCCTGCGGCTGGCCATCTGGCTGGCTGATGTAAGCGCTCCCATCATCCAGGACTTTCAAAAATCGCCCTTAAAAGCCATTTCATCAGGCCCCGGCTATACTTGCCGGAACCGCTATAACCGGAAAAACGGCAAGCTCAGCGAACATGCCTATGGCAATGCCATAGATATCAATGGTTTCTTGCTTGCCAATGGTAAAAGAATCGCGGTTTCAGAATTAACAGATGGAACCGGCGCGCAAAGGCGTATGCTCATGGCGCTCAGGGTCACATCTTGTGGTTATTTCACAACCGTTCTTGGTCCCGGCGCCAATTCAGCCCACAAGGATCACTTCCACCTTGATCTGGGCAAACACGGGCGCACATGGAATTACCGTATCTGTGAATGACCTGCAAATTCGGGACTTTTCAACTTGCGCCAGCCCTCAGCACTCGCAAAAACAATATAATATCTCTGCATTAATGGCTGGTTCAAGGTGCCCGATGCCAAGACGGTCTGGCTTTATCGCGAGAAGCTGGCCAAAGCGGGGATGGTTAAAACCCTGTTTGACAAATTTGATGCATTTCTTCGTGATAATGGCTATCTGGCAATGGGCGGCCAGATTATCGACGCAAGCATTGTGCCGGTCCCGAAGCAACGCAATTCGCGCGAAGAGAACGAGGCGATCAAGGCCGGAGACGTGCCCGATGACTGGGAGGCCAACCCCAATAAAAAGCGGCAGAAGGATGTTGACGCCCGCTGGACGAAAAAGCACGGCAAGAGCCATTATGGCTATCCACCACAAGGGCAAGCGCGGCAAGCCGCTGAGCGAAAGGCAAATCAAGGCCAACAAGACACGCTCGAAGGTGCGTGTTCGGG
>CAZHLV010000169.1:0-8141 GCA_964533415.1 uncultured Hyphomicrobiales bacterium
ACCGGCAAGCTCTATGTCATCGACTCATGGTTCCGCTCCAACGCCAAACCCGCCGTCGTCGTCCCCTATAAAAAATGGAAAACCGGCTGGTCCGCCTGATCCCGTCCCCAAGCTCAAACCCCGCTCCCCCTTCCCACCACCCTTTGCAAACTCCTGAGGGTGGTGGGGAGGGGGAGCGGGCGGCCCGGTGATAAACAAGAGGGGAGCGGGCGGTCCGGAGATAAAATGAGAGAAGTTTTATTTCGTTCGCGGCTATTCCTCGCTAACGCTCGGGCCTCCACGTGGGCGGGCTGACCGCCCGTCGCGCCGTCGCGCTCTGCTGCCGGTCGCGAGCCCCCCGCTCAATGTCCGCTCCCCCTTCCCACCACCCTTTGCAAACTCCCTGAGGGTGGTGGGGAGGGGGAGCGGGCGGCACGGAGATAAAATGAGCGAGCGGGCGGCCCGGTAATAAAATGAGCGAGCGGGCGGCCCGGTAATAAAATGAGCGAGCGGGCAGCCCGGTTTTGTCGAATTTCCTCACAATCCTCCCAGCACCCCCGGCAGCCACAGCACCAGTGCCGGGAAGGCCACCAGCAGGGCTACCCGCACGATTTCCATGGCCGCGAAGGGCAACACCCCGCGGAAGATGCGCGCCAGCGGCACATCGCGGGCGATATCGTGGATTACGAACACATTCAGCCCCACCGGCGGGGTAATCAGTCCCAGTTCCACCACCACGAGGGCAAGGATGCCGAACCAGATTTTCAGCATTTCTCCATCAAGGCCAAAATCCAGCCCCGAGATCACCGGCCAGAAAAACGGCACCACCAGCAGGATCAGCGACAGGCTTTCCATCACCGCGCCGAGCAGGATCAGGATCCCCAGCACCAGCGCCAGAATGGCGAGGGGCGGCCAGCCCGCCCCGCCCAGCGCCTCGGCCATGGCCAGGGGCAGGCCGGAACGCGCCATGAGGATTTTCATCAGTTCCGCGCCCAGTATGATGAGATAGATCATGGCGGTTGAAGAGGCCGTCTCCAGAAGCGAGGCGCGCAGCCCGGAAAGTTTCAGCTTGCCGGTGGCAAGGCCGTAAATCCCGGTCAGGAACACCCCCACCGAGGCCGCCGGGGTCGGGGTGAACCAGCCGCCGTAAAGCCCGCCAATGACAACCCCGAATATCAGCCCCACCGGCGCCATCCCGCGCAGGGCGCGCCATAGCTCGCCCGGCGGCAGCCCCGCGCCGCGCGGTCCGCTGGCGGGGTTCATCCACACCTCAAGCCGGATCACCAGCGCAAAGCCCAGAACCGCAAGCAATCCCGGCGCCAGCGCCGCCATGAACATGGTAACGATATTGGCCTCGACGATGACCGCGTAAAGGATCAGCACCACCGAAGGCGGTATCAAGATGCCCAATGTGCCCCCCGCCGCCAGCGTCCCGGTGGCCAGCGAAGGCGCATAGTTGAGCCGCCGCAGTTCCGGCAGTGCCACCTTGCCCATGGTGGAGGCGGTGGCCAGTGACGAGCCGCACACCGCTCCAAACCCGGCGCAGGCCCCGATGGCGGCAATCGCCACCCCGCCACGCACCCGCCCCACCAGCGCATGCGCCCCGGCGAACAGGTCGCGGCTCAGGCCGGTGCGCCCCGCCAGGTGCCCCATCAGCAAGAACAGCGGCGCCACCGAAAGATCGTAATTGGAAAATACGCCCCAGGCGAGGGTCTTGAACTGGCTGAGCAGGATCGCCGGTCCCGAAAGCCAGATGATCCCGCCGCCGCCGGTGAGAATCATCGCCAGCGCAATGGGAACCCGGGCGAGAATCAGCACCAGCAGGAAGGCCAGCGCACTCCCCCCGATGGCGATCGCGCTCATGGCGCTGGAACATCCGGGCCGGATGCCGCCAGGCCGATGACTTGCAGAAACCGCAGCAGCGCCGTGAGCATCCACAGGACAAGCGAGACCAGCACCGGCGCAAAGGCCCACCAGACGGGAATCCCGAGGATCGGCGTGGTCTCCCCGTAGCGGTAGTAATCATGAGCGCCAAGGCTCATGCGCCAGATCAAAACCCCGGCAAATCCGGCGAAGGCCAGGGCGATCAGGGCATCCGATACGCGCCGGATTCCGGGCGGCATGAACCGCGCCGCCAGGTTGACCCGCACGTGGGCGCGGTTGATCTGTGCATGGGGCAGAAAGCAAAAAACCGCGATCCCGATGCCGATTACCACGATTTCATAGGAACTGGACAGTGGCCGGGAGAAGATCTTGCCAAGAAGAACATCAAGCACCGTCACGAGCACGATGATGAGCAAAATCCCGCCGCCAAGCAGCGCCCATATCCGCGCCGCCCACGCAATGCCCGCGCTGATTCCCCCTGAACCAGTTCCCCCCGGCCCAACTCCTCCCGGCCCAACTCCTCCTGAGTCGATTTCCATGGCCTATTTCCCCGAATGGGCGGCAATGGCCTTTCGCGCCTTTTCGATCAGGGCCTTCCCGTCGATCCCCCTTGCTCCCACATCGGTGATCCAGCGTTCCAGAACCGGGCTCACCGCCTTGCGGAACTTCACCAGTTCTTCTCCCCCGATAACCGAGATCATGTTGCCATGCCCGATCGCCGCCTTGCGCCCGCGGATTTCCTCCTTGATCCACAGCTCGCCCATTTCCCGGGCAAAACCGGGGCCGGATTCCGCATCGATCACCTGTTGCAGTTCAAGGGGAAGCCGGTCGTATCTTGCCTTGTTCATCACGAACAGGAAGACCGCGGTTCCCAATCGCTCGCCTTTTGCAAATTCCATGTGATACTTGACGATCTCGTGGACTTTCAGGGGCAAGGTAACCTCAAACGGCAACAGCGCCCCGTCGATTACCCCCTTCGATAATGCCAGCGGCACCTTGGGCACCGGCATCCCCACCGGGGCAGCGCCCAGCGCCTCGATCATCCAGCCGCCAGTGCGGTTTGGGGTGCGCAGTTTCAGCCCTCCCAGATCTTCAAGGCGGTTGATGGGCCTGTCCACCATGTGGAACGCCTGCCCCTGATGCACATGGACGAGCAGCGGGTGCAACCCTTCATATTCGGCGCGCAGATCGCTTTGAAAAAGATCCCGGATCGCCAGGTTGGTGGCTACCGGGTCGCCGCGATGCACCAGCGGAAGCTCGAAAACTTCGGTGCGCGGAAAACGCCCGGCGGTATACCCGGCCAGCGTCCAGACGATATCCACCACCCCGTCACGAACCTGGTTGATTAACTCCGGCGGTTTGCCGCCCAGGGTCATGGAGGGGTAAATCTCCACCTTGATCCGCCCCCCCGAACGCGCCTCCACCCGCCGCGCCCAGGGCTCCAGCATCAGCCGGTGGGTGGCCGATTTGGGGCTTAAGAAGTGATGTACCTTCAAGGTGACATCCGCGGCAAAGGCGCGGGGGACAAGGAGCGCAAGAAAAAACAGGGCTGGCAGGAAGGTCGACAAACATCGCCGCATGGGAACTTTCCTCAACTGTGGAGCAAACAAAGGCAAGGATATTCTTAACCTGTTCCAGCCGCAAGGCAATTGCATTTCTCAAGCTCTGGTATCAAGCCGGTGAAAAGTGTATGTAAGCCAGAACATGATTTTGGGACCCACCGGTATATTTACAGATTAAATGTCATTCTGGAATTTCATCAACTCGACAGGCTTCGGGATCGAACGCCTCGGGCTCATCGCCTTGAGGTGGCCCAAAACGGTCCTGAGCGGTCTTGTCCTGTTCACTTTGCTCATGGCGGGCGGGGTGGTCAAGGTCGGGTTCAACGCCGATATGCGTGATGTTTTCCGCTCCAACAGCCAGATCTACCGCAGTTTTGAGCAGATAACCCGGATCTTTCCCGGCAGCGAATTTGACGCCATGCTGCTGGTCGAGGGCGCCGATATTTTCACCCCCGAACGGCTTGAGGCCCTGCGCTCCTTGCATCTGGACATGAATTTCATTGACGGGGTCAAGGGCGTGATCTCCATTTTTTCGGTGCGCCAGCCTCCAGGCAGTGATAAAGCCCTTGCCCCGGTCATCCCGGCCGAGCTGACCGCACCGGACATGCCCGGCCTGAAAGCCAGGCTGCTTGACCATCCCATCGTGCGCGGCAAATTGCTCTCGGCTGATGGCAATCTGGCGCTTTTCATCCTCTCGCTGGACCCGGATATTGTAAAAACCTCGAAACGCAAGGCGCTCTACGAGGCGATTCGCGAGTTTGCGGGCGAAACCTTGCAAGGCGCCGGGTTGAAATACACGCTGGCCGGAAAACCGGTGCTTTATGCCCTGATTATCGACGAGTTGATCCGTGACCAGATGATCTTCAAGATTCTGGGGCTTTCGCTTTCGGTTTTTATCGCCTGGGTATTCTTCCGCAATTTCAAATATGTCCTGCTCGCCTCGCTGCCTCCCGCGTTGGCGACCATCTGGCTGTTTGGCCTGATGGGCTGGTTTGGCATCAATGTGAACACCCTGAATAATGTCGTTCCGACCCTTGTCATGGTAATCGCTTTTACCAATGCCATTCACATGCTCTTTGCCCTGCGCCGCTACCGGCAAGGCGGTGATGATACCTATGACGCCGTGCGTGACGCGGTGCTTGAAGTGGGGCCTGCCACGGTGCTGGCCACCTTGACCACATCCATCGCCCTGTTGTCCCTTGCCGCTACGGGGCATATCTATATCGTCGTCTTTGGCCTTCTCGCCGCCATGGGGGCGCTCATAAGCCTTGCCGTGGTCCTGCTGGTGATCCCCTCGCTCGGCTCCCTGATCCTCGCCAATGAGCCGGTAAGCCATCTGGGCGGCCCCGATGACAGGATCTACAGCGCCGTGCTCACCTTTTGTCTTGCCGCGGGAAGGGCGGTTATGGCCCATGCCCGTCTCATCTTCCTTGTTGGTCTGGCCCTTGCCATTCTGGCCGGCGCCCTGCACAGCTTCAACCGGCCACATTACCTCTACAAGGAATTCTTGCCCGGGGGTGCGCCCACCGTGACCGCCATGGAAAAAATCGACGCCCGGTTGTCGGGCGCCAGCTCGTTATATATCTTCATGCAATGGCCCGAGGGTCATGACATGCGCAACCCGGAAACCCTCGCCCTCGTGCAACAGGCCCATGATATCCTCAAGCATAGCCGGGAAATCAGGCAGGTCTGGTCGCTGGCCACGCTGCTGGACTGGATGGGAGAGGGGGCAAGGGCTAAAAAGGGAGCCGGGGATTCATCCGGAAAACTGTTTGATCTTTTGCAAAAATCCGCCAATCCGACCAATTCGCGCCTGATTTCCTTTCCCCGGCGCGCGGTCCTGGTGACCGGGTTCTTTGAAGTGCTTGAAGCCAGCCAGCTTGTCCCGGTGCTTGATGATCTCAATGCGGCGCTGGAGCCCTTGCGCAAGGCCAATCCGGGGGTGCGCATTGAAGTTTCCGGCATTGCCGCTGTTGCTGCCTATTCCACGTCAAACATGATCTGGTTGCTCAACCGCTCGCTGTTTCTGGCCATTGTCTTCAATATATTCCTGATCGGGCTGTGTTTCCGCTCCGTGCGCTTTGCGCTCTATTCCATTTTGCCCAACCTGACCCCCATCGTGGTGGCCGGCGCGGTGCTCTATCTGGGCGGGCAGGGGTTGCAATTCACTTCCATTGTCGCCTTCACCATTGCCTTTGGCATCGCGGTGGATAACACCATCCATTTCCTGCACCGCTTCCGGCTTGAGCGTGATCGTGGCAAGGATATCAGCCAGGCCCTGAATGCGGTGCTCACTACGGTGGGGCCGGTTCTGGTGGTCACCACGATCATTTTGTCCGCCGGGATTGGCGTTACCATGCTTTCGCATCTGCCCATGGTGCAAATCTATGGCCGTCTCACGGTGCTTATTCTTATTGTCGCCTTGGTTGCCGATATCCTGTTGTTACCGGCAATCTTGAAAACCTTTGAACGGGAGTGCAAAAATGAGACCTGATCCGGTTTTGCCAATAATCATGCAAAGATGGGGCTTCGCTGCTCTTGGTCTTATCGCCGGTCTTTCACCGCTGCCTGCAATCTCCGCCACTGCCGCCGCCCCGGAAAACACCCCGTTTTTCAATGAATTCAACGTGTTTATCGGAAAGTGGAAAGGCCGGGGTGTTGGCCAGCGCAATGCAAAAGCCGCCAAGGAGGTGGTATCGTGCAAGGGGATTCACCGTTGGCTCAGGCTCGGACGTTTGTTTGAACAAACCTATACTTGCTGGGGTGCGGATTTCATTTTCAGCGGCGCTTTTCAACTCAAGCCCGCCGCCAGACCCGCCCTTTGCAAGGGTGTGTCCCTGAATGGCGCCAAGGAAGAAACCGGCAAGGTAACCTGCCGCAAGCTCGAATCAGGAGAACTGGAATTCACCCTGAAGAAAAACTTCAGTAAAAAGGTGAATTACTCCCATCTCAAGGTGCTGAAGAACGGCCATATCGACTACACCGTCCGCAGCATGGACCCAAAAACCGGCGAAACCTACCAGGCGTTGAAAATTGCCTATACCCGCAAGTTGAAGAAATAAAACCGGATATGGCAGCGCATCAAGCTCTGCCGCGTCAACGAGAAGTAGCCGCGAGATAAAACTTCTTTGTTTTCACCGGGCTTCCCGTTTCTCTCTTATCTTTCACCGGGCCTCCCGCTCCCCCTCCCCACCACCCTCAGGGAGTTTGTGAAAGGGTGGAAGGGGAGGGGGAGCGGGCCCCGAGCGGGGGGAAGGGTAGCCACATCTCTCACCCCCGCTTTATTCCCGGCAATTTCAGGGGAAGATTTTTCAAGGTCTTGAGCGCCTGACCGGCAAACAGGGCAAACAGGGCCTTGTATTCAAGTTCCCCGGCCAGAATTTCCAGGTAGCCACGCTGCAAGCGGTCCGAGCCGGAGTAAAAACCGGCCAGGTAGGTCCGCACCTTGCGCGGATAGATCAGCCAGCACAATATGCGGGCATATTTGAGCGTTGTGGTGATCTCGTCATAATCGCGCCTGTAGCTTTGCAGGGCCGATTGCGAAGCACTTCCCTCCAGCGCCGCAACAAGCGCTTTTGCCGCCGCCGCGCCGCTCTGCATGGCATTGGCTATGCCCTCTCCGGTGAGCGGATCGCCAAGCCCGGCGGCATCGCCCACCAGAAGGATATTGTTTTGCCCCGGCGGATCGCGGAAATCCCCGGCGCTGAGGAAATGGCCCTTGATCTTGTATGCCTTCATATCAAGCCCCTTGCGGGCCATATAGCCAGATAAATTGGCTTTCATATCCGGGTTTTTCCGGTACAGGCCGCCAACCCCCACGGTGAAGGTCTTCTTCTTTGGGAAGGTCCAGCCATAGCCCCAGTCGCATGGCGCCATGTCGATTTCCACGACATCATCCTGGTCGGGCATATCTTCGCGCGGGATTTCCACCTCGAGGGCAAAGCCGATGCCATGCCGGTTGAAGGATTCGCCATAAAGCAGCTTGGCAACCTGGGAGTTCACCCCGTCCGCACCCACCAGGTAGCGGTAGGAGAAATGTTCTCCGGAAGCCAATGCAAGCTGGCTGTTTTCAAAGTCGAACGATGATAGCTTTACTCCCGTCCGGATCTCGGCGCCCGCCTCGCGCGCCATATCCAGAAGATAAGCGTCAAAATCATACCGCATGGTGAGATATAAAGGCGCGGACTGGGAGATCCCGCCGGGAAATTTGTTTTTTGAAAACATCACGACCTTGTCCTTGGTGATAATGATGTTTTCATCCCATTTCCGCTCGAAGATACGTTCAAACAGCACCTTGGTGCGTTTGGTCAGCAGCCCCCCGCACAGTTTGTCACGCGGGAAGATCGCCTTGTCGATCAGGCACACCCGCAGCCCCTGTTTAGCTGCTAGGTAGGCAACGACACTCCCTGAAGGGCCGCCGCCGATGATGGCGATGTCATACTTCATCAGGATCTTTCTTTGCCGTCATGCTGTTCAAGTCAAAAAAGGTTGATCCAGAGCACTTGCGGAAAAGAGGGAGCCGGTTTTCCGAAGAGAAGTGCGATGAAAACAACAACACCCCGGACTCGGCCAAGACCTGATAATTCTCCGCAAACCGCGGTTCAGCTTTTTCGCCGCGCCATTTTTGTAAGCATCACGATCAGCAGCAGCATGGGGATCACGATATCGGCCCCGGCAAAAGAAGAAGATATGGGTTTGGGCGGTTTTTGCTCCCTT
>CAZHLV010000170.1:0-16166 GCA_964533415.1 uncultured Hyphomicrobiales bacterium
GGCCAGCCTTTCCCTGCTGGTCCGGTTAACCTTCCATATAAGGGCGCAACGCGGCGTTCGCAATGATGTGACCCATCTGCTAGAATGAGCCTGAGGACTTGCCTCATTCGCTCCGTATTCCCATTTCTTTATGGAACGCCATGAACCAGAACGCTGACATAAACCACCCCGCCCCGGCCACGGGCAGCCCCGCCATGCCGCGCCGGCGGCGCTCATGGTGGCGGGTGTTTTTCATGTCCATCATGCCGCTGGTCATGCTGGGAGCCGGCATTTTGGGGTTCTGGGGCCTGATGGCGACAAAAAGCGCGGTGAAACCCCATAGCGCCCCGGAACGGGCCTGGGTGGTGAAAACAAGGCCGGTTGCCTTCACCACCTCGCAGCCGGATTTGCAGCTTTATGGTGAAATCATTGCCGGCAAGAAGGTTGACTTGCGCACCTTGGCGGCGGGCGAGGTGGTGGCCGTTGGCAGTAGATTCAAGGAAGGGGCGAGCGTGAAGGCGGGTGAAGAGCTGATCCGCATCGACACTTTCGATTATATCGCGGCGCGTGATGAGGCGCGGGCGCGGCTGGCCGAGGCGCGGGCGCGGCTGGCCGAGATCAAGGCCAAAACGCATCTTGAAGAGAGCGCCCTGAAATGGGCCCGCGAGCAGCTTGAACTGGCCCGGAATGACTACGAACGGGCCTTGAAGCTCAAAAGTATTCGCGCCGTGGCGCAAAATGTCGTGGATACCCGCAAGCTGGCCGTGAGCCAGCGCGCCCAGGCGGTGCAGCTTCGGCGTGATAACCTGCAAATTCAAAAGGCCCGGGCCGGCCAGCAGGACGCGGTCATCAAGCGCCTTGAGCTTGGGGTGCGCCGGGCAGTCCGAAATCTGGAAAATACTGTTCTAAAAGCCCCGTTTGATGGCTATATCGCCAAGACCAATGCCCAAAAAGGGCGTTTCGTCGGGGTCAATGACGCCATTGCCACCCTGATCGCCCGGGATTCGATTGATGTGCGCTTTACCCTTTCCGACAAGCAATATGGCCGTATCCTGGCGGCGGAAGGAACGGTTCTGGGGCGCAAGGTCAAGGTGACCTGGCGGGTGGGCGGCAAACCGCTGGAATATGACGGCGTGGTTGACCGGGTGGGCGCGCAGATTCTGGCCAGCACCGGCGGGGTTTATGTCTATGCCCATGTTACCGGGGAGGCGCGCCAGCTTCGGGCGCTGCGTCCCGGCGCGTTCGTCGAGGTGCGCATGAAAGACCGCAGCTTTGACAAGGTGGCAACCCTGCCCGAGACGGCGCTTTACGGGTCAGGCCTCTTGTATGTGGTTGAGGGCAAGCGGCTGGCGCCGCGAAAAGTTTCCGTAGTGGGCAATTCCGGTCCGGCGGTTCTGGTGCGCGGCGATCTGAAACCGGGGGAGAAGGTTCTCATCACCCGCCTTGCGCAAGCCGGGGACGGGTTGCTGGTTGACGTGCAAAATGATGCCGGCAAAAAGCCGCGCAAGAGCCCATGACCACCGGTTTGCAATCTTCCGGGCTGATCCGCCTGTTCGCGCGCCATCCCAACGCCTCCAACCTGGCGATGGTAATCATCGTCGTCCTGGGGCTGATCTCGCTGGGGCAACTCAACACCCAGCTTTTTCCCACTATCAATATTCCGGTGATTACGGTGAAGGTGATCTGGCCCGGCGCCAGCGCGGAAGACGTGGAAACCGCCATTTTGAAAAACCTGGAGCCGGAGCTGCGTTTTATCGACGGGCTGGATGAAATCACCTCTGTTGCGCGTGAAGGCAGCGCCTTTATTTCCATGGAGTTCAAGGGCGGGGCTGACATGACCCGGGCGCTCTCGAATGTGGAAATGGCGGTGGGGGCGGTAAGCACCCTGCCCAAGACGGCGGAAAAACCGGTGATCCGGCGCATTGCCCGCTATGAGGGGATCGCCAGGCTGCTGGTCACCGGCGATCTGCCCGAGGCCAGCCTGAAGGCTTATGCGCGCGATCTTCGCGATGGTCTTTTGGAGGCCGGGATCGACCATGTCACCCTTGAAGGGGCGCGCCCGGAAGAGATCATCGTGGAGACCACGCCTTATGAGCTGCGGCGGCTTGACCTGACGGTTCTTGATATTGCCCAGAAGATCAAGGCAAACACCCAGGACCGCCCTTCGGGCACGCTGGACGGGGCGGTGGACAAGCAGATCCGCGCCAAGGGCGTAGCGGATACGGCGCAAGATCTTGGCCGTATTGAGATCTTGAGTAAAACCAGCGGCGAGCGTGTTTTGCTCAGCGATATTGCGGCGCTGCGCGACGGGTTTGACGCCGATGCGGTAAGCGGGATTTACAAGGGCAAGCGGGCCATCCAGCTCAATATCCAGCGCTCGCTGGGGGCCGATGCTCTGGAGACCAATAAAATCCTTGATGCCTATTTGCTCAAGATCCGCCCGCAACTGCCAAGAGAGTTGAAGCTCATCAAGTACCGGGTGCGCGCCCAGCACCTGATTAACCGCATCAATCTTTTGCTCAAGAACGGCGCGGGAGGCCTTGCGCTTGTTCTTGTCATCCTGTTCATTTTTCTCAATGCCCGGATCGCCTTCTGGGTAGCGGTGGGGATTCCGGTGGCGATGATGGGCACGGTTATCGTCATGTATCTTTCGGGCCAGAGCATCAACATGGTGTCGCTGTTCGCCATGATCCTCACCCTTGGCATTATCGTCGATGACGCCATCGTGGTGGGCGAGCACACCGCGACCCGGGCCGAGATGGGCGATAGCCCGCTTGATGCCGCCGAACGGGGCGCCTCGCGCATGCTGGCCCCGGTGATCGCCGCCACCTTGACCACCATGGCGGCGTTTTTGCCGACCTTTTTCATCACCGGGCGCATCGGGCAGGTGATGCTGGCGCTGCCGCTGGTGGTGATCTCAGTGCTGATTGCCTCGCTGATTGAGTGTTTCCTGATCCTGCCGGGGCATTTGCGCCATTCCATCAAGCATGGCGGCAAGGCGCCTTCACGCTTTCGCCGCGGGTTTGACCGTGGCTTCGGGCGCCTTCGTGACGGGCCGTTTCGCCGCTTTGTGCGTTTTACATATGAGTGGCGCTACACCACCCTTGCCGCCATGATCGGCGTGCTGATTGTCACCATAGGGGTGCTCATGGCGGGCCATATCAAGTTTCACTTCTTCCCCCAGCCGCCCACCGAAATCCTGCGCGCCCGGATCGTGATGGGGGCGGGCACACCGCGCGCCCAGACCATCAGGGCGGTGGAGATGGTCGAGGCGGCGCTGGCGGAGGCCGAGAAAAAGCTGGGCAAGGGGGAAAAACTGGTGGTCAGCAGTTTTGCCAGGCTGGGCAAGCTGGGCTATTCGCAGGGCAATCATCTGGCGCAGATTGACGTGCAGCTCACCGCCACGGAAATCCGCTCCGTTCATACCAATACCATCATCAAGGCGTGGCGCGAGGCCTTGCCGAAAATCCCCGGCGCGGAGCGCATCGCGGTGGGGGGGCGGCGTTCTGGCCCCGGCGGGCGCGATCTGGATATCCGCTTGACGGGCAAGGACATCGCCACCATCAAGCGCGCCGCGGTGGAGCTTGAGGAACTGATGAGCCATTATCCCGGGGTTCAGGACACCGCGGACGATCTGCCCTATGGCAAACAGGACGTGATCGTGACCCTCACGCCGCGCGGGGCGGCGCTTGGCTTTACGCCCCAGAGCATCGGCGAGCAGTTGCGCAACGCCTTTGAAGGGGCAATCGCGCGGCGCTTTGCGCGCAACGCCGAAGAGGTCACCATCCGGGTCTTGCAGAAAAAACACGGGCGCGGCATCCAGGCCCTGCGCGATCTTTACCTGAAAAGCCCCTCGGGCGCCCATGTGCCCCTGCTGGAGGTTGCCGATATCCGCGAGCAATCGGGCTTTTCCATCATCAACCGGCGCAACGGCAAGAATGTCATATCGGTAACGGCGGATATCGACCTGAAGGTTTCCTCCGGCGTGGAGGTGCAAAAGGCGCTGGAGGCTGGCGGGCTGCCGGATATCGCCCGCAAATACGACATCTCCTATCGCTTTGCCGGGCGCTCGGAAGACCGGGCCTCGGCCTTTGCCAATCTCAAGCTCGGCGGCGGCATCGCGCTGGTATTGATCTTCATTATCCTCGCCTGGGTGTTCGCCAGCTATTCGCGGCCCTTCATCGTGATGATTATCATTCCCTTTGGCATTATCGGCGCCATCCTTGGCCATATGGTGATGGGCTTTGCGCTCACCATTTTAAGCGTTATCGGGGTGCTGGGGCTGGCCGGGATCATCGTCAATGATTCCATCATCCTGGTCTCGCAGGTGGATGAGCGCCTTGCCCGCGGCCAGGGCATGGAAGAGGCCGCCGTGGGGGCGGCGCAGGACCGCTTGCGGGCGGTGCTGCTCACCTCGCTGACCACCATTGGCGGGTTGTTGCCGCTGATGTTTGAAACCTCTCTACAGGCGCAATACCTGCTGCCCATCGCCATTACCATGGTGTTTGGACTGGCGGTTTCCACCGTCCTGGTGCTGATTATCGTCCCGGCCAGCCTTGGGGTGCTTGATGATCTGTCCCGGCTGCCGGGAAAGCGGGTCTCGGAGGGCGAAAAACCATTGCTGGACCCTGGCCGGCCATGACATAAAATGGTGGCATTGTGTTCATCTGATTCGGGAGCCTGAATGGGCGCTTATATTCTAAGACGGGTTTTGCTGTTTGTGCCGACGCTTCTCGGCATCATGGCGGTGACGTTTATCATTATCCAGTTTACGCCGGGCGGCCCGGTGGAGCGGGTGATTGCCCAGTTGACCGGTACAGATGTTGCAGCCACGGCGCGGGTTGGCGGCACGGGGGGCGGTGATTTTGGCGGCGGCGCGGGCGCACAGCCGGGCGGCGGCAGTGGCGGCGCATCAAGCAAATACCGCGGCGCACAGGGGCTGGACCCGGAATTCATCAAGCAGCTTGAAAAACAGTTCGGCTTCGACAAGCCGGCCCATGAGCGGTTTTTCCTGATGATAAGGAACTATGTAAGGTTTGATTTCGGCACCAGCTATTTCCGCGATGTGAGCGTGATCGACCTGATCCTTGAAAAAATGCCGGTTTCGATCTCGCTGGGGCTTTGGATGACGCTGTTTTCCTATGGCATTTCCATCCCGCTGGGGATCCGCAAGGCGGTTCATGACGGATCGCGCTTTGATATCTGGACCAGCTCGGTGATCGTCATTGGCTATGCAATCCCGGGGTTCTTGTTCGCGGTGCTGCTGATCGTGCTGTTTGCCGGGGGGACATTTTTTGACGTCTTTCCCCTGCGCGGGCTGACCTCGGACAACTGGGCCGAGCTTTCGCTGTGGGGCAAGATCACCGATTATTTCTGGCATCTCACCCTGCCGATGATCGCCATGGCGCTGAGCGCCTTTGCCACCACCACCTTCCTGACCAAGAACTCGTTTCTCGACGAAATCAAGAAACAATATGTCATGACGGCGCGGGCCAAGGGCCTTTCGGAGCGCGAAGTGCTTTACGGCCATGTGTTCCGCAATGCCATGCTGATTATCATTGCCGGGTTTCCCGGTGCGTTCATTTCCTCGTTTTTTGCCGGCTCCATGCTGATCGAAACCATTTTTTCGCTCGACGGGCTGGGGCTGCTGTCGTTTGAATCCATCGTCAACCGGGATTACCCGGTGGTTTTTGCCACGCTTTATATCTTCTCGCTGATGGGGCTGATCGTGAACCTGATCTCGGATCTCACCTATACCTGGATCGACCCGCGCATCGACTTTGAAAAACGCGAGGTATGAGGAAAATGGAAAGGCATGGCGAGAAGAGGCGGCGAAAGAACGAAAAAAGGGGGGCGGAACATGAATGAGACGCCCCAACCTGCCGCCATCGAAGCGGCGCTGGCGCACAAGAAACCCTTGATCTCGCCGATCAACAAGCGGCGCTGGCGCAACTTCAAGGCCAACAAGCGTGGTTACTGGTCGTTCTGGCTTTTCCTGCTGCTGTTTGTCGTCACCCTGTTTTCCGAGTTCATCGCCAATGACAAGCCATTGCTTATCAAGTTCGAGGGCGAGTATCTCACCCCGGTCTTTACCTTTTACCCGGAGACGAAATTCGGCGGGGATTTTGAAACCGAAGCCGATTACCGCGACCCCTTCGTGCAGGAGCTGATAGCCAAAAAGGGCGGCTGGATACTCTGGCCGCCGATCCGCTATTCCTATGACACCATCAATCTTGATCTGAAAGTCCCGGCCCCGGCCCCGCCCTCGGCGGAAAACTGGCTGGGCACCGATGACCAGGGGCGCGACGTGGTGGCGCGGCTGCTTTATGGCTTTCGCATCTCCATCCTGTTTGGCCTGACCCTGACGGTGATTTCCTCGGTGATCGGCGTGGTGGCCGGCGCGGTACAGGGCTATTTTGGCGGCTGGACCGATCTGCTGTTCCAGCGGTTTATCGAGATCTGGACCTCGATCCCCTCGCTTTACCTGCTGATTATCATCGCGGCGGTGATCGAGCCCTCCTTCTGGATCTTGCTGGGCATATTGCTGCTGTTTTCCTGGGTGGCGCTGGTGGGGGTCGTGCGGGCGGAGTTCTTGCGCGGGCGCAATTTTGAATATATCCAGGCGGCACGGGCGCTGGGGGTTTCGAATATCAAGATCATGTTCAAGCACTTGCTGCCCAACGCCATGGTGGCGACGCTGACCTTCATGCCGTTTATCCTCAATGGTTCGATCACCACCCTGACCTCGCTGGATTTTTTAGGCTTTGGCCTGCCCCCCGGTTCGCCCTCGCTGGGCGAATTGCTGGCGCAGGGCAAGTCCAATCTGCAAGCGCCGTGGCTGGGCATCTCGGGGTTTTTCTCCATCGCCATCATGCTCTCCTTGCTGATTTTTGTCGGCGAGGCGGTGCGTGATGCCTTTGATCCAAGAAAGACCTTCCAATGAGCGGGAATGACCGGCTTTTGCTCAAGGTCAAGGACCTTGCCGTTACCTTCACCGCCGACGGGCGCGAGACGCGGGCGGTCAACGGGGCCTCGTTTCGCATTGCCGGGGGCGAAACGCTGGCGCTGGTGGGCGAGTCGGGATCTGGCAAGTCGGTCACCGCGCTTTCGATCTTGCAGCTTCTTCCCCCTTCGGCGCATTATCCGTCAGGCTCGATCCTGTTCCGGGGCGAGGAACTGATGGGGGCAAGCCACAAGCAGATGCGCAAGGTGCGCGGCAACCGGATCTCGATGATCTTTCAAGAACCCATGACCTCGCTCAACCCGCTGCATACCATCGAACAGCAGGTCGGCGAGGTGCTCACCCTGCACCGGGGAATGAGCGAAAAACAGGCCCATGAGCGGGTGCTGGAACTGCTCGCCAAGGTACAGATTCACGAGCCGGAAAAGCGGCTGGGCAGCTATCCGCACCAGCTTTCGGGCGGCCAGCGCCAGCGGGTGATGATCGCCATGGCACTGGCCAACGAGCCGGATCTGCTGATCGCCGACGAGCCGACAACGGCGCTCGATGTCACCGTGCAAGCGCAGATCCTCAAGCTGCTGAAAGATCTGCAAGGCGAACTGGGCATGGCCATGCTGCTGATTACCCATGATCTGGGGCTGGTGCGCAAGATGGCGGATGATGTCTGCGTGATGACCAATGGCGACATGGTGGAGCAGGGGCCAACCGAACGGATATTCACCAGCCCGCAACATGACTACACCAAAAAGCTGCTCTCTGCCGAGCCCGGCGGCAAGCCGCCCTCAAGCGATCCTGAAGCGCCGGGGATCATGCAGGCGGATCACCTGAAGGTCTGGTTCCCGGTCCGCAAGGGATTTTTCCGCAAGACGGTCGGGCATATCAAGGCGGTGGATGATATCTCGGTGAAAATCCGCGAGGGGCAGACCCTGGGCATCGTGGGCGAGTCGGGCTCGGGCAAGACGACGCTCGGGCTGGCGCTGCTCAGGCTGATCTCCAGCAAGGGAAAAATTGCCTTCCTGGGCCGCGATATTGATGAATATTCCTTCAAGCAGATGCGCCCGCTGCGCCACGAGATCCAGGCGGTGTTCCAGGACCCGTTTGGCTCCCTGAGCCCGCGCATGTCGATTGCGCAGATCGTGGAAGAAGGGCTGGTGGTGCAGGGGGTGGCCTATAACGAGCGCCGCCGCCGCGCCGCCGAGGTGCTTGAAGAGGTGGGCATCGGGGCCGAAAGCCTTGACCGGTATCCGCATGAGTTTTCCGGCGGCCAGCGCCAGCGCATCGCCATTGCAAGGGCGATGGTGCTGCGCCCCAGATTCGTCATGCTGGACGAGCCCACCAGCGCGCTCGACATGTCGGTGCAGGCGCAGATCGTCGACCTGCTGCGCGATCTGCAAAAGCGCCACGACCTGGCCTACCTGTTTATCAGCCATGATCTGAAAGTGGTTCGGGCGCTGGCCAATGACGTGGTGGTGATGCGCATGGGCAAGGTGGTAGAACAAGGCCCGGCGGTGGAGGTTTTCGATCATCCAAAGACCGATTACACCAGAGCGCTGATGGCGGCGGCGTTTGACCTGGAGGCCGCCCCTGAGGGCGTCGTGGCGGACTGATGCCGCGTTACAAGCTCATTATCGAATATGACGGCGCGCCTTTCGTGGGCTGGCAGCGGCAGGAAAACGGGGCCTCGGTGCAAGGGGCGCTGGAAGCCGCCGTGAAGGGCTTTTCCGGCGAGGCGGTTACGGTTCAGGGCGCGGGGCGCACCGATGCGGGGGTGCATGCCCATGGGCAGGTGGCACATGTGGACCTGGGCAAGGTATGGCGCGAGGATGTGATCCGCGATGCCATGAACGCGCATTTGCGCCCGCATCCGGTGGCGGTGCTTGAAGCCCAGGCTGTTGATGATGATTTTCACGCCCGCTTTGACGCGGTGCAACGGACATATCTGTATATCATCGTAAACCGCCGTGCGCCGCTCACCCTTGAGCGCGGCACCGCGTGGCATGTTATGCCGCCGCTTGATGCCAAAGCCATGCACCGGGCAGCGCAAGCGCTGGTGGGCAAGCATGATTTCACCACCTTTCGCGATGCCCGGTGCCAGGCGAAATCACCGGTCAAAACGCTGGATGAGATCTCCATCTCGCGCTATGGCGACGGGGTGGAGATCAACGTGGCGGCGCGCTCGTTCCTGCACCGGCAGGTGCGTTCCATCGTGGGCAGTTTGAAAAAGGTGGGGGACGGCTCATGGCCCGAAGCCAAAATTGGCGTGATCCTGAAGGCTCGCGATCGCGCCGCCTGCGGCCCGGTGGCCCCGGCGCACGGGCTTTACCTGCACAAGATCGATTATCCGTAGCAGGGTTTGTTTTACCGGGAGGGCGCCCTCTCCCCACCGCCCTCAGGTTTTTGTGAAGGGTGGCGGGGAGGGGGCGCAGGAGGGCGCGAGAGGACAGGTGAACCTGTTTTTCAGCCCGCCAGGCGGCCCATGCCCAGATTTATGGTGATCGACATCAAGAGATCTATGGCGACAAAGGCCGAGGCCTGAACGCCGGTAACCTTCAGGGCGCTGAACGCCACGTACCAGTGGATATAAAGGGCAAAGACAGTGAGGGTGAAATTGATCCCCATGGCGGTGCCCGGGGCGATAAACCCGCCGAGAAACAACAAGAAGGAGGGCATCATCAGCGCCATGAGGAGCAATGATGTCCAGTTATAGGCAACGATATAGGGCACGTAGCGCCTGCCAAGGCTGAACATGCGGGCCAAGAACGCCATCAGGGCCGGATAGGCAAACCAGTCGATAATCAGGCCCATGGCGACGATGCCAAAAGAGGTCTCGCCGATAATCATGGAGGTATCTTCAGCCGCGGCTTTCATGATCTGCTGCTCGGCCTGAAAGGCGATGTAATAGAGCGGGAAGATCAGGAAAATAACGGCAAAGGAGCGCCAGAACCCGCCTATGGTGATGTTGAAATCCTCATAGCCGCGCTCATCGCGCAGAAACAGCCGCCAGGCGCCGCGCAGCGAAGCGAGAATTTCATCAAAACCGGGCAAAATAGCCATCCAGCACAAGGGTGTAGATTTGGGTGAGGTTTTGCAGGTCTTCAACCGCTACGCATTCATCGAGCTTGTGCATGGTCTGGCCGGTGAGGCCGAACTCGATCACCGGGCAATAATCCTTGATGAAACGGGCATCGGATGTGCCGCCATTGGTGGTCAGCTCCGGCTCGGTTCCGGTGACGCTGGCCACGGCCTCCCTGACAACATCGATCAGCGGGCCGGGCCGGGTGCGGAAAACATCGCCATAAGGGTCAAAGTCAAGATCATAGGCTCCGCCCATTTCATCGATCACCGCGTCGAATTCACCCCTCATCCAGCTTTTCAGCCCGGCGGCGTTATGGGTTTCGTTAAAACGGATATTGAACCGGGCGGTGATTTGCGCCGGGATGACGTTGGTGGCCGGATTGCCGGTTTCAATGCCGGTGACCTGCAAGGAGGAGGGTTCAAAAAACGCGGTGCCCCCGTCAAGCGGCTTGGCGGTGATCCGGTGCAGCATCTCGATGATCTTGTGCACCGGGTTGTCCGCCAGGTGCGGATAGGCGGCATGGCCCTGGACACCGTGAACGGTAAGCCGTGCGCTCAAGGTGCCGCGCCGCCCGATCTTGATGGCCTCGCCCAGCACCTTTGGGTTTGATGGCTCGCCGACGATGCAATGATCCGGCACCTCGCCGTGTTCTTCGAGCCATTCGAGCATTTTCTTCGTGCCGTTGATAGAGGGGCCTTCTTCATCGCCGGTGATTAGAAAGCTGATGGAACCGGGCACATCATGACCCTCCAGCCAGTTCATGACGGCGGTCATGAAGCAGGCCACCGCGCCTTTCATGTCCACCGCGCCGCGCCCGTACAGGACGCCATCGGCGATCTCGCCGCCAAAGGGTGGGTAGGTCCAGCCGCCTGCCTCGCCTGCCGGGACCACGTCAACATGACCGGCAAAGCAGATATGCGGCGCAGCGTTGCCGATACGGGCGTAAAGATTGTCCACATCGGGAGTGCCCTCTTGCGTGAAGGGCAGCCTCGTGCAGGTAAAACCTGCCGATTCAAGGTGTTTTTCGACAATATCGAGCGCCGCACCCGAATCGGGCGTTACCGAGGGGCAGCGAACAAGCTCCCGGGTCAGGGCGATGGGATCATGGGTCATTCGTGTTTGCCTTCTTCACGGCGCAAGCGGGTCGGGGCCATAGGCGTTTTCACCCGTGCTGCCCTTCAGGAATCCCAGCTCGACCAGCAGCCAGAGCGTAACGGCGGCATAAAGTCCGCCAACAGTGTAATCCACCATGTTGAAACGGCCAAACCCGCCGGTGACGCCAAAGGCATCGAGAAACTGGTAGGTATATTCCGGCGCCAGGAACATGGCGCTCCACCAGCCGGATTTGCCCCGGTCATGCAGTCGCTTGACGAGCAGGGCCAGCCAGGGGGCGAACAGGATGAGCGAGATCATGAAGCTGACGATCGCCGAGGACCGGCTGCCGGTGGGCGCGTTCATGACCGTGTCATAGCCGACAATGGCAAGATAGACGAGAAACCCGGCCAGCATCACCAGGAACAAGAGGATGGAGCCGGTCCAGAAGGATTTTCGTCCCATGCGCCCTTCGAAGGTAAAAAACAGCCGTTTCATGCAACCTCCCGTTCTACGTGGCCTAATCGCGCAGCAGATCGTTGATGGAGGTCTTGGAGCGGGTGCGCTCGTCAACCCGCTTGACGATCACGGCGCAGTAAAGATTCGGCCCCGGCGTTCCATCGGGCAGCGGCTTGCCGGGCATGGAGCCGGAGACAACAACCGAATAGGGCGGCACCCTGCCATAGTAGATCTCGCCGGTTGTGCGGTCGATGATCTTGGTGGTGCTGGTGATGAACACGCCCATGGAGATCACCGAGCCTTCGCCAACGATGACCCCCTCGACGACTTCAGAACGCGCACCGATGAAGCAATTATCCTCGATGATGACCGGCCCGGCCTGCAAGGGCTCCAGGACCCCGCCAATGCCAACCCCGCCGGACAGGTGCACATTCTTGCCGATCTGGGCGCAGGAGCCGACCGTGACCCAGGTATCAACCATGGTGCCGCTATCGACATAGGCCCCCAGGTTGACGAAAGAGGGCATCAGCACGACAGAAGGCGCGATATAGGCGGAGCGGCGCACCACGCAGTTGGGCACGGCGCGGAAACCGGCGGCCTTGAATTCTCCCTCGCCCCAGCCTTCAAACTTGCCCGGCACCTTGTCCCACCAGCCCGAGCCGCCCGGTCCGCCGGGAATCATGGTCATGTCATTGAGGGAAAACGAGAGCAGCACGGCTTTTTTGAGCCACTGGTTGACCACCCATTCCCCATCCTGCTTTTGCGCAACCCGCGCCTTGCCGCTATCGAGCAGATCAAGCGCGGCGTCAACCGCCTCGCGGACCTCGCCGGTGGTTTGCGGGGTGATCTCGCCGCGGTTTTCAAAGGCGTCTTCAATGGTGTTTTGCAGGGATTCAAGGCTCATTGTCACGGGTTTCCTGATATTGGCTGTGTTCGTGTTTTGCCGGAGATTAGTTGGACTGGGGTTTAAGTCAACCTTAACTGTACAGAAAGGGTCAATAGCTAAACTGGTGTCCAATCTCCAAAGAAGGTCGCACAGGAGCAGAATCGGATGAGTAAAATAGAAGTCCGGCATAATCCGGAAAAATCAGAACTGGAAACCATGGGGGTGTTCGGCTGGCCGATCTGGGACCATCATCCGGCAAAGTTTGGCTGGGGATATGGGGGGAAGGAGACCTGTTATATCCTCGAAGGCCAGGTGGTCATTACCCCCGAAGACGGCGATCCGGTGGAGATCGGGGCCGGTGACCTGGTGGTGTTTCAGCCCGGCCTGAATTGCACGTGGGATGTACGCGAGCATGTCCGGAAACACTATATTTCCGAGTAAGCCTCGCGTTTTTTCGTGATTGCACTCAAGAACCCGGCCAGGTCGGTGGTGACATAATCCACGTAAGGCTCATCCCCTGTACCCAGCAGGCCCTGCCCGCTATCGGGGTGGCTGTCGCCGGTTTTCACCAGCACGGTCAGCATCCCCATGTCATGGGCCACTTCCAGATTGCCCGCCATATCTTCAAACATGATAGAGCTTTGCGGCGTGATTCCGGTCTGTTCGCGAAAGCGTTCATAGGAGGTCTTGCAAGGCTTTGGTTCGTAACCGCTGGCGGCAATATCGTAAATCCGGTCAAAAAGACCATCTATGCCCAAACGCTCCAAGACCCGTTTTGAATGACTTGCGGAGGCGTTTGTATAGATGATTTTTTCTCCCGGCAGGGCGGTCAGGGCGCTTGAGAGCGCCGGGTCGGGCTTGATGGAGGAATGGTCGATATCATGAACAAAATCGAGATATTCCTCCGGTTTTATCCCGTGTTGTGTCATCAGCCCGTTCAGGGTAGTGCCATAGGTTTTGAAATAATGTTTCTGGATGCGCCGGGCTTTGAGCGGATCGATGCCGAAATGGCGGGCGATAAATTCGCCCATGCGCCTGTCGATCTGGGCAAACAGGCCGTTGTCGAACGGGTAGAGGGTATTGTCGAGATCGAAAATCCAGCTTTGGATATGGGCGAAACCGTCCCTCATTGCGGCTCGGTATAGCGGATGGTCCAGCTTTTGGCGCCGCCCAGGTCAATCTTGCGGAATGCAGTTATGGAAAGCCCTTCACCTTGGCATTTCCCCTGGGTTTCGATGGTAAAGCGGGTTTTCCTGGTGCAGAGCTGGTATTTGCCCGCCCAGATCAGCTTGATGCCGCTTTTCACTGCGATCTGGCCCTTGTCGTCAACCGCCTCGCCATAAGAATAGATCACCTGACCGTCCAGCGGCTTGCGCAACGGGCGGATACACTCGCCGGGCAGCACCTTGTACCAGCCGCGGGTGATGATGTCTTCACCCTCGTGCTGGCCAATGGATGACCAGACGAGAAACCGGGTTTCGTTGCAGATTTGCAGCCCCGATTCGGTTTGGCGCTTGCGCACGGCGCTTATCAGGGCGTTGAACACATCCGGCGAGGTCTTGCCGGCCTTTTCCAGACCGGCCTTGGCCATGAAATCTTCCAGGGCCCGGTTGGTCATCCCCCCGGCAATGCCGTCAATACCGCCGATATCGTAACCGGCCATGGCAAGCAGGCGTTGCAACCCGGCCATGGCGGCTTGCGGGGGCTTGTAGCCAACATCTTCGGTGAGGGAGGTTTTCCAGTCGGGTTTTTCCGGCTTGATCTCGATGAATTTTTCATAGGTCTGGGCCGGATCACTGCATTTTTCCGCCCCCTTTATGAGAAAATCCGAGGTGCTGATACACAATTTCCGCCCGCCGGAAAACCGCCTCAAGATCTGGTCGTAAAGCGAAATGGTGCGGGCAAAAAGATAATAGCTGCGTTTTTCAAGATCCTGCTTGAGCGCCACCTTGCACTGGCCGGGTAAAACCTGGAACCAGCCCTGGGTGGTCAAAACGCCGTTCTCCTGCGAACCGGTGGCCGCTTCGAGCACATAGCTGGTTTCATTGCAGATACTGTACTTGGCCTGGGCGCCTTGCGGAACCAGCACCGCGCCAAGCAAAGCGATCATCACAAGAGAGGCTTTTACGTGATTTTTCATCATGTCAGGAAATGAGCGTTCCGGCGCCATGTTCGGTATATAACTCCAAGAGAAGGGCGTGGGGAACCCGCCCGTCATTGATAACAACAGCCTCAACACCGCCTTCAACCGCCTGAATGCAGGTTTCCAGTTTCGGGATCATACCGCCTTTTGCGGTTCCCTCCTTAATCAGCGCCCGCGCCTGCGCAACGCTGAGAGTTTCAATCAATTCACCATTTTCGTCAAGGACACCGTGGATATCGGTGAGCAGCAACAGGCGCTTGGCGCCCATGGCGGCAGCCAGCGCCCCGGCAAAGGTATCGGCGTTGATGTTATAGGTCTCGCCCGAACGCGACATGCCGATGGGGGCGATCACGGGGATCAGGTCGGAATTGATGATAATGTTGATGATATGCGGCTTGACCTGTTCAGGCTCGCCGACAAAGCCCAGGTCCACCACCTTCTCCAGGTTGGAATCGGGATCGATCACCGTGCGCCGCTCGGTCTTGCGGGCAATCATGAGGTTGGCGTCCTTGCCCGAGATACCCACCGCCTTGCCGCCGTGACGGCCAATATTGCTGACAATCTGCTTGTTGATGGAGCCTGAAAGCACCATTTCAACGATCTCGATGGTCTGGGCATCGGTAACGCGCAAGCCGCCGGCGAACTCGCTCTTGACCCCGAGACGCTCCAGCATTCCGCCGATCTGCGGGCCGCCGCCATGGACGATTACCGGATTGAGGCCCGATTGCTTGAGCAAGACCACGTCGCGGGCAAACAGCCGCGCAAGGCGCTCGTCTCCCATGGCGTGACCGCCATATTTAATCACCACGGTCTGGTTGTCGTAATGCTGCATATAGGGCAGCGCTTCAGAAAGCAGGCTGGCCTGGAAATGCAGGTCCGGATCAATTTTGCTGCGCCGGGTTTTGAGCTTATGGTCGGGTTTGTCAATCATTACAAAGGCTTTCTTACACCATTTTCCTCTTCAAGCTCAACGCTGATCGAGGGCCAGGGCGGCAATTTGTGCCCGCAAGTCTTCCAGCCCGCGGGATTTGCGGCTTGAGGTGGTGACCAGTTCGGGAAAAGCGGCGGGGTGCCTGGCCAGGATCCGGGCGGTTTTTTCCTGAACCTCTTGCAATTCCGCGGCTTTTACCTTGTCGGCCTTGGTCAGCACGACCTGGTAGGAAACCGCGCTGGTATCCATGAGCTGCATCACTTCGATATCGTTTTTCTTGATCCCGTGGCGGGCGTCAATCAGCAAGAACACCCGCCTGAGCCGGGCGCGGCCGCGCAGGTAATCGCGTACCAGCGCCGTCCAGTTGGCAATCAGTTGCTTGCCGGCGCGGGCATAGCCATAGCCGGGCATGTCAATCAGGATGATCTTGCCGCCCAGTGAAAAGGCGTTGAGCTGGCGGGTGCGCCCCGGCGTATTGGAAGTGCGCGCCAGGGTCTTGCGGGCGGTGAGCGCGTTGAGCAGGCTGGACTTGCCCACATTGGAGCGCCCGGCAAAGGCAATCTCGGGCGCTTCGCCGCCGGGCAGGTTATCCATGCTCGTGGCGCTGAGGAGGAAATCACAAGGCCCGGCAAACAGCTT